>JANOWR010000071.1:0-16363 GCA_031417995.1 Polaromonas sp. | reverse complement strand
AGCCTTTGGCTTCGCCGCCGAACTTGGCTGCCAAGACGGTGGTGATTGCTGCGGTCAGGGTGGTCTTGCCGTGGTCGACGTGGCCAATCGTGCCGACGTTGACGTGCGGTTTGGTCCGCTCAAATTTGCCTTTTGCCATTTTCTCAACTCCAGAAATTTATGAAGAGCTACAAACGAATTAACACTACAGCCTACCGCCACACGAGGCCGCGCGGCGCTGACTCAAATATGGTGCCCATTCCGGGAATCGGACCCGGGACCTCTCCCTTACCAAGGGAGTGCTCTGCCACTGAGCCAAATGGGCTGAATTTAAAACTAACCAAGCCTGACAACCAACACTGGCTCAAAATCAATCAGCAAAGCCGCACCCAAAAAATGGAGCGGGAGACGGGAATCGGACCCGCGTCATTAGCTTGGAAGGCTAGGGTTCTACCATTGAACTACTCCCGCGCAGCTGTACTAATTTACCTTGTCCAATCGCTTTATTCGTTTATTTGCCAATACTTGAGCAGAGCCATTGACACATAAACTGGTGGATGAGGCTGGATTCGAACCAGCGTACGCGTTAGCGAGCAGATTTACAGTCTGCCTCCTTTAGCCACTCGGACACCCATCCTTCAAGCGAACCTTGGATTATGCCATGCTTTTATGGCACTTGGCTAGTCGTTGCGATGCATTTAAGAGTGGTGATGCGCTTGTCGCCATGCACGTGCCACTGAAAAATGTCCGCAACCAATAAACGGCAGAGGGGGACGCAAAGCTGACAAAGGAGAAGGGTGATTGGCCAGCAGGATTTTGTGGCGACTCGCATCGACCAGGTCCCGTTTGCCTTGAGCATGTGCGCCCCAAAGCATGAAAACGACGTTTTGCTGATGCTCTGACACGTGCCTGATGACGGCATCGGTCAGTTGCTCCCAGCCGCGTTTGGCGTGGCTGGCGGGCAGGCCCTCTTCTACCGTCAGGCAGGTGTTGAGCAGCAGCACGCCGTTTTCAGCCCATTTGACCAGGCTACCACCCGGTACGGGAAAAACAGGTGGCGGTGTGCCCAGGTCACGCTGGATTTCCTTGAAGATATTGCGCAAGGAAGGTGGTGGTGGCGTTCCTGGCGCGACCGAAAACGCCAGCCCTTCAGCCTGGCCCCGGCCGTGGTACGGGTCCTGGCCCAAAATCACAACCCGCACCGACTCGGGCGGGGTCAAAGCCAGCGCACGCAGGGGATGGGGCGGGAAAATCACCGCCTGGTCTGCCAGCCGTTCGCTCAAATACGTCAGCAGACCGACGCCCACGCGACTGGCAAAAAAATCATCCACCAGCGCGCGCCAGCCATGCGCAACGGGCCAAGCCGACGAGTCGGCGGACAGCAATTGGCTGGCATCATTCATGTCTACGCGCCAAACAGGGCATCAAGCGCCAAGCCGGGCTCTTCGGCCCGCATAAACGCCTCACCGACCAAAAACGCATTCACCTTGGCATCGCGCAGGCGTTTAACGTCTTCCAGCGTCGAAATGCCCGACTCTGTGACCACGATGCGGCCTTCCGGTACCTCGCCCAGCAGCCCCAGCGTCGTGTTCAACGACACCTCAAAGGTTTTAAGGTTGCGGTTATTGATGCCAATCAGCGGTGTTTTCAGTTTCAGGCCGCGCTCAAGTTCAGCAGCGTCATGCACCTCTACCAGCACCGCCATGTCGAGCGACATGGCCAGCGCCTCCATGTCTTTCATTTGCGCGTCGTCAAGTATGGCGGCAATCAGCAAAATGCAGTCTGCGCCCATCACGCGGGACTCGTAGATCTGATACGCATCAATCATGAAGTCTTTGCGCAGCGCAGGCAGGCTCATTTACGCACGTGCCTGCTTGAAATAGTCCATGCTGCCCTGAAAAAATTGCTTGTCAGTGAGCACCGACAAACACGCAGCACCATATTCAGCATAGCTTTGGGCAATGTCGGCAGGAATAAAGTCAGCGCGCAACACGCCTTTGGACGGGCTGGCTTTTTTAACTTCAGCAATCACGGCAGGCTTGCCAGCAGCAATTTTGCTGCGCAGTGCGCCCACAAAATCACGCGTCAAAACGCGCGATTCCGCATCGGCCCGCATCGCTGAGAGTGGTTTTTGCTGGACCAGCGCAGCGACTTCTTCGCGCTTGACGGTGATGATTTTGTCGAGGATGTCGGACATGGTTTTGATTCGCCAGGTTAGGTCGTCAGGTTGGTTCGTCTGATCAAGTCGTCAGTTGTTGCGAAGTAGAAATCAGCATCTGCAAGCGTGCCTTTGCCGCACCAGATGCCAGCGCCGCCCGTGCCTTGTCAATGCCCTCCTTCATTGAGCCCGCCACGTTGGCCGCGTACAGCGCAGCCCCGGCGTTCAAAATAACGATGTCGCGCGCCGCACCCGGCTGGTTGTCAAGCACGCCCAGCAGCATGGCTTTGGACTGCTCTGGCGTTTCAACCCGCAAGGCACGACTGCTCGCCATGGTGAAGCCAAAGTCTTCCGGGTGAATTTCGTATTCGGTGATTTCCCCGTTTTTCAGCTCCCCCACCACGGTGGCGGCACCCAGACTGATTTCATCCAGCCCGTCCTTGCCGTACACCACCAGTGCGTGCTCGGCGCCCAGCCGCTGCAAGGCGCGGATTTGTATGCCCACAAGGTCCGAGTGAAACACGCCCATCAAAATATTGGGTGCACTGGCCGGGTTGGTCAGGGGGCCGAGGATGTTGAATATCGTCCGCACGCCAAGCTCTTTGCGAATTGGCGCGACCGCTTTCATCGCCGGGTGGTGACTGGGGGCAAACATGAAGCCGATGCCGACAGTGTCGATACACCGTGCAATCGCTTCAGGCGTCAAATTGATGCTGATGCCCAGCGCCTCGATCACGTCGGCGCTGCCCGACTTGCTGCTGACGCTGCGTCCGCCGTGCTTGCTGACTTTGGCACCCGCCGCTGCTGCGACAAACATCGAACATGTTGAGATATTGAAGGTGTGCGATCCATCGCCGCCCGTGCCCACAATGTCCACCAAATGCGTTTTGTCTGCCACATGGACCTTGGTCGAAAACTCACGCATCACCTGCGCGGCAGCGGTGATCTCGCCAATGGTTTCTTTTTTGACACGTAGCCCGGTGATCAGCGCCGCCATCATCACCGGAGACATCTCACCCCCCATGATGAGCCGCATCAGGTGCAACATTTCGTCGTGAAAGATCTCGCGGTGCTCAATGGTGCGCTGTAGCGCCTGGCTGGCGGTGATTTTGTGAGAATTTGGCATAAAAGTGCTCCGGAAAGCTCAAAAAAGGTCGTTTTCAGGTATTAAATCGGGATTTAACCCAATAGATTCGGGCGCAAGCAGCTACTGAAATAATAGCAAATAATTTCAAGCGGCTTGTGCCAAAAAAGCCCCAAGCATGGCATGGCCGTGCTCTGTCAATATCGATTCTGGGTGAAACTGAACACCCTCGATCGGCAGCGTCTTGTGGCGCACGCCCATAATCTCGCCATCATCTGTCCAGGCCGTCACCTCCAGCACATCAGGGATGGATGACTTTTCAATTGCCAGCGAATGGTAGCGGTTGACGGTGAACTGGCTGGGCAAACCGGCAAACACGCCGCGCTGCCTGGCTTGAGATGATGTGGTGATGACGCTGGTCTTGCCGTGCATCAGCTCTTTTGCGCGAACGATCTTGCCGCCAAAAGCCGCGCCAATCGACTGGTGGCCGAGGCAAACGCCCAGTATCGGCAGCTTGCCTGCAAAATGCTGGATGGCCGCCACCGAAATACCTGCTTTAAGCGGCGAGCAAGGGCCGGGAGAGACGACCAGGCGATCAGGCGCTTTTGCAGCAATTTGCCCGATCGTGATTTCGTCGTTGCGAAACACTTCAACCTCAGCCCCCAGCTCACCAAAATACTGCACGATGTTGTAGGTGAAGCTGTCGTAGTTGTCGATCATCAAAAGTTTGATTTTTTGGCTCATGGCGTTCACTCCAGCCCTTCTTCGACCAGCTCTGCGGCGCGCAGCAGCGCCCGGGCCTTGGCTTCGGTTTCTTTCCATTCCAGCTCGGGCACCGAGTCAGCCACCACACCGGCTGCCGCCTGCACGTACAGCATCTGGTCCTTGATGATGCCGGTGCGGATGGTGATGGCCACGTCCATGTCGCCTGAATAGCTGAGGTAGCCGCACGCGCCGCCATACAGGCCGCGCTTGGTCGGCTCCAGCTGGTCAATCACTTCCATCGCATGCACCTTGGGCGCGCCGCTCAGCGTGCCCGCCGGGAAGGTGGCTTTGAGCACGTCCATGCCAGACATGCCATCCAGCAACACGCCTTCGACATTGCTGACGATGTGCATCACATGGCTGTAACGTTCAACCGCAAACGCTTCGGTCACTTTGACCGTGCCAATTTTGGCAATGCGGCCAATGTCGTTACGCGCCAGGTCGATCAACATGACGTGCTCGGCGCGTTCTTTCGGGTCGTTGACGAGTTCCTGTTCAACGGCTTTGTCAGCCTCAGGCGAGGACGCGCGTGGCCGCGTGCCAGCTAGCGGACGAATCGTGATCTTCTGCCCGCCCCCTTCACTCGCAGATACCAACTCTTGCCGCACCAGAATCTCCGGCGACGCCCCGACCACATGGAAGTCACCAAAGTGGTAGTAATACATATAGGGCGATGGGTTGAGTGACCGCAGCGCGCGGTACAAACTCAGCGGCGATTCGGTATAGCGCTTTTTAATGCGCTGGCCAACCTGCACCTGCATGAAGTCGCCCGCTTCAATCATGCGCTTGGCTTTTTCAACCGCCGCAATGTAGTCGGCCTTGGCAAAGTCACGCTCTGCCGGGTAGCCCTGGCTGGGTTTGACGACCGGCGCACTGACGGAATATTTAAGCTGCTCTTTCAATTCACGCAGGCGCTTTTTGGCGTTGGCGTAGGCTTCGGGCTGCCTGGGGTCGGCATACACAATCATGTAAAGCTTGCCCGACAGGTTGTCAATCACCGCCAGTTCTTCGCACTGCAGCAACAAAATGTCGGGGCAACCCAGCGAATCGGGTGGGCAAGAATTTTCAAGCTTTTTCTCGATGTAGCGCACCGCGTCGTACCCAAAGTACCCCGCCAAACCGCCGCAAAAACGCGGCAAACCCGGGCGCAAGGCTACTTTAAAACGCTTTTGATAGTCGCTGATGAAATCGAGTGGATTTTGTTTGGAGGTTTCAACCACGATGCCATCAGTGACGACTTCGGTGACCGCATCTGCGCCAAAACCCGAGGCTCGCACCAACGTACGGGCAGGCAGGCCAATGAAGCTGTAGCGGCCAAAACGCTCGCCGCCCACGACTGATTCCAGCAAAAAACTGTATTTGCCCTGATCTTTGGCAAACGCCAGCTTCAGGTACAAAGACAGCGGCGTTTCCAGGTCGGCAAACGCTTCAACCATCAGCGGAATGCGGTTGTAGCCTTGGCCAGCCAGGCTTTTAAATTCAAGTTCGGTGATCACGGTGGCATCCTTCGCAAGGGGGTCACAGCTAAAGTGTGTGACCACTGTTCATTCAATATGCGCCTGACTGACCAGTGGGTCAGAGCGCGGTTACTCAAATATTAAAAATTGAGGAACCTCGCCATAGCCAAGCTCCCCGGTCTGCAAGACCTGGCTGACCAGTGTGGCTGGGGTGAATGAAGCAATGCATGGGCATAGGGCAAAGTGTATCAAACCCGCATTTAGAGTCGCGCCCCGCGCAAACCCTATTGCAGATCTGACCAATGCCGTTCAGAATCGAACATAAAATAGCACGACCGTTCTATTAATTCATGATTCTGGAGACAAAGATGACCTTGATCAAACATTGCGCGGCTGGCCTGGCAGCCCTGATTTTTTCTGCGGCCGCACTGGCTGCAACGGTGGATGTCGGCGGCATCAAAATAGATGATGCCGTGACCTTGCAAAACACCAAGCTGGGGTTGAACGGGTCGGGCGTTCGGTACAAGGCCGTCTTCAAGGTGTATGCCGCTGGCTTGTACACCGGGAAAAAAGTGTCGACGCCTGAAGAGTTTTTTGCTGCCGCTGGACCCAAGCGCATGAGCATCACCATGCTGCGCGAAGTCGATTCAAACGAGCTGGGCAAAACCTTTACCAAAGGCTTTGAAGACAATTCGCCAAAAAGCGAAATGTCCAAACTCATCCCCGGCCTGATCAAAATGGGACAGATTTTTTCGGATCAAAAGAAACTGCTGGCTGGCGAGAACTTCACAATCGACTGGATTCCTGGTACGGGAACTGTCATCAGCGTTAAAGGCAAGCCGCAGGGCGAGCCTTTTAAAGAGCCAGAGTTTTATGCCGCCCTGATGCGGATCTGGTTTGGCCCCAGCCCAGCTGACTGGAAGCTGAAAGACGCCCTGCTCGGCAAACCGGCCTGAATTTTATCGCGGCACCCGCAGCCTTTGCAGCTGAGCCGCCAAATCGCCCAGCGAGTCTAGATAGCCATCAGCATCAACACTGCGGATCGGCTCGCCATGGTTGTAGCCATAGGTGACCAGCAGCACCGGGCAACCTGCAGCGCGCGCTGCCTGGGCATCGTTGCTTGAGTCCCCGACCATCAAAGTGTGCGCAGGCAGCGAGCCCAAAGCCTTGCAGGTTTTAAGCACCGGCAGCGCATCAGGCTTTTTGCGTTCAAACGAATCGCCACCAAACACCTGATTGAAAAACCCGTCCAGCCCTTTGAGCCTGAGCAGCTCGCGCGCAAAACCCACAGGCTTGTTGGTCAGGCAAGCCAGTTTTAGCCCGTCCTTCTGCAAGGCCTGCAAAGCATCGACCACGCCCGGATAAACATGCGCATGCTGGCCGTTAATGGCGTGGTAATGCTGCTGATAAAGGGCAAGGGCGCATTCAAAAGTTGCTACGTTATCAGGAGCTGCTTGCGCCCGAATTGATTGGGCTAAAACATGATTTAGCACTGAATTGACGAGGTTTTCAGAGCCCTTGCCAACCCGCAACGCCACCACAGCCCTGTCAACTGGCGCATACCCCAAATCAAACAGCATCAGGTTGATGGCGACAACAAAATCGGCCATGGTGTCGACCATCGTACCGTCCAGGTCGATGATGGCGGCGTCCAGTTTCACGACTGGGAAGCCCCGCCTTACTTTGCCAGCTCCACCCGCATCGCATCAATCACCCCCTTGTAGTCCGGCTTGCCAAAAATGGCACTGCCCGCCACAAAGGTATCCGCGCCTGCAGCCGCAACACGCGCGATATTCTCTAGCTTGATGCCGCCATCCACCTCCAGCCGGATGTCTTTGCCGCAGGCGTCAATCCTCTTGCGGGCGTCTTCAATCTTGCGCAGGGCGCTGTCAATGAAGGACTGGCCACCAAAGCCAGGGTTGACGCTCATGATGAGTATCAGGTCAATGTCGTCAATCACCCAGTCCAGAACGTCCATCGGTGCAGCGGGGTTAAAGACCAGGCCGGCCTTGCAGCCTTTGGCCTTGATGGCTTGAATGCTGCGGTGCACGTGGCCTGATGCGTCGGGGTGAAAGCTGATGAGGTCTGCGCCTGCATCAGCAAACGCGGCAGCCAGCGTATCAACGGGTTGCACCATCAAATGCACATCAATCGGTACAGCCGTGCCGTCAGCTTTTTTGCAATGCGGCTTGAGCGCCTGGCAAATCATCGAGCCAAACGTGAGGTTGGGCACGTAGTGGTTGTCCATCACGTCAAAGTGGATCCAGTCCGCGCCTGCCGCTATCACGGCTTTGACTTCGTCGCCCAGGCGGGCAAAGTCAGCAGACAAAATGGACGGGGCGATGCGGTAAATGGGATGGGATTGAGACATATGCAGATTGTCGCAGCATGTAACGCCTGACTCTGATGGCGTTTAACATGGTCATTATTTATGACTTTCCGTTCTACAGAATTGCCATGCCGCAAAATTCCAAGTATCAATTTTCCTGTGCCGTCGTGCCGCAATATATTTCTCAGCAATCGTCGCCTGAAGACAGCGTTTACGGTTTTGCTTACACGGTAACGATCACCAACACCGGGCAAGTCACGGCTCAACTGATTTCGCGTCACTGGGAAATTGTCGATGCCAATGGTCACATTGAAGAAGTCAAAGGTCTGGGCGTGGTGGGCCACCAGCCGCTGCTCAAACCCGGTGAATCATTTCAGTACAGCAGTGGCTCGCGGCTGCGCACACCTACAGGCGCGATGCACGGCACCTACTTTTGCGTGGCTGAAGACGGCGAGCGCTTTGAGGCGCTGATCCCGATGTTTGTGTTCGAAGCCAGTGGCAGAGATGGCAGTAACACACCCACGGGTCGCACGCTTCACTGAATCCAACGATGAATGACCTGCGTGCGCTGCTGACAGCGCTGGATCCCCATGCCAGCCTGGCAGCGCGTCACATCTGGCTGATTGCTGTTTTCAAATGGCTGCGCGGCGACGAAAGTTCAGTCGATGGCACGCTGGCGCGGCTGCAGACCTTGATCGACGCGGTGAAGGCGCAACCTGCGCTTGAGGCGCGGCTGAAGGCCTGGTGGCAAGTCTTGTTCAAAACGGTCGATGTGACCACCCTGCTGGCTGATTTTGGTTTTGCGCCACGTACCGCTTTTATCAGCGAGCTGGCCGAGCGTCTGCGACGCAAGATATTGCCCGGTACGCCTGAGACGATTGATGCGGCTGAACTGTTTCCGCTGGTCGCGTCAACACGCTTTGATGCGCAATGGCTGGCAGCCATACCAGACGCGCAGATTGCGCAATTGACGGCGCTGCTCAGCAGCAACGTACAGACCGACACATTGATCTGGCAGCACTACCTGATGGATGCGCTGACGTACTGCACCGCGCAAATCCGCGCTACTGGCTTTGCGCCCGAGCTGCGCCTGCGCATGGACAGGGGCAACGACGATGACCGTGCGTTTCACCCTTTGTCAGGCGACCTGGCCGAGTTGCGGCAAATATTTTTTGACCCCGCGCAGGGGCAGGATGAACTCAAGACCGCGATTGCCAAACTGCGCGCCCGTCTGGAGACCTGTCGTCAGGCCGTGAACGGCGTGTACACCCACCTGGAAGACAACGGCATATCGGTGGGTATGGTCTTCATGCTGCGGCAGTTGCGCGAGCGTATTGTGCGGGTGCGTGAGCTGCTGGACACGCTGACGTCCAGCCACCCCGCGCAAGCCGCCACCAGGCTGCTGGCGCGTCGCGTGATGATTGGGCTGGGCAGCAAAAGCATCGGTGCATTGATCAGCACCAACTCGACCCTGCTGTCAGCCAAGATGGCCGAGCGCAGCGCCGAAACGGGCGAGCACTACATCACCCGCGACAAAAACGAATACCGCCAGATGCTGGGCAAGGCCATGGGCGGCGGTGCGGTGACGGCGCTGACGACGGGGCTGAAGTTTGCCATTGTGGGCCTGGGTTTGTCGGCGTTCTGGAGCGGCTTTGGCGCGGGCCTGATGTATGCGGCCAGTTTTATCCTGATTCAACTGCTGCACCTGACACTGGCCACCAAGCAGCCCGCCAGGACAGCCCCAGCCATGGCGGCAAAACTCAAAGACATTGAGGGTGGCCGCGCCATTGAAGATTTTGTTGACGAAGTCACGCACCTGGTGCGCTCGCAGGTCGCCGCCGTGTTTGGCAATGTGCTGATGGTGGTGCCGGCTGTGCTGCTGGTCAATGTGCTGATCATGCTGGTTGCTGGCCGCCCGATGATCAGCCCCAAAGAAGCGCTGCATGTGCTGCAAACGCTGACACTGCTGGGGCCTACGCTGATGTGGGCCGCTTTTACGGGCATGATTTTGTTTGCGTCCAGCCTGATGGCGGGCTGGTTTGAAAACTGGTTTGTGCTGCACCGCCTAAGCTCGGCCATTGCCTACAACCCGCGCTTCACAAACGTGCTGGGCACGGCCCGTGCGGCACGCTGGTCAGCCTTCATGCGTGAAAATATTTCGGGCTTTGCATCAAATATTTCACTTGGCTTTATGCTCGGTTTGATCCCGCCCTTCACCGGTTTTTTTGGCCTGGAACTGGAGGCGCGTCACGTCACACTGTCAGCCGGTCAACTGGCCGCTGCAGGCGCGGCATTGGGTCTGGAGGCCTTCAGGCAACCGTTGATCTGGTGGTGCATTGCTGGTATTCCGCTGATTGGTGCGCTGAACTTGGGGGTGAGTTTTTACTGCGCGTTTCGCCTGGCGCTGCAAGCGCACAACGTCAGCGGTATTGACCGGGCGCGCATCAGCCGTGCCATCTGGGCGCGCTGGCGCAGTGCGCCTGGCAGCTTTTTTGTCCCGAGCTAGTTCTCGCGCTCATTGCAGACAGTTACCACTGTCACGCATTCATCCTACGTAAAGCGACGCTGATTGACAGTACCCTGCAACGTCAACCTTGAAGGGTCGCTGTTCGCATGCAAGAGCTTTTGTCAATCTGGGCCGAGTGGATCAAACCGTCAGCGGGCCTGGCCACCGTGCAGTGGTCCGTGCTGCTGGCGCTGGCTGCAGTAGCGGGTCACCTGGTGCAGCGGCTGGCGGGCTTGCCCAAAGTGATTGGTTATTCGGTGGTGGGCGCGCTGGCGGGCTTTGCAGGCTTTACCGGTGCGGTGTGGCCACTGCAAGGCATTGGGCTTTTTTTGCTTGAACTTGGTGTGGCTGTTGTGCTGTTTGAAGCGGGTGGCCGCATACCGCTGCGCTGGTTCAAACACAACCCGATGGTTCTGGTGCAAAGCCTGCTTGAGTCGGGCTTGACGCTGATTGCCGTGTACTACGCCATGCATTACATGGGTGTGCGTGACGCCGTGGCCCAGCCGCTGGCCATGCTGGCCATGGCCGCGTCGCCTGCGGTGCTGGCACGGGTGCTGATCGACACCCGTGCTTCAGGCCCGGTCAGTGAAAGGGCCATGGTGTTGTCCACCCTGAGCACGCTGTATGCGCTGACGTTATGCAGCGCCAGCGCGGGCATGATGGCCAAAAGCGAAAAGGTGTTGGGCCCGATCACTTTAAGCAGCAGTTTTTACCCTGTATTGGTGGTGCTCGGCCTGTCAGTGGTGGTGGGGGCGGTATTGGCACTGGTGCTGCGCATGGCACTGCGGGTTATGAGCCCAACAAGTGAAAACACCGCCATTTTGTTGCTGGCCGTGATTGCGGCGGGGGCTGCGCTGGCGGCGAACTTTGGCGGTTCAGCCCCCCTGGCGGCGCTGCTGGGCGGCATGCTGCTCAAACAGCTCAACCCACGGCCGTGGTCTTGGCCCAGGCAGATGGGTACCGCTTCAAGCATGCTGACGATGCTGATGTTTGTACTGGTGTCGGTGGTCGCGGCGCAGGCCGATTGGGGCGGGCCGGTAGCAGCACTTGTCGCTGTGCTGGTGTGCGCGCGCGTGCTGGCAAAAATAGTCGGTGTGGCGCTGGGCAACGCGGGCAGCGGTGCCAGCTGGCGGCAAGCGCTGTGGGTCGGTTGCGCCATGTCGCCCATGTCATCGGTCGCGTTGCTGCTGGTGTCAACCTTTGTGGTGGCAGCACCAGTGCTGGGTGCGCAAATTGCCAGCATTGCCCTGCCGGTTATTTTGCTGATGGAAATACTGGGCGCGGTACTTGCCGCGCTGGCCATCACACGGGCGGGTGAAAGCTCTCGCCCGCCAAAATTGCAAATCAGACCGATCTCAAAAAGGCCAATGCATGAGTCTTGAAGCCTTTCAAAAATCAGACGCACTGTCCCTGGGCGTTGAGCTGGAACTGCAACTCGTCAACACGCACGACTACGACCTGGCGCCGTATGCCGAAGACATGCTGCGCCTGATGAAAAAAATACCGCTGCCCGGCGCGGTGGTGCCCGAAATGACATCCAGCATGATTGAAATATCGACAGGGGTGTGTAAGTCGCCATCAGAGGTGCTGGGCCAGTTGTCACAAATCCGCGATGCACTGGTCAAATGCGCCGACAAGCTGAACATTGCCGTCGTTGGCGGCGGCACGCACCCGTTTCAGCAATGGCATGAGCGCCGCATTTACGACAAACCGCGTTTTAGAGAGCTCTCAGAACTCTACGGCTATTTATCCAAGCAGTTCACGATTTTTGGCCAGCATGTACACGTCGGCTGCCCTGACGCAGACACGGCCCTGCTCACGCTGCACCGCATGTCGCGCTACATTCCGCACTTTATTGCGCTGTCGGCGTCCAGCCCCTATGTGCAGGGGCAAGACACGGCGTTTGACTCGGCCCGTCTCAACTCGGTGTTTGCCTTTCCCATGTCGGGTCGCGCGCCGTTTGTGCTGACGTGGGACGACTTCAGCACCTACTTCAACAAAATGACGCGCACCGGGGTGGTTAAAAGCATGAAGGACTTTTATTGGGACATCCGCCCCAAGCCTGAATTTGGCACGATAGAAATCCGCGTGTTTGACACGCCGTTGACCGTGACCCGCGCGGCCGCGCTGTCGGGTTTTGTGCAGGCTCTTGCTGCTTGGTTTATGCATGACCAGCCCTTCATGCCACAAGAAGACGACTATCTGGTCTACACCTACAACCGCTTTCAGGCCTGCCGCTTCGGGCTGGACGCGGTGTACGTGGACCCCGTGACGGCCAAGCACATGCCACTGCGCGAGCACATCTGGCTGACCTTCAGGCAAATTGAAGTGCATGCCCAGCGGCTGGGGGCCTCGTCGTTCATCAGCATGCTGCACAGCGGCGTGGAGCGCGGGCAGAACGACGCACGCTGGCTGCGTGAAAGGCAGGCGGAAGAAGCGCTGCTGGCCGAAGTTGTGCGGCAGGCGGCGCAAAGGTTCAGAGGGGATGCGGCTTATGGGCAGGGATAAGGTGCTTTAGGCTGTCATCCCGGATCCCGGCGCAAGGCCGGGATGACAGAACTAGAGGCTACGGTTTTTAACTGCCTGTATCCTTGGCACATGACCGAATTTGACCTGATCGCCAGCTACTTCACCCGCCCCGCCAAGAGGGCTGCGTTGGGCGTAGGCGACGATTGCGCAATCATCAACCAATCGCCCGGCACACAGCTGGCCATCTCCAGCGACATGCTGGTTGAAGGTCGTCACTTCTTCCACGATGTGAGCCCCTACGCCCTCGGCCACAAAGCACTGGCGGTGAACCTGAGCGACCTGGCTGCTTGCGGCGCTACGCCTGTGGCCTTCACGCTCGCATTGGCACTGCCGTGTATTGATGAAGCCTGGCTGCAACAATTTTCACGCGGCTTGTTGGCGTTGGCAGACGCGCACGGCTGCGAGCTGATAGGCGGCGATACAACGCAAGGCCCGCTCAATATCTGTATCACCGTGTTTGGCGAAGTACCGCGCGGCCAAGCGCTGCTGCGCTCAGGCGCGCAGGTGGGTGACGACATTTACGTCAGCGGTACGCTGGGCGATGCGCGTCTGGCACTTGAAGCGCTGCAAGGCAAGATTGAACTGCCTGCGGAAATCCTGGCGCAAGCACGGCTGCGGCTGGAACTTCCCACGCCCCGCGTGGCTTTGGGCACAGCCCTGCGCGGCATTGCCACGTCAGCGATTGACATCAGCGACGGCTTGGCGGGTGACCTGGGCCATATCCTGAAAGCATCCGCTGTAGGCGCACAGATCGACGCTGCAATTACTATAAATTTAATAGCTGCTTGCGCCCGAATTGATTGGGCTACAGGCACTTTTGACAGTCAAGACCGGCTCAAAATGGCATTTTCAGGCGGTGATGACTACGAATTGGCCTTCACCGCGCCCCCCGCAGCCCGCCAGTCGGTTGAAGCCGCAGCCGCCAGCAGCCAGACACCCGTAACGCGCATCGGTGTGATTGAAGCAGAGTCACGTTTGCGGCTGGTCGACGGTGATGGTCATCCCGTTGCAGCATCATTTGCGTCGTTTAACCACTTCGCCTGACCCAACAGCACCAGACGCTAAAATCAGGGTTTCCCCTCTCTATTTTCCAACCTCATGAGCGCTTTCAACGAAGAACGTGTGCTGTCCGTCCACCACTGGACCGACAAATTGTTCACCTTCACCACCACCCGTGACGAGTCGATGCGCTTTAGCAATGGCCACTTCACCATGATTGGTCTGCGCGTCAACGACAAGCCGCTGTTGCGCGCCTACAGCATCGTCAGCGCCAACTATGAAGACCATCTGGAATTCCTGAGCATCAAGGTGCCTGATGGCCCGCTGACCTCACGCCTGCAGCACATCCAGGTTGGCGACACCGTTATCGTCGGCAAAAAGCCCACCGGCACACTTCTGATTGACTACCTGCTGCCCGGCAAACGCCTGTATTTGCTGTCAACCGGTACTGGCCTTGCGCCATTCATGAGCATCATCCGCGACCCAGAAACCTACGAGGCGTTTGAGCAGGTCATTCTGGTCCACGGCGTGCGTGAAAAAGACGAGCTGGCCTACCACGACCTGGTGGTTGAGCATTTGCCGCAGCACGAGTTTTTAGGCGAAATGATTGCCAAACAACTGTTGTACTACCCCACCGTCACCCGCGAGTCCTACCGCACCATGGGCCGGGTGACCGACCTGATGGCCAGCGGTCAGATGTTTGTAGACCTCAAATTACCGCAATTAAATGCAGCCGATGACCGCGTCATGATTTGCGGCAGCCCACACATGCTCAAGGACTTGAAAGTCATGCTGGAGGGCAAGGGTTTTAAGGAAGGCACAACTTCCAAACCTGGAGATTTTGTAATTGAACGGGCGTTTGCCGAGAAGTGATTTAAGAAACTGCTGAAAATCACAAATGTTCCATTGACAGGACATTAAAAACCGCCATAGCATGCACGTCATGGCATTGGCTCAATCCGCATCTTCACATTTACCGCTCCCTAAATACCACCGTATTTACCTGGTGCTGCGTGAGCAGTTGGCCGACGGGCGGTTTGCAGGCGGCTTGCCAGGTGAGCTGGCTTTGGTGGCTCAATTTGGTGTGGCGCGTGTCACAGTTCGGCGGGCGTTGGCACAACTGGCTGCCGAAGGGCTGATTTCACGCGAGGCTGGGCGTGGCACACGGCCTGTGGACAGCAATTTAAAAACCGCTACCCATCAACGCGCACATTTGACGGGTCTGCTTGAAAACCTCGTCAGCATGGGCCTGACGACATCGGTCAAGGTTCTGGAAGTTCGCGGTATTTCTGCCTCAGAATCTGTGGCCAGCGCGCTGCAAATAAAATCTGGTGATGAAGTGCAAAAGGCGGTGCGCGTGCGCAGCACCAAAGAAGGAGCGCTGTCGCACATCACCACCTATGTGCCGCAGGCTTTGGCCAAATCGTTTGGCCGCCGCGAGCTGGCCAAAAAACCAATTTTGGTGTTGCTTGAAGAATCGGGCGTGACCGTGGGCCGGGCGCACCAGACGATTTCAGCCCGCCTGGCAGATGCCAGCGTGGCCGAGCACCTGGATGTGTCGGTTGGCACGGCCCTGCTGGCTGTGCGCCGCCTGATTTATGACGAGGCCGACAAACCCATTCAGTGGCTGCATGGCCTGTACAGGCCTGACCGTTATGAATACCAGATGGCGCTTTCCCGCGTAGGCAGCATTGATGCCAAGGTGTGGGTCAGCAAAGATTTATCCGCGCGTTTCAGTTAGTCTTTTCAATAATTTTCAACAGGAGCAACCATGTCAATATCGCAAAATTCACGCCGCCAATTCATCGCCCAGTCTGCGGCCACCGCCTCAGCGCTGGCCTTCCCCCTGGTCGCAGGTGCGCAGCCCAAAGCCATCAAAATCGGTGTGCTGCACCCGGTCACTGGGGCGCTGGCGTATTCGGGCCAGCAGTGCCGCGAAGGCGCGTTGATGGCGATTGAAGACATCAACAAATCAGGCGGCATCAAGTCGCTAGGCGGTGCCAAAATTGAAGCACTGCTGGGTGACGCGCAGTCGTCCCCGCAAGCGGGTGCGGCTGAAATTGAAAAGATGAATGAAGCCGGTGTGTCGGCTGTGCTGGGCGCTTTTGCCTCCGCCATTTGTTTGGCCACCACACAGGCCGCCGCCAAGTACAACCTGCCGCATGTGGTGGACGTGGGCGTGGCTGACCAGATCGTCGAGCGCGGTTTGAAAAACACCTTCCGCTTTGGCCCCGGCTACCGCAAGTGCGCCGAAGTGGCTGTGGCCAACCTGCACGTGCTGAACACCGCCGCAGGCAAGCCAGCCAAGACCGTCATGATCATTCATGAAGAGTCATTGTTTGGCACGGGCACCGCCAACCTGCTGGCGCGCGAGCTGCCGGGCTATGGCTATGACGTGAAAGAAGTTATCAAACATGCCAACCCAACCCGCGACTTCAACAACATTGTGCTGCGCATGAAAGCCGTCAATCCGGACATCGTGATACCCGCGAACTACTACAACGAATACGCGCTGCTGGTACGCACCATGCAGCAGCAAAAAGTAGCGCCCAAAGCG
>JANOWR010000070.1:0-8028 GCA_031417995.1 Polaromonas sp. | reverse complement strand
GACACGGAGCGCGGCGACTACGTGCTGACGCTGTTTGAGCGCCTGACATTCGAGCAACTGCCGTTTTACCTGCACCTGATGAAGCACCTGGCAGAGCGCGGCATTCCAGTGCCTGACCCGGCACCCGGCAAAGACGGCCATATTTTGCACAGCCTGAAAGGCAAGCCCGCTGCAGTGGTAAACAAGCTGCGCGGCAGCAGCGAACTGTTGCCTGATGAAGCCCACTGCGCCAGCGTGGGCGAGAACCTGGCACGCATGCACCTGGCCGGGCAAGACTTCACGATGCATCAACCCAATTTGCGTGGGCTGCCGTGGTGGAACAGCGTTCTGCCGGCTGTGATGCCGCACGTCACGCCAGACCAGCGCAGCCTGCTGCTCAGTGAGCTGGCCTATCAAAACCACATTGCTGCATCGTCTGCCTACGCAGCCTTGCCAGTTGGCGTGGTGCATGCCGACCTGTTTCGCGACAACGTGATGTTTGAAGACGGTCGGTTGACTGGTTTTTTTGATTTTTACTTTGCAGGCTGCGACACGTTTTTGTTTGACATTGGCGTCAGCCTGAACGACTGGTGCGTCGACCTGCCCACTGGCCAGCACCATGCAGCACGCGCCGATGCGTTTTTGGCAGCCTACCAGGCGGTGCGCCCCTTGAGCCTGCAAGAGCGTGCCCTGCTGCCCGCCATGGCGCGCGCTGGTGCGCTGCGCTTTTGGATATCGCGGCTGTGGGACTTTTATTTGCCACGCGAGGCGGCCGTCCTCAAAGCGCATGACCCCGGCCACTTTGAAAGGGTGCTGCGCGCCAGGGTGGCCCATCCTCTGGCTTTGCTGGCAAACGTCAAGCAGCCTGCATCCAATCGGGCCAGCCCGTCGTATCTGGGCAGTACACACCTCACCACATGAAACTCAACATCGTCCCCGCACGCACGGGCATCACCTGGATCAAGCTGGGTTTTAAAACCTTTTTGCAGCAGCCGCTGGCCATGTCCGGGCTGTTCTTCATGTTCATGGCAATGTTGTCTGTTGCCTCTTTGGTGCCCTTCATTGGTTCAGCCCTGGCCCTGGCGTTGTTACCTGCTGCCACGCTGGGCCTGATGGCGGCCACACAAGAAGCTACCAAAGGCAAATTCCCGATGCCGTCGATTCTGATCAGTGCTTTTCGCGCAGGGCAGCAGCGCCTGAAGGCCATGGTGATGCTGGGCGCTTTGTACGCCGCCGGTTTTTTGGCCATCATGGCTGTGTCCAGCCTGATAGATGGCGGTCAGTTTGCCAAACTTTACCTGGTGGGGGGCAAAATCACCGAAGAGCTGGTGCTGCAGAACGGTTTTCAGGCGGCGATGTGGGTCACGCTGGCGCTGTATTTGCCTTTGTCGCTGATGTTTTGGCATGCACCAGCGCTGGTGCACTGGCATGGCGTAACGCCGGTCAAAAGCCTGTTTTTCAGTTTTATGGCGTGCTATAAAAATTTTGGCGCGTATGCGGTGTATGGCCTGATGTGGATGGGAATTTTCATGTTGACCTTGCTGGCTGTGACCGTTGTTGCCGCGCTGTTAGGCAGACCTGCCATTGCAGGTTTGGCGATGTTCCCCATTGCGTTGGTGATGTTTGCCATGTTTTTTACTTCGATTTATTTCACCTTTAGAGACAGCTTTGAAGCCCCCTCAGGAGACGCACCATGACACAGCACACCCTTTTTGGCCGTACTGAGAATGAAGTCACCTGGTTTCAACGCCGTGATGTGTTGTCGGCTGCGGCGGCTTGGGTGGCCATGGGCGGGTTGCCTGTGGCCATGGCCCAGCAGCGCAGCAACGTGGTGCAACTGACGGGCGACGCGCTGCTCAATGGCAGCCGCCTCCAGCCAGGGCAAGTCATCCAGACCGGTGACCAGTTGCAAACCGGACCGGGTTCCAGCCTGATTTTTGCGATGGGCAATGCGTCGTTTCTGGTGCGCCAGAACTCCATGATGACTGTCGAGCGAGGGGCCACACTGAATGCCGTCAGTCTGCTGCGCATCGTGACGGGCGCGGTCGCCAGCGTATGGAACAAAGGTGGCAGCCGCGCCATCGTCACACCCACCATCACCGCAGGCATACGCGGTACGGGGGTCTACGCTGAAGTCATGCCCGACCAGAACAGTCGCACCTATTTTTGCAACTGCTATGGCACGGTGGACCTGAATGCCGGCGGCAGCCAAAAGGTATCTGAAGCACAGTACCACCAGTCGTTCTGGGCAGAAGCGCAGCCCAACAAAGACGGCAGGCGCCTGACACCCGCAGGCTACCTGAACCACACCGACGAAGAACAGGAATTTTTAGCCAGCCTGATCAACCAGCGCACCTACTGGCAGATCGTCGGGCGCAAGGGCAATGCTGACGGCAGCGGGACGATGGGGTACTAATCCAGATTCCCGTCACTTGACTGGTCTATGTGTGTTGGCAGCCCACCTCGGCTGCCCCAGTTAACTGCCCCGGTAAGTCGAGTAGCTCCAGGGGCTGACCAGCAACGGCACATGGTAGTGGGCGCTGGTGTCAGCCACGCCAAAATCAATCGTCACCAGATTCAGAAAATTCGGCTCAGGCAGCGCCACGCCACGCGCCTTGAAATAGCCAGAGACATCAAACACCAGCCGGTACGTGCCGATTTTTAGCGTGGCGCTGTCGTACAGCAGGCCGTCCGGGTTGCGGCCGTCGCTGTTCAAAGTGAACTGTTTGACAAAGGTGACGTTTTGGCCCTGCGTGGTGTAAAGCGAAACCGCCATGCCAATGGCAGGCGCACCAATCATGGTGTCCAGTACGTGTGTGCTCAATCCCATGGTGTGCTTTTCCAGGTAATTCAAATAAGGTTCATAACAAACTGACGGGTCAAAAGGTGAGCCGTGTCACCGATAATTACAAAGATGATAGCCGCCCCAAACCCCTATCCCCGTGACCTTGCAGGCTATGGCCGCAACCCGCCGCATGCCCATTGGCCAGAAAAGGCGCGCATTGCGGTGCAGTTTGTTTTGAACTACGAAGAAGGCGGTGAAAACTCGGTGCTGCACGGTGATGCAGGTTCTGAGCAGTTTTTGTCTGAAATGTTCAACCCGCCCAGCTTTGCCGACCGGCACCTGAGCATGGAAAGCATTTACGAATACGGCTCACGCGCAGGCGTGTGGCGCATCTTGCGTGAGTTTGAAAAGCGCCAGTTGCCGCTGACAGTGTTTGGCGTGGGCATGGCGCTGGAGCGCACCCCTGACGTGACTGCTGCGTTTGTTGAACTCGGCCACGAAATCGCCTGCCACGGCTGGCGCTGGATCAATTACCAGCAAATTGACGAAGCCACCGAGCGCGAGCACATGCGTTTGGGGTTGGACGCGATTCAAAAACTCACAGGCGCTTGCCCTTTGGGCTGGTACACCGGCCGCGACAGCCCCAACACCCGCCGCCTGGTGGCCGACGATGGCCGCACCGTTTATGACAGCGATTACTACGGCGATGACCTGCCCTTTTGGACGCAGGTTGCGCGCACGGATGGCGTAACCGTGCCGCGCCTGGTGGTGCCCTACACGCTGGACGCCAACGACATGCGGTTTTCATCAGCGCAAGGTTTTGCACAGGGCGACGATTTTTTCATTTATCTGCGCGACAGCTTTGATGCGCTGTATGCAGAAGGCGACCCCGCCGGACTTGACTGCCCCAAGATGCTCAGCATTGGCATGCATTGCCGCCTGCTGGGTCGACCCGGGCGCATTGTGGCGCTGCAAAAGTTTTTGGACCATCTTGAAAAGCACAGCAACGTCTGGGTCTGCCGCCGCATTGACATTGCACGGCACTGGCAAAGCATGCATCCTTTTATAGCCAACAAACCATGACCCTCACGCTAGACCAAATTAATACCGCGCCGCATGCCGAGGCGCTGCAACAGCTGGACGGTCTGTACGAACACTCGCCGTGGATAGCTGACAGAGCTTTGGCGTCAAGGCCATTTCAATCACTGGCGCATTTAAAGCATGCCATGACGGTGGTGTTGAAAAATGCAGGCAGGCAGGCGCAAATTGATTTGATACGCGCCCACCCGGAGCTGGCGGGCAAGGCGATGGTCAGCAACAGTTTGACTCTTGAGTCCACCAACGAGCAAAGCACCGCTGGCCTGACGCAATGCACCGCTGAAGAGTTCGCCACCATCCAAAAGTTAAACACGGACTACAACGCCAAGTTTGGCTTCCCATTTATTCTGGCAGTGCGTGGCGCGCGTGGCAGCGGGCTGAACAAGCAGCAGATCATCAGCACCTTTGCGCGCCGCCTGCAAAACCACCCCGAATTTGAACTGGCCGAGTGCCTGCGCAACATCCACCGCGTGGTCGAGCTGCGTTTGAACGACAAGTTTGGCCAGCAGCCCGAGCTGGGCAATGAGGTGTGGGACTGGCACGAAGCGCTGGCCGAATACAGCGACCCCGGTTACAGGGAAAATGGTCAGCTCACCGTCACCTACCTGACGGACGCGCACCGTGCCTGTGCTGCCTTCATCAAAAGCAAAATGCACGAATGCGGCTTTGACCACGTCAGTATTGATGCCGTCGGCAATGTGGTCGGTGTGTACAACGCCAGCACAGACAACGCCAAAACCCTGCTGACCGGCAGCCACTATGACACCGTGCGCAACGGCGGCAAGTACGACGGCCGCCTGGGTATTTTCACGCCCATGATGTGTGTGCGGGAACTGCATGCACAAGGCAGGCGTTTGCCCTTCAACATCGAAGTGGTGGGCTTTGCCGAAGAAGAAGGCCAGCGCTACAAGGCGACGTTTTTGGGTTCAGGCGCGTTGCTGGGCGACTTCAAATCCGAATGGCTGGAACAGAAAGATGCCGACGGCGTCACCATGCGTGAGGCGATGGCCCACGCAGGTCTGGACCTCAAAAACATCGCGATGATCAAGCGCGAACCCACACAATATCTGGGCTTTGTTGAAGTGCATATTGAGCAGGGCCCGGTGCTCAACGCGCTGGATATTCCGCTCGGTATTGTCACCAGCATCAACGGCAACGTACGCTACCTGTGCGAGATCACGGGCATGGCCAGCCACGCGGGCACCACGCCCATGGCCACGCGGCGTGATGCGGCTACGGCAGCGGCTGAGCTGGCGCTGTATGTTGAACAGCGCGCCGCGCAAGATGCCGATTCGGTCGGTACGGTGGGCATGCTGAATGTGCCCAATGGGTCCATCAACGTCGTGCCGGGGCGGTGCCTTTTTTCGCTTGACCTGCGCGCACCGCTGGACGTGCAGCGTGATGCCCTGGTTACTGATGTGCTGGCCGAGCTGGCCGCCATTTGCCAGCGGCGCGGTGTGCATTACACCCTTGAGATGACCGAACGTGCAGCCGCAGCGCCCAGCGCGCCAGATTGGCAACAGCGCTGGGAAGCAGCCGTCAAAGCACTGGGCGTGCCACTGCATGCCATGCCCAGCGGCGCGGGCCATGACGCGATGAAGCTGCACAAAATCATGCCGCAAGCGATGCTGTTTGTGCGCGGCCAAAACTCAGGCATCAGCCACAACCCGCTGGAAAGCACCACCAGCGATGACATTCAGTTGTCGATTGATGCCTTCACCCACCTCCTGATGCAATTAGCGCAAAAACAACCATGACCCCAAATCACGCGACATACCAAAAAATTGACGCTTGGGTAGATGCCCACTTTGACGAGCAGGTGGCGTTTTTGCAAGCGCTGATTCGTGTGCCGACCGACACGCCGCCCGGCAACAACGCACCGCATGCGGAACGCGCCGCCGAACTGCTGCACGCCATGGGGCTGGAGGCTGAAAAGCACCCCGTGCCGCAGGCCGAAGTCCATGCAGCAGGACTCGAATCCATCACCAACCTGATCGTGCGCCGCAAGTATGGCGAAGGCAAAACCATACTTCTCAACGCGCACGGCGACGTGGTACCGCCCGGTGAAGGCTGGACCAAAGACCCGTATGGCGGCGAGATTGAAAATGGCAAGATCTATGGCCGTGCATCTGCTGTCAGCAAGTGCGATTTTTCAACCTATGCGTTTGCCGTACGCGCGCTAGAGGCAGTCGCCAAACCTGCCACAGGCAGTGTGGAATTGCTCTTTACCTATGACGAAGAGTTTGGCGGTGAGGTCGGCCCGGCCTGGCTGCTCAAGCACCACATCATCAAGCCCGATTTGATGATTGCCGCAGGCTTCAGTTACCAGGTCATCACCGCACACAACGGCTGCCTGCAAATGGAAGTCACCGTGAACGGCAAGATGGCGCATGCGGCCATTCCGGATTCGGGTGTTGATGCACTACAGGCTGCAAACAAAATTTTGACTGCGCTGTATGCGCAAAACGCGCTGTACAAACAAGTCACGTCAAAGGTCGAGGGCATCACGCACCCGTACCTCAACATTGGCATGATTGAAGGCGGCACCAACACGAATGTCATCCCCGGTCGCGTCAGCTTCAAACTTGACCGCCGCATGATTCCGGAAGAAAACCCGGCGGAGGTTGAAGCAGTTCTGCGCCAGATCATCGAGGGCACCGCCGCGCAAAGCGCAGGCGTTTCAGTTGACATTAAACGCATGTTGCTGGCCCGTGCCATGCAACCGCTGCCGGGCAACCAGCCCCTGGTGGATGCGATTCAAAAGCACGGTCAAGCGGTATTTGGCGAGGCGATTCCCGCGCTGGGCACACCGCTGTACACCGATGTGCGTCTGTTTTGCGAGGCAGGTATTCCGGGTGTAATTTACGGGGCCGGGCCGCGCACCGTACTTGAATCCCATGCCAAGCGTGCCGATGAACGGCTGGATCTGGAAGACCTGCGCCGCGCCACCAAAGTGGTAGCGCGGGCGTTAAGTGATTTATTGACGTGAAAAATCATTTCCTGTATGCAGCAATTCAAACGGTACTCGGGTATTCACGGGGCTGATTTGTGCTTTAAGGCTATTTATACGCACCATTAAGACCCGAAAATAGAGGCCTGATTGGTGCACATTGGCAACTGGCAACTATCTACAGGCACTGATTTTGCTTGTATGCCTGAGTAAATGATCCCCGATTTCAATTTTTACTTTCTCTCTGGAGCTTTCATGATCAAACGCGCTTTCATCAAAACCACTGCCGCCCTGGCACTTGTTGCTGCTTTTGGCACAGCCCAGGCTCAAACCACCCCGATCAAATTCCAGCTCGACTGGCGCTTTGAAGGACCGGCGGCCCTGTTTTTAACACCCGTTGCCAAAGGCTATTTCAAAGACAACAAGCTTGATGTGACGGTGGATGCTGGCAATGGTTCGGGCGGTGCAGTGACGCGCGTGGCTTCTGTCACCTATGACATGGGTTTTGCTGACCTGGCCGCGTTGATGGAATTCCACGCCAACAACCCGGACGCACCCAACAAACCCGTGGCTGTGATGGTGGTTTACAACAACACGCCCGCATCAGTGATGGCACTTAAAAAATCCGGCATCAAAACCGCTGCTGATCTGAACGGCAAAAAGCTCGGTGCCCCGGTGTTTGACGCTGGTCGCCGTGCCTTCCCGATTTTTGCCAAAGCCAACAACGTAACAGGCGTGCAATGGACCGCCATGGACCCCCCACTGCGCGAGACCATGCTGGCACGCGGCGATGTCGATGCCATCACCGGTTTTACTTTCACGTCACTGCTGAACCTGGAAGCACGCGGTGTCAAAGCCGAAGACGTGGTGGTCATCCCCTATGCCGACAACGGCGTCAAGCTGTATGGCAACGTCGTCATCGCGTCGCCGAAAATCCTGAAAGAGAACCCGGCCGCCGTCAAGGCCTTCCTGCAGGCCTTTGCCAAGGGGATGAAGGAGGTGGTGGCCAAGCCCGATGCCGCGATCGACTACGTCAAGCAGCGCGACGGCATCATCAATGTGGAGCTGGAGACCCGGCGCCTGAAGCTCGCCATCGACACCGTGATCGACAGCCCCGACGCCCGCGCCGAGGGCTTTGGCCAGATTCGCGGCCCGCGCCTGTCGCTGATGGCCTCGCAGGTCTCGGACGCCTTCGCCACCAAGACCCGCATCGACC
>JANOWR010000069.1:0-18979 GCA_031417995.1 Polaromonas sp. | reverse complement strand
CTCGGCACGTCCGGGCGTTGTGATCGGCAAAAAAGGCGAAGACATCGAAGCGCTGAAAAAAGAACTGTCACGCCAATTGGGTGTGCCAGTCGCCGTGAACATTGAAGAAGTTCGCAAGCCTGAAATTGATGCCAAGCTGATTGCAGACAGCATCACCCAACAGCTTGAAAAACGCATCATGTTCCGCCGCGCCATGAAACGCGCCATGCAAAATGCCATGCGTTTGGGTGCCTTGGGCATCAAAATCATGTCGTCTGGCCGTTTGAACGGCATTGAAATTGCTCGTTGCGAGTGGTACCGCGAAGGTCGCGTGCCACTTCACACCTTGCGCGCTGACATTGACTACGGTACGTCTGAAGCCAAAACCACCTATGGTGTGATTGGCGTCAAAGTCTGGGTCTACAAAGGCGACACGCTGGGCCGTGGTGATTCACCGGGTGCCCGCATGATTGACGTGCCGCCAGATGACGAGCGCAAGCCACGCGGCCCACGCCGTGATGCACGCCCAGGAGATCGGACCGGAGAGCGCCCAAGCGGCCCAGGTGGTGATCGTCCAGCAGCACCACGCGGGGCTCGCGCGCCACGTGCGCCTATGGGCACCAACACCGCGCCAGCTGATGGCAGCGACAAGCCGGCAGAAGCTACCCCTGGTAGCGATGCCCCGAAAACCACCGTTAAGCGCGTCCGCAAAGCCGCGCCAGCTGCAGCAGCTGACGGTGCCAAGACTGAGTAATCAGTCAGATTAACGGAGAATTTAAATGCTGCAACCTGCACGTAGAAAATATCGCAAGGAACAAAAAGGCCGTAACACCGGCGTTGCCACTCGTGGCAGCTCGGTCGCTTTCGGCGATTTTGGTCTTAAATGCACCGACCGTGGTCGCCTGACGGCCCGTCAAATTGAAGCCGCACGCCGTGCGATTTCGCGTCACGTCAAACGTGGCGGCCGTATCTGGATCCGCGTCTTCCCGGACAAGCCGATTTCCCAAAAGCCTGCTGAAGTGCGTATGGGTAACGGCAAAGGTAATCCAGAGTATTACGTGGCTGAAATTCAGCCGGGCAAAATCGTTTTTGAGATTGTCGGCGTGCCTGAAGCGCTTGCCCGTGAAGCTTTCACGCTGGCAGCCGCCAAGCTGCCGCTGCGCACCACGTTCGTGGCCCGCATGATTGGCCAGTAATCAGGAGAATGAAGAAATGAATACGACTGAACTGCGCCAAAAAGACGTTGCTGGCTTGAAAACTGAAGTCAAAGAGCTGCAAAAAGCCCACTTTGGCCTTCGCATGCAAAAAGCCACGCAACAACTCAACAACACCTCAACGCTGCGTTCCACACGCCGTTCTATTGCTCGCGCCAAAACCATTCTGGCCGAGACCGTTGCCAAACAAGGAGCAAAATAATGACGGAAATAACTGCTGAAGTTAAAAAATCCCTCAAGCGCACCTTGATTGGCAAGGTTGTGAGCGACAAACGCGCTAAGACCGTCACCGTTTTGGTCGAGCGCCGTGTCAAGCACGAGCTCTATGGCAAGATTGTTTCGTTGTCGAGCAAGTACCACGCGCATGACGAAAAAGGCGAGTACAAAACCGGCGACATGATTGAGATCACCGAAAGCCGTCCTATTTCCAAAACCAAAAACTGGGTAGTGACCCGTCTGGTTGAAAAAGCGGCCGCTGTTTAAATCTCAAGAGTTAAGACTTTGATGGCAAGGTCTTTAAGAAACGGCTCACAATGTGGGCCGTTTTTGTTTTTCTGATTGAACCCTGATTAAACTGGAGTAAACCATGATCAAAGTAGGCGACACCCTTCCCGCAACCACGTTGATGGAATTTTCAGAAGTAGAAGGCAATGGCTGCAGCATTGGCCCGAATGCTGTTGATGTAGCCAAAGCTACGGCTGGCAAAACGATTGCCCTGTTTGCGCTGCCAGGTGCGTTTACGCCTACCTGCTCGGCCAAACACGTGCCGGGTTATGTTGATAACTTTTCTGAGCTCAAAGCCGCTGGCGTTGACGAGATTTGGTGTGTGAGCGTGAACGACGCCTTTGTCATGGGTGCCTGGGCACGTGACCAAAAAACCGACGGCAAAGTACGCATGCTGGCAGACGGCAGTGCGGCATTTGCGCAAGCCACCGGTTTGACGCTTGACCTGACGGCTCGCGGCATGGGTCTGCGCAGCAACCGTTATTCCATGTTGATCAAAGACGGCAAGGTTGCCAGCCTGAATGTTGAAGGCCCTGGCAAGTTTGAAGTCAGTGATGCCGCAACGCTGCTGGCGCAAGCCAAAGCGTAAAACCAACACGCTTCAGCAACAGCCACCCATGGCAACTTGGGTGGCTTTTTTTATGACAGATCAACCTTCAGGTAGTGAGCGCCCGCTAACGGGTTGTGATAGTAGGGTGCTATCTCTTCAAAATTCAAGTCTTGATACAGCGCTCTGGCCGACTCCATCTCTGTCAGGGTGTCCAGAAGCATATGGTGGTAGCCGGCAACACGTGCAGCATCGAGAATCGCTTCTGCGAGCTGTCTGCCCAGCCCCAAGCGGCGGAAGGCCTTACGCACATATAGCCGCTTCATTTCGCACGCGTTCGGGTAGTCCACAGTGCCTAACGGGCGCATCGCGCAGCAGCCTGCCAGCTCGCCATCGACCATGGCCAGCAGCAAAGCACCTTGTGGCTCGGCATACTCGCCGGGCAGGCTTTCCAGTTCGGCATCAAAGTTCTGAAAGCACAGGTCAACACCGAGTTGATCTGCGTATTCCTGAAAAATCTGGCGCGTCGTCAAAAACTCGTCGGGCGTTGACGGCGTGGACACCTGTACAAGGGGCATGGGGCGCAGCGGGTGTATGAGGCGGGCGGCAACACGGCTGCCCGGGCGTGAACTACTGCTTGATTGCTTCGACTTGGATCGTGACTTTGATGTCGTCAGCGGCCGCGCGGTTGGCCAATCCCCAGTTGATGTCGAACTGGCTACGCTTGACGATGGTTTCAAAGTCGGCGCCACAGACTTCCCGCTTCAGGCTGGGATGGTCGAAACAGTTAAAAAGCGTCGCCTTCAGCACCGCTGGCTGAGTTTTCCCGCGAATGGTCAAATTGCCTGCTACCTCGGTCACCTTGTCGCCTTCGAACTTGAACCTGTCACTGACGAACCGTGCCGTCGGATGGTTGGCCGTATCGAAAAAATCAGGGCTCTTCATGTGGTTGTTGAACGGCGCAACTCCGGTGTGAATTGAGTTCATGTCAAGCACAATGTCTGCCTTGCCCGTCTTTCCGGCCTTGTCCAGCGTGATCTCGCCATCGGTCTTTTCCCACTGCCCACGACTTGTTGATATGCCGAAATGCTTGGTTTCCCAGATCGTGCGGGTGTGATTGGGATCGATCTTGTAGGTTGCGGATTGCGCCCAGGCGCTGCCAGCGAAAATCCCAAAAACGGCGGTTGCCACAAGTAAGTGCTGATTCATCGATTTCTCCTTGGTATAAATGGGGTTAAAAAAAAGTTGCCCGGGACTTGTCAAGGCTACAGGCCTGTCACTGCCAGTTTGAACTTCACCTGCACATCCCCCGCGACGATGGATGTGTCGGCCCAATCGCCCTCGCCAATCTTGAAATCCCCGCGCTTGATCGTGAAGCTACCTTGAGCCACGGACACGGCGCCTGCCTTTGTGAGCGTCACTGGAATGGACAATGGCTTCGAGATACCTTTGATGCTGAGGTTCCCCGTAACATCGAACTTGCCGGCGCCAGCCGCCTTGATGCCGGTCGAGGTGAATGATGCGGTCGGAAATTTGGCGATGCCAAACCACTCGGCCTTCTTCAATTCCTTGACCGTGTCAGCGTCCCCCACCACCGCCGTGGAAAGATCGATCGACAGATTGATCTTTCCGGCCTCGGGCTTGGCGGGATCAAAGCCAACTTGGCCGTCGAACTTGCCGAACTTGCCATCCAGAGGCACACCCATCTGCTTGACGATGAAGCTAATCTCGCTTTGCGCAGGTACTAACTTCTGCTGGGCCTGCGAGGCTGAGCATGCAAGTGCCAGAAGGGCAACGATGGGGAGAGTTCTCATAGCGCCTGATTATGCATTGCCTGAGCGACTAGGCTTCATTCGGTCCAACAGGCCGTCCTTGTCGAGAAAATGGTGCTTTATAACCGCCGCAAGATGCACCGCGATCAGCGCTGCCAATCCATAAGCAAGAAGCCGGTGAAGCAGCTTGAGCTGGTCGGCCAGCTCGGCATCACGGCCGACCAAATCGGGAAGCGGAAGCACACCAAAGTAGACCACTGGAAATCCCGCAGCCGAGCTGTAAGCCCAGCCCGCCAGTGGAATCGCAAAGAACAGCATATACATCGTCCCGTGGCTGGCTCGCGCCAAATGCGCTTGCCAAGACGGCATCGGCAGCTCCGCAGGAGGACGATGGCTCAGCCGCCACAACAGGCGCAGAGCCGACAGGGTCAAAATGGTGATACCAGCCCATTTGTGCCAATTGAACTGCTTGACGCGACCCGGCGAGAAGGGCAAGTCGACCATGTATACACCGAAGGACAGTTGCGCCAGGATCAGCAGCGCCAGCAGCCAGTGCATGACTATCGCCGTGGTGGTGTAACGCAGGGTTGTTGACATAAAAGGCGGCCGGTCAGTTCGGGCTGGATGAGTTTTGGTCGCGAATCAAGCTTTTTGTTCGAGCAATCGCTCAATCAGCCGGTTCAAGTCGGCGAAGTCGGGTTCCCCCACATAGCTCTTGACGATTCGGCCACGCTTGTCGACGATGTAGATGGTGGGTGTCAGCTGCACATCGCCCCAGGCTTTGGCCACCGCACCTGTGTTGTCGATGGCTACCTTGAAGGGCAGCTTGCGGGTTTCTGCAAAGTTGACAACATAGCTGGGCGGGTCGTAGCTCATGGCCGCAGCCAGCGTGTCGTAACCGAGCCCCTTGTATTTGTCGTAGAAGGCGGTAATTTTGGGCATCTCTGCCACACAAGTCACGCAGCTAGTGGCCCAGAAGTTGACCAGCGTGACCTTGCCCTTCATGTCGGCGGTGCTCTGTTTATTGCCGTTCAGCAGCACAAAGGTGGACTCGGGCGCCGCCTGCGCACCGCTACAGCCCGCGATACCGGCAACCATGCCCAGCGCCAATGACGAGGCCAGCACCATCCGGCATACTGCTCTTGAAACTGAAACCATCGTGAAAGACCTCAATCATGCAACGTCGCAATTTTAACCAGACCGGTATCAGTGCGCTGGGCATCCTGATCCTGGCCACTTATCAACAAGCCCATGCACTGGGCGACCTTACCAACCAAGAGGCCAGCAATGGCCTGAAAACTGCGCTCGAAAAAGGCGTGCAGGCAGCCATCGCGTTGTTGGGCAAAACAGATGGATTCCTCGGCAACCCGAAAGTTCGCATTCCCCTGCCCGGTTACCTAGAAGACGCGTCGAAATTACTCAGAAACTTCGGCAAGGGAAGAATGGAGGGAAGAATGGGGGTCATAGAAGAATGGGGGTCAGACTCCAATTAAATTCAGCAACAAATAGATAGCCGTACTCTCCAAGCTGGCCGCAACCGGCAATGCTGACACCCTGAAAACCATCTTTGGCGCAGCCGCCAGCACCTGCAAAGCCTGCCACGACGATTTCCAGGCCAAGCTGTAATCTGCAACCGGATTTGAATCGCTCCTGATTTAATAGCTGCTTGCGCCCGATTTTATTGGGCTAAAGGGTGATTTATCACCTAAAAAGGCCTGTTTTTAGTCAAAACAGGCCTTTTTTGCGTTTGCGGCATACTTTGATCATTCCATACCGTCACAGGACTTCACCATGCAGCGCAGACACTTCACCCTTGCCTCCACCAGCGTTTTTGGTGGCCTGATTTTGGCCACCTACCAGCAGGCTTACGCGCTGGCCCTTAGCGATTTGGCAGGCATTTCCAACAAAGACGCGAGTACGGGCCTAAAGACGGCGCTTGAAAAAGGTGCACTCGCTGCTGTCGCGCTGCTGGGCAAAACAGATGGCTTTTTTGGCAACCCCAAAGTGCAGATCCCACTGCCAGGCTTCCTGCATGATGCCTCCGGCCTGCTGAAAAGCCTGGGCCAGGGCAAGCGCATTGACGAGCTGTTGCTGTCGATCAACCGCGCCGCCGAAGCCGCCGTGCCCATGGGCAAAGACCTGCTGGTCAGCAGCGTGCGGGCCATGTCGGTGACAGATGCCAAAAACATTTTGACGGGGGGCGAAACATCGGTCACCACCTTTTTTGCTGAAAAAACCCGTACGCCCCTAAGCGGCACTTTCTTGCCCATCGTCACCCGCGCCATCGAAAAAGTCGGTTTGGCCAACAAGTACAACGAGATCGCGGGCAAGGCATCAGGCTTTGGCCTGGTGAAAAAAGAAGACGCCAACATCCAGCAGTACGTCACCGGCAAATCACTTGACGGTCTGTACCTCATCATTGGTGAAGAAGAAAAAAAGATCCGCCAGGACCCGGTCGGCACCGGTAGCGCCATCTTGAAGAAGGTGTTTGGGGCGTTGAAGTAAAGCCAGGCGCACGGCCAGCCGTCAGGCCGACGAGTCCTTGCGCAACCTGGACTCCAGCGCCTTCGTCTCGGTGATGTCCACAAAAGTAATCACCGCACCATCAATCACATTGTCGATACGCCGGTACGGCATGATGCGGACTGAAAACCAGCGTGCGTCGCTGGTCAAAATCTGCTTTTCAGAAATCACCAGCGTGCGCACCGTCTCGTTGGCGTCGTCTTGCAGGCTTGGGTATTGCAGGCTGGTGGTCAGGTCACTCAGCGGCCTGCCAATGTCGCTCTCCCGCAGGCTGATGATTTTGGATGCCCGCTCGGTGTAACGCCTGACATTGAGTTTTTTGTCCAGAAACAGCATGGCAATGTCGGTGCTGTTGAGCAGGTTTTTCAAGTCGCTTTGCGCCATGGCCAAGTCGTCCAGCTTGGTATGCATTTCGGTATTGATGGTTTGCAGTTCTTCGTTCATCGACTGCATTTCTTCTTTGGACGTGGTCAACTCTTCATTGGCCGATTGCAGTTCTTCGTTGGTGGACTGCAGTTCTTCATTGGCCGACTGCAGCTCTTCTTTGGACGCCCGGGTTTCTTCGCGCAAGGTTTGAATCTCATCACGGCACTGCTGCACTTCTGCAGCATGGCTGGTTTGCAGCGCCATTTCTGATTTGCGACGATTGCGGCCTGCGGGTATGACAGTGACATCGCGAAACACAATCATCAACATGTCTTTGAGCGCCGCAGGTTCACGGATGGCCTGCACCGTCACATCGACAACATGCGTTGCATCCGACATCAGTGTCTGCAGATGGGGCATCTGCACCGCCTCGGTCTGTGTGGCGGCCAGCTTCAGGGCGGCGGCCAGCGGTGCGCGCAGGCCATCGCGCACCATGGCGTGAAAGTTCCAGTTGACTTTGCCTGCGGCTGGCTCCAGGTACTTGCCCGTTCGCCCGCTGATGTACACAATGTCGCCTGCGTTGTTGACCACCACAGCCGCTGGCGCATAGACCTGCAACAGCACCCTGTCAGCCGCTGTCTGCAGGTTGTCCGCAGGGTGTATTTCAGGGGGGGTGGACGGCGGCATGGGAGGCTCCTTTTTAATTCTGGTGAGGGACGGCAGTGACTTCAATAAAAACTCCGGGTTGCTGCCCGGTACATTGTCCTGGCGCAGGTACAGTCGCAGCTTCGATTCAAGCGTGGTGAACAGGTGGTTGAACCGGCCCATCGTTTCTGAGCTACCCAGCAGCACCACACCGCCAGAGCGCAAACTGTAATGAAACAGGGGCAGCAGACGGCGCTGCAAAGTGGCATCAAAGTAAATCATCAAATTGCGGCAACTCAGCAAATCGAGCCGGGTGAACGGCGGATCCAGAATTACATCGTGCTGCGCAAACAGCACGCAGTCGCGGATGCGTTTGGCAATCCGGTAGTGGCCATCGTGCGCTGTAAAAAACTGGCTTAGCCGCTCTGGCGACACGCTGTCACTGATGGACATCGGGTACTTTCCCTGACGGGCGGAGGCGATGGCATCAGGGCTCAGGTCTGATGCAAAGATCTGCAGTTTGCATTGCCGGTAGCGCGGCAGGCGTTCTGTGACCTCGTCAAAGGCCATGGCCAGCGAATAAGCTTCTTCTCCTGTTGAGCAACCTACTACCCACGCACGCAGACTGTCTCCCGACGCCCGGCGGGACAAGAGCTCTGGCAGCGTGACATCTACCAGTTGCCGCCAGACCAGCGGATCCCGAAAAAAGCTGGTCACACCAATCAGCAATTCCTTGAACAGCAGGTCGGTTTCCTGGGGGTTGCTGCGCAGAAATTGCGCATACAGTGCCGGCGTTTGAATCGCATGAATGGCCATGCGGCGCTCAATGCGGCGATTCAGGGTGTTGGGCTTGTAGTTTGAGAAGTCGTGGCGTGTACGGTCTTGCAACAGTTTAAAAATATCGTCCAGGCTATTGACCTGCGGGGCAGTCGGCGGCGCATCGTCGCTTGCGCGCTGGGTGTCCGTTGGCTGTGCAGGTGCCAAGCGGGCAATATAGTCAAAAATAAGACCGGGCAACGCCGCTGGAGCTCCAATAATGTCAGCGCAGCCAGATGCAATGGCGGACTTGGGCATCGAGTCAAACTGCGCCGTGTCGGGTTGTTGCACCACCATCAAGCCGCCCAGTGCCTTGACAGCTTGCAGCCCCAGCGTGCCGTCAGACCCCATGCCCGACAGCACGACCGCTATGGCACGATCACCCTGCGCTCTGGCCAGTGACGAGAACAAAACGTTGATCGGCATGCGCAAGCCGCGCGGCTCTGAAGGCTGGTCCAGGTGCAGCGCGCCGTTGCTCAAACTGAGCTCGGTGTTGGGCGGAATCACATACACACAATCGGGCTCAATCAGCTTGCCGTTTTGTGCTTCGCTCACCGGCAAGGGTGTCACGCGTTGCAGCAACTCCGCCAGCATGGCTTTTTGGGTTGGGTCCAGGTGCTGCACTACCAAAAACGCGAGGCCACTTTTTAAGGGCACTTGCTTGAAAAATTCTTCAAGTGCAGCCAGGCCGCCTGCAGAAGCACCTATCCCGACGATACGCATAGCCTCGGGCGTGTGGTTGTTGGCTTGAGGTGGGGCTGCAGATGTCATGGGATAGAGCGTAAGCAATCGGCGTGTCAAACCAGCCTAGTATGCGCCAACCGCATGGCTTGCAGATAAGCGCGGGCGAGCCGGCAGTTGTTGCTGCAACTCAGGTGGCGGGGCGGTCAGGCAAAAGGCGGTTTGTCTCACGCCTGATGACCTGGTAACACTCACAGGCATGTGCCAGCAGGCCAGGACGGTCAAGCATGCTGATACGGCCACGGCTGAAGTCAATCAGTCCCAATTGGCGCAGTGTGCCGGCTGCGCCGCTGATGCCTTCCCGGCGTACGCCCAGCATACCCGCAACCATCTTTTGGGTGACACGCAAACTATTGTCCTGCGGCAACCGGTCCATGCAGGACAGCAGCCAGGTGCACAGTTGCGGTGCAACATGATGGTGCCGGTTACAGACGGCGTTCTGCGCCATTTGGGTAATCAGTGTTTGCGCAAAGCGAAGCAGCAGGCGCATGACTGCTTCATTACGGTCAAACTCAATTTTCAATGTGGCTGCGGGTATTTTGAAAGCATCGCCGGTGTTTAGCACCACCAGGCGGCGATGCGGCGATCCGTTGCCCATCAGGGCCGGTACCCCGGTCATTCCCTCACGGCCGATGACCGCCACTTTGATGGTTTCTTGACCATCGGTAAGAACCAATACGTTGACGATCATGTCGATTGGAAAATACGCATGCTTCAAGCCGCCATCAACATCGTTAAGCACGTCGCCAGCCACCAGTGTGACCCGTTCAATGTCTGGTAAAAGACGTTCAAGCGCATCCTTGGGCATCACCGCCAGCAAGCGGTTGGCCTGCACCGCGGAGCGGGGCAACAGCGTGAGTGGGCGGTCGGCTGTGTCGTGCATGCTCAGACCGTGTCAATCGGCAGTTTCAGTTCAATGCCTGCAAAACTGGCGAGGGGTCGCTGGCAACTTCCATCACCGCAACCAGGCAATGCTGCCCGCCTGGGGACGCACTTGCTATTACATCCAGCCGCCTGAGCGTTGTGGTGTCAAGCGCCTGAACCCGGCAACTGTGCCGCAAACCACTGCTACGTACCTGCTCCAGCAAGGCCATCAGTGCAGCACGACTGTCTGGGTCCACCAGGCGCGTGATGTTTTGGCCCTGCACATCATCCCGTTCAACGCCCATCATGCGTGCGCCGAGCAAATTTCCCTCGACTATCTGGCCCGCGCTGCTGACCATGAAATAAGCCATCGGCGCAAAAACGTACAGTTCGACCAAGCGAAGCGTTGACTGCTCAATCGCCTCACGCTCTTCGTTCATGTGTTCCTGCTGAAGGTCAAGCTCAACCTGGTGGACTTGCAGTTCGTGCAGCATCTTGAGTGCGTCGCTCGCCGTAGCGGGGTCGCTGGCAAGCTGATGCAACAGCGTCAGCGATGCTGCACCAATGGTCCAGCCATGGGTTGCGGGGGCATTGCCACCCCGAATGCTGGTTTCTGCTTTTTGGCGCAGTTGCGAATGGCTGCTTGGCGCTTTAAATATGTTGCTCATAAAGACTCCGGGGCAATGACAGGTATGGGTTTGATCGTATCGCTTAAATGTTCAGTGAGCCAGCACAATATAAAAGTTGTTTTTTTCCCAGCGCGAGCTGTTCAACACAGCTCAAGGGTAATCATTCAAGGCAGCAGGCTGATGCGATGCTGCACAGGGTTAACATCTCAAAACAAAACAAAGAGTGCGCCCATGACAATGCCAGCCAACATTACGCCCCAACTTGCACCTGAATTTTCATTGCCTCCCGAAACGCCACCCGTCCGTGTTGGTTCGGCCATCGTCAAACCGATCGAAGTCATAGGCGCTGCGCTGAACGCTCTGATCGTCGTCCTGCTGTTCAGCGGGGTGGTGGCGCGCTATGTGTTTGCTTACCCGGTCAGCTGGATTGACGAGGTCGCGTCGATTGCGTTTTTATGGGTGGCCATGCTGGGCTCGGTCCTGGCGGTGGACCGCAGCGAGCATTTGCGGCTTAATGTGTTTGTGGAAATGCTGCCTGACAAGCTGCAAAATTTCGTCAAAACCTTTGCGCTGCTGGTCATGGCAAGTTTTTTGCTGTTTTTGCTTCAGCCGTCAGCAGAGTACGTCAAGTCTGAGTGGATGATTCGCACGCCGGATTTGAACTTGCCCAACGGCTTTCGCGTATCAGCCATCGGTGTCGGCATGGCGCTGATGCTGGCGCTGGTGCTGCGCCACGCCTGGGCCAGCTCACGCAAGCTGGACCTGGTACTTGCTACTGGTTTGATCGCGTTGATTGGCGGCGCATGCTGGCTCGCCTCACCCACATTGCAAACGCTGGGCAATTTGAACATTCCGATTTTTCTGATTGGTTTTGTGGCCGTGTGCCTGGTGTGTGGTGTGCCGATTGCGTTTTGTTTTGGCATTGGCACGCTGTGCTTTTTGGCTTTTTCAACCACCATCCCGCTCGAAGTCGTCATCAACCGCATGGACGAGGGCATGAGCAGCCTGGTGCTGGTGTCAGTGCCTATTTTTGTGCTGCTGGGTTGTGTGCTCGATGCCACAGGCATGGGCAAGGCCATCATTGACTTTTTGGCGTCGCTGGTGGGTCACGTCAAGGCGGGCATGTCGTATGTGCTGCTGGGCTCGCTGTTTATCGTGTCAGGTATTTCGGGCTCCAAGGTGTCTGACATGGCCACCGTTGCGCCTGCGCTGTTCCCTGAAATGAAGCGGCGTGGCCACAAGCCGCGCGAAATGATTGCGCTGCTGGCCACCGGTGCGGCGATGGCCGACACCGTGCCGCCCAGCATTGTGCTGATTGTGCTCGGCTCTGTGGCAGGCGTGTCGATTGCAGGCCTGTTTAACAGTGGCGTGGTGGTGGCCATGGTGCTGCTGGTGGCGCTGGCCGCACTGGCCCGCTGGAAGGCGCGGCATGAGCATGTGGATGGCGTCAAGCGCGCGCCGTTCATCACCATTCGCCGCACCTTCATCATTGCTGGTCCGGCGCTGCTGCTGCCGTTTTTGATTCGTGGTGCTGTCGGGGGTGGTGTGGCCACGGCGACGGAAGTGTCAACCCTGGCCGTGCTGTACGCGATGCTGGCTGGCGTTTTCATGTACGGCGGTTTTAGTTTGAAAAAGCTTTACGAAATGCTGGTGGAAACAGCAGCGCTGACTGGCGCAATTTTGATCATTCTGGGCTGCGCGCTCAGCATGGCCTGGGTGATTGCGCAGTCGGGTGTGGCGCAGCAACTGGCCACGTTCATGACCACGCTGCCCGGTGGCTGGATCGGTTTTATGGCTGTGACCATGGTCGTGTTTTTAATTCTTGGCTGCCTGCTCGAAGGTCTGCCCGCCATTTTGTTGCTGGCCCCGCTGATGTTCCCGATTGCCAGGCAGTTGGGCATCAACGACGTGCACTACGCGATGGTGGTTGTCACGGCCATGAACATCGGCCTGATGATGCCGCCGATTGGTGTGGGCTTTTACGTGGCTTGCCGCATTGGTGACGTGTCGCCCGACGAAGCCATGGGCGCGATATGGCCGTACATTGTGGCGCTGATTGTCGGGCTGCTCGTCATTGCGTATGTGCCCACTATCTCGACGATGGTTCTTTAGGGCACTCCGATAAATTCATTTTTCGGACGAATTGCTGCGTTGCGCGGTGCTCGGAATCCTCATGCACTCAAGTGCATTCCGGTGTCCTGTGCTCCGGGCGCCTTGCACTTCATCCCGAAAATCTGAATTTCTCGAAGTACCCTTCGCGTCGCCTTTGAGAGGCGGCGCTAAAGCAGGCGAATTGTTATACGAGCTTGCCTGAGTATTTTTCTAATTTGGCCATCGCCTCATCGCCAAACTTGCCACGCCATTCTTTATAGAAACCGGCTTTAGACAACGCATCGCGGAACGACTTCACGTCTGGCGTATTGAACGTCAGGCCCTTGGCTTTGAGCTGGGCTTCCAGGCCGTTGTTCAGGCGGCGAATGTCGTCGCGCTGCTTCATCACGCCGCTGGTTACGTGCTTGTTGATGACCGCTTGCACGTCAGCAGGCAAACCCGCCCAGCGGCGGCCGTTGGCCAAGATCCACTGACCGTCCCACATGTGGCCCGTCATGGAGCAGAACTTCTGCACTTCATACAGCTTGGCAATGTCAATAATGGCCAACGGGTTCTCCTGGCCTTCCACCACCTTGGTTTGCAGGGCCGAGTACACCTCGCTGAAATTGATACCTGTCGGGGCCGAGCCAAAGGCTTTGAACATTGATGTCCACAGCGGGCTGATGGGCACGCGGATTTTGAAGCCCTTCAAGTCTTCAGCCGTGACGATGGGCTTGGTGGATGTGGTGATGTTTCTGAAGCCGTTGTCCAGAATCTTGTCAAAGCTGTGCAGGTTGACCTTGGCAATGGCTGCACGAATGTAAGCACCCAGGTCACCGTCCATCGCCGCCCACACCGCGCTATAGTCTTTGAACGCAAAGGCCAGGCCGTTGATGCCTGCCAGCGGCACCAGGGTTTGCAAAATCAGCCCCGACAGCGGGAAGATATCAATCGCGCCGTTCCTGACCTGCGACAGCATGTCGGTGTCACCACCAAGCTGGTTGTTCGGGAAGATCTGAATGTCCACCTTGCCGCCGGTCTCGGCACGAATGGCATCAGCGGCCTCTTTGATGCGGATGTTGGACGGGTGCGTGACGGGAATGTTGTTGGCCCACTTCAGTGTGATGTTGCCGCTTTGGGCGAAGGCGGGCGCACCCAGCACAGTGGCGCTGGATGCGACCACAAAAGTACGACGGCTGATGGATGATGGTTTGCTTGGCATGATGTCTCCTGTTGTGAATGAAATAAATAAACGGACTTGGAAATTAATACATGGTGAGCCCGCCATCGGCCACCAGCGTCGCACCCGTCACATACGACGCCTGGGGCGACAGCAGGTAAACAATGTTGGCCGCAATTTCATGCGGCTCGGCGGTGCGGTTTTGCGGTGCCATGCTTTCCATTTTTTTGCGCAGGGCAACGTCTGCCCAGACGGCAGCAATCATGGGTGTGTTGGTGGCGCCCGGTGCGATGCAGTTGACGCTGATGCCCAGGCTGGCCAGGGATCGCGCGGCGTTTTTACTCAAGGCCAGCACCGCGCCTTTGCTGGCCGCGTAGGCGGCTGTGCCCACCAGCCCGCCACCGCGCAAGCCTGCTACGCTGGCAATGGTGCAGATGCGCCCACCATTTTTCATGTGCCTGGCCGCCTCGCGAATGGCGACAAATGTGCCAATGACATTGATGTCGTAAACGCTATGAAACTGCCTGGCGCTCAAGTCCATGAAAGCGCTCGACTCGGTCACGCCAGCACAGGTGGCCAGTGCGTCCAGCCCACCCAGCAGTGCCGCGGCTTGGGCCATCACTTTGACCAGTTGCGCCTCATCGGCCACATCGCAAAGCAGCGCATGGTGCTCACCGCCTGCTGCACGTGCCTTCAATGCGCTGGCCTCGGCACCCGGCAAATTGCAGTCAATACCCACCGTGTCATAACCCTGCTCAGCCAGCGCCAGCACGGTAGCCGCACCTATGCCACTGGCACTGCCGGTGACGATGGCTTTGCGGTTGGTCATTGTTTTAAAAGCGCTTGCGTTGCCGCGACCAGCTTGTCAACCGACAGGCGCGATTCGTTTTCAAGCACCTGCGCATAGCCCACCGGTATGCGCGGCGACCCCAGACGTTTGACCTTGCAGCCAGTCTGCTCGGCGGCGCTGGCCGCAATCTCTGCGCCAAAGCCTGCGACTTGCACCGCTTCATGCATCACCAGCAAGCGGCCCGTGTGCGCGGCGGATTCCATCACCATCGCCCTGTCCCACGGCCAGATGGTGCGCAGGTCAATGATGTCGGGTTTGATAGCGCCAAACGCGCCTTGTTCAAGCGCCTGCATGCAAATACCCACGCCGCGTGACCAGGTGACGATGGTCACGTCATTGCCCGTGGCCAGCTTTTTACCCACGCCCAGAGGCACAGCCACAGCCGTGTCCACATCGCCCTGCGTGCCCCACAGCTCTTTGTGCTCCATGTAGATCACCGGGTCGCCTGATGCCATTGACGATTTGAGCAAACCGTAGTTGTCTTGCGGTGTGGCGGGCGTGGCCACCACCAGGCCGGGGATGTGCGCAAACCAGGCTTCAAGCGACTGCGAATGCTGCGCCGCAGACGCAGACCAGATACCAATCGGCATGCGCGCCACCAGCGGCACACGGCCCTGGCCACCAAACATGAAGCGGTTTTTAGCCGCTTGGTTCACGATCTCGTCAATCGCGCACAGGGCGAAGTCAATCACCCGCATTTCCACAATCGGCCGAACGCCAGCGAGTGCCATGCCCACCGCGCTGCCCATGATGTTTGATTCTGATATCGGTGTGTCAATGATGCGGTCAGCCCCAAACTCCTGTTGCAAGCCCCGGTACTGGCCAAACACGCCACCACGGCCCAGGTCTTCACCCAGCGCAATGACAGTTGGGTCAGCCTGCATGGCCTCGCGCAGGGCGGCGCAGGCGGCTTCGGCGTAGGTCATTTTTGTTGTTGTCATAGCCAAACTCCTGCACCGGTCGTCATGATGTCTTCATACGCATCGGCCACCACAGGCCAGGGCGCGGCTTCTGCGGTTTGCAGCGCGGCATCAATTTCGGCTTTTACGTCTTCATCCAGCGCTGCAATATCGCTTGCTGAAATGCCAAGCGCATTCAGCTTGGCACGCGCCACGATCAGCGGGTCTTTCAGCAGGGCAGCTTCCACCTCTTTCGCATCACGGTAGGTGCCGGGGTCCACCGACACATGGCCTTTGAAGCGATAAGTAACGGCGTGCAGAAAGCGTGGCCCGCCGCCTGCACGAATTTCACCCATCATTTTTTTTGCTGCTGCATCGACTGCTTCCACATCATTGCCATCCACATGCTCTGACGGGATACCCATGGACTGGGCCCGTGCAAAAGCACCCGCGCCCGCTGTCATGGTTGGGGTAGGTGTGGTGGCTGAAATCTGGTTGTCTTCACACACAAACAATATCGGCAGCTGGTACACCTGCGCCCAGTTCAGGCCTTCTAAAAATGGCCCCCGGTTGGTTGCGCCATCGCCAAAAAAGCAGGCCACCACATGGGGCTGCTTGCGGATTTTGAGGGCATGCGCCGCGCCCGTGGCAATCGGTATGCCCGCCGCCACCACGCCGTTGGCGCCCAGCATGCCGACTGAAAAGTCAGCAATGTGCATCGACCCGCCCTTGCCCTTGTTGTAGCCTGTGGCGCGGCCAAACAGCTCGCACATCATCTTGGTGGCATCAGCGCCCTTGGCCAACGTGTGGCCGTGGCCACGGTGGGTTGAGGTCAGCATGTCGGCGCGTTCAAGGTTGTGGCACACGCCTGCGGCCACGGCTTCTTGCCCGGTCGACAAATGCAGCGGGCCGCGTACCAAAGCAGGTTTGGCAGAGGCAGCCAAACCCCAGGCCGCCACACCGCCCTGGCTGGCAATTTCGGCGGCGTTTTCAAATTGGCGGATACGGCTCATGAGCCGGTACAAGTCAAGCAGACGGTTGGGTGTCATTCAGGTGGTGCAAATGGGTGAGTCAATCTTGAGTTTGACGCATAAAGCTATGTGCACATACCGTGATTTACCCCAATTCGGGCAAAAAAACAGCATTTTCAGGCGTGTTATAGGCCTCTAGCCCAATAAATTCGGGCGCAAGCAGCTCCTAAATTAATAGCTTTCTTACAACACCTTTCGTGCCGTGCTCAGCCGTTGCTCCAGGTACGCGCCGTAAAAATCTGGCACGGCAATGCCAACCAGGCGCTCTGCCAGTTCCTGCCCCTGGCTGCCGATAAAGAGCACGGTGGGGGTGAAGGTGGCTTTCCAGGCTTTGGCTTGGCTACCGGCTGTGGTGGGCTGGCCGTTAAAGCCGATCAGTTGCGTGGTTTTGTCGGTCACGTCGAGTTGCCAGGCCTGTAGGCCATCGTTCAACCGTGCGGGCAGCAGGTAGCTGCGGCGTACCAGCTCGCAGTACACGCAGCCGGGCAGGCTGATCAACATGACCAGCGGCTCGCCTTTGGCTTTGGCCGCGAGTGCGGCTTGGGGCAGTGATGTGGGGACGGGCAAGGCGCTGTCTTTGGCGTGCGCCCATGTGGCGGGCAGTGCGCAACTGGCCGCTAATGCTTTCGCAAATGCTTTTGAAAATTCCCGCCTTCCGATCTGCATGTCAAATCACCTTGTTGCCTTTTAATTCAGACAACTTCGCATCCGGGTAGTTCAACACGCTGCGCAGCACCTCGTCGGTGTGCTGGCCCAGCAGCGGCGGTGGCAGGTCAGTGCGCACCGGTGTGGCGCTGAGCTTGATGGGGCTGGAGACCAATCGCAAGTCGCTTTGATGTGGGTGCTGCCAGTGCGTCACCATGCTTCGCGCCTGGATGTGCGGGTCGGCAAACACCTCAGCCAGGTTGTTGATGGCGCCGCACGGCACCTTGGCCGCTTCAAGCGCTGCCAGCCAGTCGGCTTTGGGCCGCGTGCGCATCACAGCTTCAAGTATCGGCACAAGCTGCGCACGGTTTTTCACCCGGTCGCGGTTCAGTGCGAATAGCGGATTCAATCCCAGCTCGGGCACGCTGGCCACCTCGCAATATTTGCGAAACTGCGAGTCATTGCCCACGGCAATGATGATGTGGTCTTTGCTGCCATCAGTTGCCGCAGCGACTTCAAACACCTGGTACGGCACGATGTTCTGGTGCGCATTGCCCATGCGGCCCGGCACCTTGCCACTGACCAGATAGTTGGCCCCGAGGTTGGCCAGCATGGCAACCTGCGTGTCCAGCAGCGCCATGTCAACCTGCTGGCCCTCACCCGTTTTTTCAGCATGACGCAGCGCGGCCAAAATGCCAACGGTGGCGTACATGCCGGTCATCAAATCAGCCACCGCCACGCCGACTTTTTGCGGGCCGCCTTGCAGATCGTCGCGCTCGCCCGTCACACTCATCAGCCCGCCCATGCCCTGAATGGCGTAGTCGTAACCCGCCCGGTCAGCATACGGGCCAGTCTGACCAAAGCCCGTGACCGAGCAGTACACGATACGCGGGTTGATGGCTTTGATGCTGGCATAGTCCAGCCCGTAGCGCGCCATGTCGCCCACCTTGAAGTTCTCGACAAACACATCGCAATGCACCGCCAGCTCGCGTATCAGTGCTTGCCCGGCAGGTTGCGCAATGTCGCAGGTCACGCTGCGCTTGTTGCGGTTGGTGCCCAGGTAGTAGGCGGCTTCTGGCGTGTCGTTGCCTTGCGCATCTTTCAAAAAAGGCGGGCCCCAGGTGCGGGTGTCGTCACCTGTCTGGGGTCGTTCGATTTTGATGACGTCAGCGCCGAGGTCAGCCAGGGTCTGGGTACACCAGGGGCCCGCCAGGACGCGGGATAAATCGAGGACGCGGATGCCGCTTAGGGAGTGAGGTGAAGTCATCACGCCATTTTGACCGCATCAGGTCAAAACGGCTGACACCTGTTGATCAATATTGCTTGTACGGCAAAAACTTGCCCGACAACACCACATTCACGCGGTCACCTTTGGGGTCCGGCGTGCGCACGATGTCCATTGAAAAATCAATCGCGCTCATGATGCCGTCGCCAAACTCTTCGTGAATCAGCTCTTTGATGGTGGTGCCGTAGACGTTCACCATTTCATACCAGCGGTAAATCAGCGGGTCAGTCGGCACGGGCGTGGGCAATGAGCCTTTGTACGGCACAACCTGCAACCACTTTTGCTCGTCGGCTGTCAAGCCAAATATTTTGGCAACGGCCTTGGCCTGGGCAGCGTCAAACGTCATCTGGCCCAAGCAGCCAGCAGTAACCCACTCCTTGCTCATGCCGACTTTTTTG
>JANOWR010000068.1:0-33963 GCA_031417995.1 Polaromonas sp. | reverse complement strand
GGCCACACCACGCCGACTTTATGCAACCTGATTCCGAGCTGCTGGCAGGTCGCGTCATCTAGGCTCAAATCCATCAAGGCCTGGCGCGTGTCGTTGTACGCCTTGCCGCTGGCGATCATGCCAAAGCGGTCTTGCTTGCTTTCAATGGCGTTGTAGTTCAGCCGGTTGGCGCGAATGTAGGCCAGCGCGGCATACCACTTGGTGTCAAACAGGCGTTCTTCCTGCGCAAGTGGTGCGTCGGGCCAGCGAATGTGCACGCCGCCCGGCGGCATGTCAAAGTCGGTCGGCATTTTGATCTGTACGCGTTCCGGGTCAATCATCGCGCTGGCAGACGATTCGACAATTTCCTGAATCGTCTTCATGCCCGCCCACACGCCTGAGTAACGGCTGAGCGCAATCGCGTGCAGGCCGAGGTCCAGAATCTCCTGCACGCTGGCCGGGAAAAACACCGGCAGCCCGCAGGCTTTAAAAATATGGTCGCTCTGGTGCGCAGCGGTTGAGCTTTTTGATATGTGGTCGTCACCCGCAATGGCGAGTGCCCCGCCCCAGGCCGTGGTGCCCGCCATGTTGGCGTGTTTGAAGACATCCGACGTGCGGTCAACGCCTGGCCCCTTGCCGTACCAGATGCCGAACACGCCATCAAACTTGTTCGTGCCCGGCGGCGCAAAACCCAATTGCTGTGTGCCCCACACGGCGGTCGCGGCCAGCTCTTCATTCACACCAGGCTGAAAAACAATGTTGCGGGCCTTCAGGTACTTGGCCGCCTTCCACAAAGCCTGGTCATACCCACCCAGTGGCGAGCCACGGTAGCCCGATATAAACCCCGCCGTGTTTTTGCCTTGAAGCTTGTCGCGCAGTTGCTGCAACATCGGCAGCTTGACGAGCGCCTGCACGCCGCTCATGAAGGCGTGGCCGTAATCCAGGCTGTATTTGTCGTCAAGCGTGACAGTTTCTAAAGCCTTGCGAATGTGTTCGGGCAGCGGTGCGTTCATCTTTTTTGTCTCCGTGGGGTGTCAGGTCTGCACGCAAAGTGTATGCCTTACTGTATGCCGAATGACCAGATAAATCATTGCGTTCTTTGTCTGGATTAGGCTATCCAAAGCAAGAATCTTGCTGCAAAATGCAATTTATGGAAACACTTGATAAGTTTGACGTCGCTATTTTGGTCCAATTGCAAACCGACGCACGCCAGACCAATGCCGAACTCGCCTCACGTGTAGGCCTGTCAGCTGCACCCTGCTGGCGGCGCGTGCGCGCGCTTGAAGAAGCAGGCTTTATTACTGGCTACCGCGCAGACATCAACCGCCACAAAATCGGCTTAGGCGTGCTCGCCTTTGTGCGGCTGGACGCCGACCGCAACAGTGCTGATTCCACCGGAAAATTAGAAGAAGCCATCAAAAAAATGCCCGAAGTCGTGGCCTGCCACTACATCAGCGGCACAGGCACGTTTGAGCTGCAAGTGGTGGCCCAAGACCTGGAAACCTTCAGCCAGTTTGCGCTGAAAAAACTCATGAGCCTGGCCAATGTGAAAGACATTCACACCAGCTTTTCATTGGGTGAAGTCAAAGCCAGCAGTGCGCTGCCGTTGGGGCATTTGGTGCAGGGTTGAGCTGTAGGTCGGGGATAAGCAAAACTCAACGCACCGGAATGACCTCGCTCACCGTCCACTTGCCCTTGAACTTGTGGGCTTTGATGATGTAGCAATTCGCGGCAGGCGTACAAAGTAAAAACTGCGTGCGACCACTGTTTGGCCCGCTGCTAAATTGCCAGGGGGAAAACCATTTCAGATGAAAGCTCTGAGTTGCATCGGTTGATTTCAAGGCTGCCAGATAGCCTGCCAATGACACCTTGGCCATCGGGAAGGCTTCTGAAGAAGTCATTCGGTACACGCCAATACCGACACTGGCAGCGTACGCAACAAGCAGTATCCCAATAGCGGTGATGACTTTATGGTGTGGGCGCATCTGCATGATGGTTATTGTGGTTAGTCAGGTGATGTCGGCCTGCTTTGCGCCTGCAAAGCGCACGGCAATGCGGGTACCCGGCGAGTTAGGGTGGCCGGGCAAGGCGGCATCTGCAATGCTGATGGTGGCATCGTGCTGGTTGGCGATTTCCAGCACAATGGCCAGCCCCAAACCAGAGCCATCAACGTTGGTACCCAGCGCACGGTAAAAGGGCTGAAACACCAGCTCGCGTTCTGCCTTTGGTATGCCGGGTCCTGAGTCTTCGACCAGCAGCACCAGCACACCGCTGAAACGGTCGGTCAACAGCCGCAGCGTGACTTGGCCTTTTTCTGGCGTGTAGGCAATGGCGTTGTCCAGCAGGTTACGCACCAGTTCTTTCAGCAGCGTGGGGTTGCCTTCAATCTTGTTTTGCGGCTCACCTGCTTCAGGGCCGTCGTAGCCCAGATCAATCTGTTTTTCAAGCGCTCGGGGGACCGAATCAGCCATGACCTCACTGGCAATCAGCACCATGTCAATCTGCTGCTTGGCCAGGCTGCGCCCGGTTGTTTCGGCCCGCGCCATGGCCAGCAGCTGGTTGACGGTATGGGTGGCGCGTATGCTGGACTGGCCGATGTGTTTGAGCGATTTTTTGAGCTCGTCAGCGTTGGTTTCGCGCTGTGCCAGATCGGCTTGCATGCGCAGGCCCGCCAGCGGCGTTTTGAGCTGGTGCGCTGCGTCAGCCAAAAAGCGTTTTTGTGTGGTGAGCGACACTTTGAGGCGCCCCAGCAAATCGTTGATGGATGACACCAGCGGCGCAACTTCTTCTGGCACGGCCGTGTCGTCTAGCGGGCTCATGTCGTCTGGCTTGCGTGCGCGTATGCGCTTTTCAAGCTGCGCCAGCGGCTTGATGCCGCGTACCAGCGCCAGCCACACCAGCAGCACGGCCAGCGGCAGCGTGACAAACTGCGGCACCATGGTGCCTTTGACGATTTCAGTGGCAAGTGTTTTACGTTTTTCAAGCGTCTCGGCCACTTGTACCAACACGGGTCCAGCACCTTTGACATCGACCTTGATCCAGGTGTAAGCCACGCGAACCTCCTCGCCATGAATCAGGTCTTCCCGCAGCCGCACTTCACCGTCTATGGCTTTGTCATCTTCAGGCGGCAACGGCAAATCGCGCTCGCCGCTCAAGTATTCGCCGCGTGTGCCCAGCACCTGGTAGTACACCAGGTCGGTGTCATCAGCCCGCAGGATCTCGCGCGCCGGGCCCGTCAGGTTGAACTGCACCTGGCTGTTTTTAACCACCACCAGTTTGCTGAGGGCCTGCACGTTGTATTCAAGCGCGCGGTCAAATGGTTTGCCTGCAATGTTTTGCGCCACCAGCCAGGTCAGTGCCAGGCTGATGGGCCACAGCAGCAGCAGGGGGGTGAGCATCCAGTCAAGAATCTCGCCGAATAAGCTGCGGCGTTCCCTTTGAAAAATTCTTATGGCCAAACGAGCCCCCACGGTCGCTCACTTCGTGTAGCTCCCTGCCCCCCGAGGGTGCCGCTGCGCCTGCGGCGTGGCAAAGCCATTTCCGCGGCCCCTGCTTGAAAAATCATTCGCTACCTCCGCAAAGTGTATGAGGTCAACCGGGAATTTTTTCCAAACAGTAACCGAGGCCGCGTACGGTGGCAATCCGAATCGGTCCCTTCTCAATCTTCTTGCGCAGGCGATGGATGTACACCTCAATCGCGTTGTTGCTGACTTCTTCACCCCATTCGCACAGGCGCTCGACCAGCTGGTCTTTGCTCACCAGGCGGCCCGCGCGTTGCAGCAGAACTTCAAGCAGGCCCAGCTCTCGCGCGGACAAGTCCACCATCACGCCGTCAATCGTGGCCACACGGCCACCCTGGTCATAAATCAATGGCCCGTGCTTGATGGTGCTGCTTGCACCACCCATGCCGCGCCGCACCAGGGCGCGTACCCGTGCCTCAAGTTCTTGCAATGAAAACGGTTTGGCCATGTAATCGTCAGCGCCGTAGTCCAGCCCCTTGACGCGCTCTTCCACGCTGTCGGCTGCGGTCAAAATCAGCACCGGCAAAACCGAGCCACGTGCGCGCAGGCGCTTGAGCACCTCCAGCCCGTGCATGCGCGGCAGGCCCAGGTCAAGAATCAGCAAATCAAACTCGGTGTTGGTCATCAACGCCGCGTCGGCCTCCGTGCCGCTGGCCACGTGGTCAGCCGCCGCGCCTGATGCACGCAACGTGCGCAGCAGTCCATCGGCCAATACCTGGTCGTCTTCGGCAATCAAAATTCGCATGGTCGTCTCCGGTTTTGTCTTATGTGTCTTGCAAATTTTAGGCCTTTGCGCCGTGCATTCAACTTACGCCGCCATACGCCTCCAGCCCCAGCGCCACCACGGTGGCCACATCTTGCCCCACCGCTGCGCGAAATTCTGTTTCAGCCTGCGCAACAGCGCGTTCAAATGCACCCAACCACAGCAAACCATCAGCAGTGAACATGACTTTCTTGGCGCGTTTGTCATACGCATCGAACTCTCGCGTGACCAGCCCCCAGGCTTCGCACTGGGTCACCAAATCGCCCATGGCCTGCTTGCTCATGCCTGCATTGCTGGCCAGGTCTGTCAGGCGTGAGCCTTTGAGAGCCAGGTGCCGCGTGATATGGATGTGCGCCGCACCCACCTGATTGCGCGCCGCCAGGTTAGACAGCGCCAGCGGCACCAGCACATCGCGTGTCATCAGCCACAGCACGCGTTCGTCAAAGCGCCTGAGCGCGTGGCCCATCAAGCGGCCCAAATGCGTGACGCGCCAGCTTTTTTCGATCTGATTTTGCATATCCATAGACTAACTTATTTAATCAGGCAAACTGACTAAAAATAACATTTACTTATTTCAACAGTACTCATACAGTACTGGTTATCCAAACAGTTTTATTGTTTTAACCCACCCCAAGGAGCTTTTCATGGACCTGCCAAACAAACCCATCACCGCCCAAACCCCAGCCCAGACCGCTGCGCTGAACACCGAAAAAGCCAAGGCGCTACAAGCCGCACTGGCCCAGATTGAAAAGCAGTTTGGCAAAGGCACCATCATGAAGCTGGGCGCTGGCGAGGTGATTGAAGACATCCAGGTCGTGTCCACCGGCTCGCTGGGCCTGGACATTGCACTGGGCGTAGGCGGCTTGCCGCGCGGCCGGGTGGTTGAGATTTACGGCCCCGAGTCATCGGGCAAAACCACGCTGACGCTGCAAGTCATTGCTGAAATGCAAAAAATCGGCGGTACCTGCGCGTTTGTCGATGCAGAGCACGCGCTGGACATTCAATACGCGCAAAAGCTCGGCGTCAACCTGCAAGAGCTGCTGATCAGCCAGCCCGACACGGGCGAGCAGGCACTGGAGATTGTGGATTCGCTCACCCGCTCTGGCGCGGTTGATTTGATCGTCATTGACTCGGTAGCGGCGCTGACGCCCAAAGCCGAGCTGGAAGGCGAAATGGGCGACAGCCTGCCCGGCCTGCAAGCCCGGCTGATGAGCCAAGCGCTGCGCAAGCTGACAGCAACGATTAAAAAAGCCAACTGCATGGTGATTTTCATCAACCAGATCCGCATGAAAATTGGCGTGATGTTTGGCAGCCCCGAGACCACCACCGGCGGTAACGCGCTGAAGTTTTACGCCTCGGTACGGCTGGACATTCGCCGCATTGGCTCCATCAAAAAGGGTGAAGAAATCATCGGCAATGAAACCCGGGTAAAGGTGGTGAAAAACAAGGTCGCCTCGCCGTTCAAGACGGCGGAGTTTGACATCTTGTACGGGGAGGGCATCAGCCGATTGGGCGAGGTGCTGGACCTGGGTGTGGCGGGCCATATTGTTGAAAAAGCCGGTGCCTGGTACGCGTTTAACGGCGAGAAGATCGGCCAGGGCCGCGACAACTCGCGTGAGTTTCTCAAAGAGAACCCCGAGCTGGCCATTGAGATTGAAAACAAGGTGCGCGAGTCCCTCGGCATTCCGCTGGTGCAAGTGTCGCAAGAAGTCATCGACGCCATCGACAAGGCGGCAGACAAGCCTGGCAAAGCCGACAAGGCTGAAAAAGCAGCCAAAAATGCGGTTTGATGCCTTTTTGATCTTAAAAACCCGTTTTCAGGCCATTTTTAAGTGTCAAATCGTGCCATAGCCCAATGGATTCGGGCGCAAGCAGCTATTAATAGCATAGCGTTTGCCAGGATGCCGGGTGGCTGGTGTGATTGAAAAATCACCCGCATCAGCCCGTTCGCCCGGCTCTCCCAGCTCAGGCAAATCAGGCTTTGCGCTGTCGCTCAAAGGCCGCGCACTGCGGCTGCTCTCGGGCAGGGAGCAGTCGCGCGCAGAGCTGGAGCGCAAGCTGCGCGGCCACGAAGAAGAGCCCGGCCAGCTGGAAGCCGTGCTGGACGAGCTGGAAGCCAAAGACTTCATCAGCCCCACCCGGGTGATGGAGTCCGTCATCAACCGCAGGCAAGCCAAGCTGGGCGCGTCTCGCATCAAGCGCGAGCTGCAAGGCAAAGGCCTGGACGCAGACACGGTCGCCGAGGCAATGGACGGCTTGAAGGCCACCGAGCTGGCGCGCGCACGCGAGGTGTGGCGCAAAAAGTTTGACAGCAAAACCGATGCGGGCAGCACCCCGGCAGATCGCGCCAAACAAATGCGGTTTTTGGCCACACGCGGCTTTGGGGCAGATGTGATTCGCCGTGTCGTGTCTGGGCGCGAGGATGGGTAAGCTGCGGAGCAATATCGTTGCAGAACTTGCTGAACAAGTGCATGAGGGCGGCAGTACACATGCAAGCAGCTCCTGAATACATAGCGCATAAGTGGTTATTTGCTGTTACATGAGCCATGGTTATCAGCTACCATTTGCCGTTTTAGTTTTGCCTCAATCGGCACTTAACCGGCTTGCCTTCAGGCCTTAATGGAGACAACTATGTTCAGTCATGTGATGGTGGGTGTAAATAATCTGGAGGCATCCAAGCGGTTTTACGATGCGGTGTTTGCCGTGATGGGCGTTGGCCCGGGGTTGGCTGGCAAGGGGCGGTATTACTACCGCAGCGCTACTGGCACGCTGGGCATCATCACGCCAATTAATGGGCAGCCTGCCACCCACGCCAATGGCGGCACGATTGGCCTGACTTTCAAGTCAGAAGCTGAGGTGGATGCCTTTCATGCGGCGGGCCTGGCCAACGGCGGTACCACGTGCGAAGACCCGCCGGGCCTGCGCGAAGGGCCATCGGGCAAGATGTACCTGGCGTACGTGCGAGACCCGGATGGCAACAAGTTTTGTGCGGTGTACCGCCTCGCAAAATAAACGGCATTCATCCTGACACACCCACCACCCCACGCCGTCAGCCGCCTGCGCAGCGCGCGCCTGGCGCGCAGCAGCAAGCCTTTTTTGGCGCGGGGCGGCTCCAAGGCAGAGCGCTGCGCTGGCTGCCGCCTGGTGCTTAGCCACTGCCTGTGTGCCTTGCGCCCGGTGGTGCCTGGCTGTGCGGGGGTGTGCCTGATCATGTTTGACATTGAGCCGCTGAAACCCAGCAACACAGGCTGGCTGATTGCTGATGTCGTGCCTGACACGTTTGCCTTTGGCTGGTCACGCACCGAGGTTGACCCTAAGCTCTTGGCATTGCTGGCTGACCCACAGTGGCAGCCGTATGTGGTGTTTCCGGAGGAGTTTGTACCCGGTGGGCGGGTGGTGACTGAGGTGCCCGCAACACCTTGCAAGCGCCCGCTTTTTGTGCTGCTGGATGCCATCTGGCCCGAGGCGCGCAAGATGTTTCGCAAAAGCCCCTACCTGGACCACCTGCCGGTGCTGAAGGTGCAGAGCGAGCAATTGTCTAGCTACAAGCTGCGGCGCTCGCAGCAAGACGCGCATTTTTGTACGTCTGAAGTCGCTGCGCTGTGCATGGCGCTGAGCGGTGACACGCTGGCAGCACAAACGCTTGAGGCCTACCTGGACGTGTTTACCAGCCACTACTTGCAGGCCAGGCAACAACTGCCGGTAGACATGGATGACGAGGTACACCAACGCCTGCGCAGCCTGCATTTACCGTCAACAGCCGATTAGATTTGCTTTGTTTTTAATAGCTGTTTACGCCCGAATTGATTGGGCTACAGGCTAATTTTGCAGTTAAAACGCACTATTTGGCTACCGCAGAGCAGGCTGGCGTGGTCGCCGCTATCCTGGCACGCAAATCAACCGTGGACTTGACGTCGTCTGGGCCAGTAGCGTTGTTGGTAAAGGCACAGCCGTAGCTGGGCGCGGCCACAACGGTGGCGGTGAGCACGTCGTCGCCCGCAGGTTTGGTGCCGCCTTGCTCCCATTTGGCCAGGGCTTCAAACGACTCGACCTGCTCGGCCACCGTGAAGTCGCAATGCGCTGCACCGCGCTGGGCGCGCTGCACCAGCAGCTTGCTGCCTTGTGCGGCGGCGCGACTGGCGTAGCTTTGCTGCATGGCAAAAGGCACATACAGATCGCCCAGCGTGTGCATTGACAGCACCGGGACGTTGAAGTCACCATTGACGGCGGGTATCCAGCGCAGGCCATCACGGCGCAGGCGGTTGGCGTCTGGCTGGGCTACCAGCTTTTGCGCGGCAGCGTTCAGCGCGCTGGTGGTGGCTGGGTCGCCGTCAATCGTGTAGCGCAGGGCCTGGGTGTCCAGATTGTTTTGCGTCAGGATGCCGTTGATGGTGCCGTCGCCACCGAAGCTGCCATACGCAAAACGGTAGCTGCCGCCGTATTCAAAACCCTGGGCAAACATCGGCCGCTCGCCGCCTGTGAGGTTTTTAACCACCAACGCAAACTGCGCGCCCTTGGCGGTGGTGACGATGGGCAAGCTGGGCGAGGCCGTGGTCGGGAAGCTGGTAAACAGGCTGCTGCTGACCTGGGCCTGCACCTCGGCCCATTTGGCAAACGGGTGGCTGGGTACGCCTGCCAGCGCCTGCGCCGCCGCCTGCATGCCGGCAATACGGTTGAACAGCTCGGCATCGGCCATCACGCCGCACATCGGCAGGGCCGCGTGGTAGCGCACTTTGTTGTTGGCGGTGGTCAGCGTTTCAGCCTCAACAGCCGCTGCCGCGATATGCCCGCCCATCGAGCGGCCCGTGATGTAGGTGCGCACGGGCGTGGCCAGCGGGCGGCCGTTTTGTGCAGCGATGGCGTTGAAGGCCAGAGCCAGCGCGTTGGTGTCTTCCACCCCGGCGCGCACGTCGTAGTAATTGGTGCTGTAGCTGGATGCCGCCCATGCATAGCCGGACTGAATCAGGTGGCGGCGAATCGGCGGCGGCGAGACGATCAACGCTGGGCCTGTGCCCGCATAGCCGTGCGCAAATAGGACCAGCTTGCCGTTCCAGTTGGCGGGCACTTCAACCATGTACGCCGCACCTTTGAGCACACCTGCCCAGCGGCTGCTGCTGGCCATATTGACCACGTCTGCTGGCAGCGAGGCCATGGCGGCAAAGCTATTGCCGATGGCGGGCGGCGTGAAGACGCGGCTGTCGTGCGGGCGCAGCTCTTCAGGCAAAGGCGGAACGGTTGTGGCGCAGCTGACGCAAGCCAGGGCCATGACGGCCAGGGTGAACTCTTTAAAGCCAAACATGATGTGGTGCCTTTTGCTATAAAACCAGTCGGTAGTATGCGTCGCAATGGCCCCGCATTCATGAGCCAGAGGCGACAAGTCAGGCAGCAGCGACAATAGCAACAACATGACAGAAGACCTGAACCGACAAACCCGCGAGGCCCGCCAAGCCCGCGAAGACGACCTCAAAAAAATGACCCTGTGCGATGCATGCGCAGGCATTCAGCGCAACTGGCGACGCGCTCCTGGCCATGCCGAGCTGGAGCAAGGCGGCAATCGGCAAGAGGACATGCGGGCAGACCGCCACAGCAACCACAAGCACAATTTGGTCACCATCACCAGCTACCGCTGCGCGCGCTGCGGCACCGCGTGGGAATACGAGAACAACAAAGCCAGCCAGCAAGCCGGCTGGTCCGTGGTGGGGCGTTAGTGCCGTGCGGCAACGGTCATCAGGACAGCTTTTTGGCTTTTCTCTTGCGCTGCTTGTCCAAAAACCAGGCCAGAAATGGCAGCATCAACATCGAGCCTGGTATTGCCCAGATGAACAGGTAAGGGCTGACCGACGATGCAGAGCGCACCATGGTTTTAAGTTTGTCTTTTTCTTCAGGTGTCCATTTGCCGCCATTGCGCTGCTTCATCAACAGCGGCCAGGCGCCTTTCATGTGCACAAGCTCGTCCCTGAAGCGCCGCTTTTCACGGGTGTTGCTGGCCATGAAAGAGCAAAACCACTCAGGCGCTTTTTTCATTCTGGTTTGAAAATGCGTGGTGGTGTCGGCATCAAAGGCGGGCGCGGTGTTGGCAACCAAAGGTGCAGCGGCTACGGGCTCGTGCGGCAAAACGATGTCAATCGTGGGAGATGCGTCGGGTTTAGGCATGGCTGTATTTTGCCCAAAGATCACTCAAGCGGGTTGATCCGAGGGCTTGTCGCTTTTTTGCCGGTAAGCAAACGATTTGTCAAACCGCGCTGCAATGTAGTCGCCGCAACTGACCTCTGGGTAATTGGCAGCCTCACCCGGCGCGGTTACCGGCACGATCGGCGTGTCAAAGTCAGGGTCCACAAACATCGCAATTGACAGCCGCTCGCGGCCCGATGAATTCACCACGCGGTGGCTGTTGGACCTGAAATGGTCGTTCGACCAGCGGCCCAGCAAATCGCCGGAGTTGATGACCAGCGTGCCCGCAATCGGGTGGGCGGTGACCCATTCGCGCTGACGGTTAAACACCTGCAGGCCGCCCACCATGTCCTGGTGCAGCAAGGTAATCACGCCGTAGTCGGTGTGCGGTGCCACGCCAAATTGCTGCTCGCCAGCATCAGGCGGTTGCGGCGGGTAGTACACCAGCGCACCGCGTGAAATGGGCTTGGCAAAGCGGCGCACAAAGGTGTCTTCATCAGCCTTCAAACTGACCGCCAGCGCGCGCAAAATGCGCTGGGCACACACGTGGCAGGCGTCCATGTAGGCATTGAGTGCGGGGCGCAGCTCGGGCATAAAGTCAGGCCAGCGGTTGGGGCCCATCATCGGGTTGCCAGCCACATAGTCAGCATCGTCGTCAGGAACATCAATGCCCCAGATAAAGCTTTCTTTCAAATCAGCTTTGGCACGGGCGTACATTTTGGCCTCGCCGATTTTTAAATAGCCCCGATGGCGATCAAGCGGCTCCACCTGCAATTTATTGGCCAGCGGCTGGGCAAAAAACTGGTGCGCCAGGGTGTTGACCTGCTCAATCAGCGTCAGGTCAACGCTGTGGTTTTTAACGTAGAAAAACCCGATGTCTTCAACCGCCTCACGCATTTGCGCGCCCACGCCGGCCAGGTCTGCGTGGGTGCCGCTTGCGAGCGGTGCAATGTCAATCACGGGGATGCTGCTGACAGCCACCTGTTTGGCTGTGGCGTAGGCGGCGGTCGTGGTCATGCGGCCTCCTTGTAGTAACCAATCACATCGCCTTCAGTCGTCACGCCCAGGCCATTGAGCAGGCGGTTCGAATAATTGAAGTACGCGCACACCTGGTTGACTTCCAGAATTTCGCCATCGTCGCAGCCTGCCGCGTGCAGGGCATCAACATCGGGTTTTTGCATGCTGCCAACATCGGTGGTGAGCTTGCCCGCATAACGCATCAATGCCAGGTGTTTGCCGCTAAAGGCCTGCTCAGGTGCGCGCGCGTCCATGGCCATCAGAATGGTGTCAGACCGCACCTTGTCATTGATCAGCCGCCGCGCGTTGGTGAAGTGGTGGGTAAAGCTGTACAGACACTGGTTCAGGCTGCTGGTGTAGGACGCAACAACTTCCAGAAACCAGAAGGGCAGTGTGTTGTCTGGCGTATGCAGCACGCTGCGGTACAGGGCCACGTGGCCTTCCATCGTGTGCGGGCGCAGGCTGTGGGCCTTCATCACGTTGTCTACCGTGCCGTGCGGCGTGGTGACTTTGGCATAGGCCGCAGCCAGCGTGCCAGTGGCTTCTTCAAGCGGGATCATGCGTATCCAGGCGGTCATGGCTTGGCTTTCAAAAGTCAGTCGATGTAAGGGCGTTTGATGGGGCGCTTGGCAGGCTGGCGGGCAAACAGGCGCTGCACCATGGGCTCAAAAAAAGCCAGCGGTGCGCAGTCGTAATCCGGGTCGCAGGCGGCCTGGTCGTATTTGTCGACAAATGTGGCCGCCCAGTCAAAGTGCGGGTGGCCGCGCCAGCGCTCGCGCTCGTTCACGTCTACACCGGGCAGGTTAGGTGAATGGATGTTTTGAAACGTGCCGTGGCGTTGCAGCATCCAGTAGTTGCGGTCAGACACATAGCTGCCCAGCAGCTCAGCCGCAAACTCACCATGCGTTAAGGGACAGGCAATAAAACCAATGTCATGCAGCAGGCACACCACCACGTCTTCTTCGCCCAGGCCATCACGCAGGGCCATGGTGGCTGATTGCAGGGAGTGCCGGTAATTGTTGACCATGTAACCAAAGCTGGCGTCGTGTTCAGACGCGGCCAGCATGCGCAGCACCTGTCGGGCTTGCTCTTGCTGGTAGTACACGGCACGCTGGGTGTTCAAAGTCGTCCAGTCAGCGGCAGAGAAATCTTCAAGCGAGATTTTCTCAATCGTTTGCCATTCGGGGTGCAGCAGTGGCGTGTGGTTTGAAGAATCTTTCATAGGCCGAGGCGCTTCATGTTTCGATCAAAAACGCGGCAAGGTCGTCACAGCCGCCTGCAATCGCCGCTTCAAGCAACTGCTTGCCTTGCGCGGCGGTGGCCAGTGCTGAATCAGAACCGACCCTGCCATCAGGGAAAGCCGCCTGGTGAGTTTGCGCGTCCCAGTGGTTGTCGCCGCCGTGGTCACGCAAAAAGGCAGCGGGCAGTTGTGCGGGTGCAGCAAACGCCTCGGGTGACACCTGTCTGACGGAGCCCGGCAGCAAATGCAGGGTCATGGCAATCTCGCTCGGTGTGGCGTGCATGCCTTCGCCCGCGCCGTACCATTGCTTGCGAAGCGCATCGGCTTGGGGGTAGTCCCACCAGCTACGCAGGCGGCAGCGTGGTGGCTGCCCCGTCATGCTGCCCAGGCTCCACTGCGCGTAAATGTCTTGAAACGCAGCTTTGGCCACAGCCACATTGGCCCCGTGGCCATTGACAAAATAAAACCGCTCAAAACCTTGCCGCCTGAGCGACAACACATAGTCATTGATGACGGCCATCAGCGTGGTGGCACGCAATGAAATGGTGCCCGGAAAGCCGAGGTTGAACTGCGCCACGCTCAAGCTCAAGGTCGGGCCAACGAGTGCGCCGCTGCGCTCGCCGATGCCGTGAGCGACGGCTTCGGCCGTCAATGCGTCCGTGCCGATCAAGCCTATCGGGCCGTGCTGTTCGGTCGAGCCGATGGGCACGATGATGGCTTTGGACTGCGCCAGATACGCGCTGACTTCGCCCCAGGTGGCATGGGTTAATTGCATATCAACGCATAATAAAGCAGACTACACAAAGCGGACTATGGCGATGACTGAAAACCTGAGCTCCGGCACCGACGACACCGCGCGCCATTCTGCGGCGCATGCAGGCCAACCTATCATTGCCATGCAGGGCGTGTCCAAATGGTTTGGCGCGTTTCGGGCACTTGATGACGTGCACCTGCAAGTCGCTGCGGGTGAGAAGGTGGTGATATGCGGGCCATCGGGTTCGGGCAAGTCAACGCTGATCCGCTGCATTGCCCGGCTTGAAAAACACGAGCAGGGCGAGATCGTGGTTGATGGCGTGACGCTCAGCGATGACCGCGCCAGCGTGCAGCAACTGCGGCGCGAGGTGGGCATGGTGTTTCAGCAGTTCAATTTGTTCCCGCACCTGTCCGTGCTGGACAACCTGATGCTGGCCCCCATGAAAGCGCGCGGCATGCCCAAGGCTGAAACGCAGGCGCTGGCCATGCAGTACCTGGAACGCGTGGGCATTGCCGGACAGGCCAGCAAGTTCCCCGGTCAGCTGTCAGGTGGGCAGCAGCAGCGGGTGGCGATTGCGCGGTCGCTGTGCATGCGGCCCAAAATCATGTTGTTTGACGAACCAACGTCTGCGCTGGACCCGGAAATGATCATGGAGGTGCTACAGGTGATGGAAGACCTGGCCAAGGACGGCATGACGATGATTTGCGTCACGCATGAAATGGGTTTTGCGCGCCGTGCGGCTGACAAGGTGATCTTCATGGACCACGGGCGCATTGTTGAAAGCGCTGCGCCTGAGGCGTTTTTCAGCTCGCCGCAAACCGAGCGTTGCAAAGAGTTTTTAGGGCGCATCCTGCACCATTGATGGCGCTGCGCCGGTGACAGGATCAGCGCTGCGACTGCGCCAGCTTGCGCTCCAGTCTGCGTACGCCCCACGATGCCAGCAAGATCAGCAGCAGGTATTCAACCACCAAAAAAGTGTAGATCTCCAGCGGGCGGTACTCGGTCACGTTCAGCTCGTTGGCGCGGCGCGTGAACTCCTGCAGGCCAATCACCGACACCAGCGAACTCATTTTAAGCACATACACAAACTGGTTGCCCAGTGCAGGCAAGATGGTGCGAATCGCCTGCGGAAACACCACATACCGCAGCGTTGACCAGCGCGACAAGCCCAGTGTTTCAGCGGCTTCACGCTGGCCCTTGGCGACCGACTGCAAGCCGGCACGAAACACCTCAGCCTCAAACGCGGCATCAGACAGCGCCAGCGACATCACGCCCGCAGCAAACGCGCCAAACTGCAAGCCGCTGACCACCGGCAAACCGTAGTACACCCACAGCAGCAGCACCAGCAGCGGTATCGCGCGAAAGCATTCAACGTAGGTGCGTGCCGTCCAGCGCAGCGCTTTGTAAGGCGACAGCAGCGACACGGCCAGCAGCAGGCCCATCAGCACAGATATCAAAATGGCGGTGACCGACAGGGCCAGCGTCATGCCCACGCCGCTGATCAAAAACTCGATGTTGCCCAAGCCCTTGGGCAGGGCAGGGTTAAAAACGTACCAGCCCCAGTTATAGCTGGCGTTGCTGGCGCAACCGCTGAGCAAAAGCAGTGCCGCCGCCAGGCAGCACGGCAAAAGACTCAAGCGTTTAGTCAGCACTTACTTGGCAGCAAGCCACTTGGCTTCTAGCGATTTGAAGTAGCCTTCAGACGTTTTCAGCGCCACCCAGTTGTTCAAAAACGTTGTCCAGGTGGGGTCGTTTTGCGCAATCGGGTAAGCAAACGGGCGCTTGTTGCGCGGCTCTGCGCCGACCACCGTGGTGAGCGTGGGGTAGGTGGCCATCAGGGTGGCGGCTTCGATGTTGCTGGTGATGGTGGCCATGGCACGGCCCGCCAGCACTTCCTGGTAGCCATTGGCGGGCTTTTCAATGCTTTTAACAGTGGCCAATGGAAAGACGGCTTTGGCCTGCTCTTCAAACACAGTGCCCAGCAACACCGCGACGGTGGTGCCCTTTTTGTTCAGGTCAGCCCAGGTTTTGACTTTGGCCGCATTGGTCTTTAGCACCAGCGGTACCGTGCCAGCCTCAATGTAGGGCACGGTGAAGGCGACGGTTTTGGCGCGCGCCATCGTCAGTGATGAGCCGCCAGCAAAAATATCGTAACGGTCAGACGTCAGGCCCGCAATCAGCGTGGCCCATTCGGTCGGTACAAATTCAACTTTGACGCCCATGTCCTTGGCCAATTGCTCCATGGCTTCAATGTCAAAGCCCTTGTAGCTGTTGGTCGCGGTGTCTTTGACAGACATCGGGTTGAAGTCGCCCGTGGTGCCTACGCGCAGCGTGCCGCGCTCCAGCACCGACTGCAGATGCGACTTGGTTTGCGCCGCAGCAGGCATGGCAAGCACAAAACCACAGACGGCAAGGTTGATTGCCAGATACTTGAAAAGCTTCATGGTGATTCCTTCGTTAAAGTCGAGCACATATTAGCCTAAAGGTGGCTGACAGACACTATTTGACACACAAATGCAAGCAAGCTCTGAGCCAATCTTTTTGCATGACAGGTGGCCGATGCCAGTCACAACCTAGTCCCGCACGCAGCGCACCACCAGCGGCAGCAGGGGGTAGCGCAAAATCGCCTCACGTCCGCTGGGGCCCAAACCAAATTCAGCGCGCATGCGGATGTTGCTGTAAACAGTTTGGCTGGGGGTCACACCGCCCGCATCGCGGTACAGCACGTCGTAGCCGCGCGAGCCGTCGAGCACCGCGCTGTTGTCGATGAAGCGGGCCCTGAATTCAATCGCGTTTTCGCAGCGGTACAGCGGCGCATCAGCTTGCCAGCCTTGACTGGAACTTCCGCTGTTGCTGGCGCAGCCTGCCAAAGCGCTGATGAGCGTCAAGATCGTCAAATCGAAAGCCCGGCCCAATGTCATGTTCATGGCGACGCCTCCATTATTTGGGCCACAGCACCCAAAGGCGAAGCGGCTGGTTGACTTTGGATGCAAATTCGCCAGCTTCTGGCCCGGTACCAGCAAAGTAGTCTGCACGTACTGCCCCCACGATGGCGCTGCCCGTGTCTTGCGCAAACACCAGCTTTTGCAGGTTGCCCGCTACGCCACGCGAGGCCAGCCACACCGGCGTGCCGTAAGGAATGCTGCCAGGGTCCACCGCTATGGAGCGGCCCGGCGTGAGCGGCACGCCCTGTGCGCCCTTGGGGCCAAAGGCGGCGTCCAGGTCGCTCAAGGGCTCTTCCCTGAAAAACACGTAGCGCGGGTTGCTCCACAGCAGTTGTTGCACGCGCTGCGGGTTTTGCGCGGCCCAGGCTTTGGTAGCGTCGGGCCAGGGGTTGATTTTGGTCACGCCCTGGCTCAGCAGCCACTGGTTGACGCTGCGGTACGGCTGGTCGTTGGTACCTGCAAAGGCCACGCGGACGATGCGTTGCTGGCCATTGGGCTCCGTCATGTTCAATCGGCCCGAGCCCTGGATGTGCAGCAGCAGCACGTCGATCGGGTCAGCCAGGTAGGCGATTTCGCGGCCACGCAAGGCGTCACGCGCTTCGGGCAGGGTGTCGATTTCCTGGCGGCTGTACCAGGGCTTGCGGCTGCCCAGGCCAGCAGGTGCCTTGTACAGCGGCACCTCGTAACCATTGCCACTTTGGCGGCTGGCTTTGAGCAGCGGCTCGAAATAGCTGGTCAGCAGGCCATCGGCCACACCTTGAATCGACTCGACCCGGTACGGCTGCAAGCGCGACACCATCCAGGCACGTTGCTCGCCGCCGCTGGCAATGCTCAGGCGACGCGCATCAGCGCACAGCGGCGAAAACCTGGGGCCAGGGCGCTCACAGCTTTTCAGCCAGGCGTTCCAGGCCTCAAACAGGGCATCGTCTTCAAAGCCTGGCAGTTCGGCCCAGCGCGCTGGCACCCAACGGCTTTTGGCTTGCGTGATGACGGACGGCAACGGGCCGTTGTCGTCGCCACGGCCGATGCTGGCAGGCGGCGTTGTGGCAGTTGGTGGCGATGCAGGAAAGGTCGGCAGCGGCTGCGGCCCCACAGCGCAGGAGGCCAAGGCCAGGGCGCTGGTGATAATTGCAGCAACTCGAATCCATTTTTTAAGGTGCGTCATGTCATTGCTGTTGCTCGAAGCCCTGGGTGCGCTGGTGCTGCTGGTGTTCATTGTGTGGTGGACGATGTTTTCTGGCCGCAAAAATGGTGAACTGAAAGACATGACGGACAACAACCCTGATAAAAACAAAAAGTAGCTTGAAAACCGTGAAAATGGCGTTTTTTAGGTATCAAATAAGCCTGTAGCCCAATAAATTCGGGCGCAAACAGCTCCTGATTTTATAGCATATCATTTGCTGACACCGCGCAAGAAGTTGCTCAGCTCCACCGCTGACTTGACGCCCATTTTGTCAAACACCCTGGCGCGGTGGACTTCAACCGTGCGCACACTGATGTCGAGCTGGTCGGCCACCAGCTTGTTGGGCAGGCCGTTGATGACCAGTTGCATCACGGCTTTTTCGCGCTCGGTCAGGCTTGCCAGGCGGGCTTGTGCGCTGCTGCTGGCGCTGTGATGGGCCAGGGCGGCCGCAGAGTGCGCCAGCGCCTGTTCGATGCGGTCAACCAGCGCGTTGTCTGAAAACGGTTTTTCACAAAAATCAAAAGCGCCCTGCTTGACGGCTGCTACGGCAGTTGGCACGTCGGCATGTCCGGTCAAAAAAATGACGGGCAGCGTGGGCAGCAAACCATAGCCGATCAACTTTTCAAACATCGCCAAACCGCTGAGGCCTGCCATGCGTACATCCAGCAGCACACACGAAGGCGAAGTGACGGCAAAACCTGCTGAAATGCGTGCGTCGAAGGCTTCGGCACTGTCAAACATTTCGCTCAGCAGCCGGCGTGAGCGCAGCAGCCAGGCCAGCGCTTCTCGCACGCCTGCATCGTCGTCAACAATATAAACCGTGGCATCTTGTACAGGTTCCATCAAGGTGTCCTTCTCAAAGTTGGTGGGCGTTATCGACTGGCAAGGTGAAACTGAAAATGGTACCCGTTGGCAAAGCCGGCTCAAAGCCCAGAAAGCCGCCATGCTGCTCGATCACGGTGCGGCACAAGCTTAAACCCAAGCCCATGCCCTCAACCTTGGTGGTGAAAAACGGCGTGAACAACTGGGCCTGTACGTCGGTGGAAATGCCTGCGCCCTGGTCTATGACTGCAAACTCCACCCAACGGCTGCGGGCGTTGGACGCTGCGGGCCTGACGCGTAGGGTCAGCACGCGGGTTGAGGACGGGTCCAGGTCCTGCATGGCCTGCATGCCGTTACGTGACAAATTGAGCAGCACCTGTTCAACCATCGTGCGGTCGCACAGCACCGCATGCGCAGCGGCGTCTATTTCAGTGACGATGGTCACAGACAGTTTGCGGGCTTGCAGGCTGACCAGCGGCATCACGGCGTTGATCAAGTCGCGTGGCTCAACCGCCTCACGTGTCTGGTCACGGCGGCGCACAAAGTCGTGTACGCTTTTGATCACTTTGCCAGCACGCTCGGCCTGCTCGGCTATGCGGCTGACAGCCAGCTGCAGGTCACTTGAAAGCGCGGTGGGCGCCGCGGTTGACGCATGATTGAGCAGGTTCAGCGATCCGGTGGCGTAGCTTGAAATAGCGGCCAGGGGCTGGTTCAGTTCATGGCTCAGCAGCGACGCCATTTCGCCGACCATCGCCAGTCGGGCGGTGGCTTGCAGGCGGTCCTGGCTGGCACGTGAAAGTTCTTCTACCCGGCGCTGCTCCGACACATCCAGAATGGCGCTCATCCAGCCGGTGTGTTTACCGACTGCGTTGATCAGTGGCGCCTCCATGATGAGCACAGGAAAGCGCGTGCCATCAGGCCGCATAAAGACCGATTCGTGGCCTTCTCTGGGCAAGTTGTTGCCCGCCAGGCGAATGGTTTGCCGCTGCTGGTAGGTCTGGGCCAGCTCGGGCGGCCAGTAGGGAGAGGGGAAACTCTGGTGCAGCAGGTCTTTGGCGGGTATGCCAACCATCTGGCAAAACGCCGGGTTGACATAGGTGATGCGGCCTTTCAGGTCGCGCGCACGCAGGCCAGTAAGGACAGAGTCTTCCATGGCTTTGCGAAAAGCCAGCGCCTCGCCCAGGTCATGCTCGGCTTTCAAGCGCCGCCGCATGTCACGGGCCAGTAAAAACAGCACCCCCATCAATGCCAGCGACATGGCGGTGACCAGGGCGGTCAGCACATTGGGGAACAGCCCAGGCAGGCCGAGCCGGCTTTCCAGCCGCAGCACCAGGGTGTTGCCTGGCAAGTCCAGCAACTGGCGCGCCACAAACACCCGGTTACCACGCGGGCTGGGGCCATGCAGCGCCAGGCGTGTGCCGTCGGCCTCGGTAAATGACAGGCTTTGCCCGCGCGCCAATTGCTTGCTGACCAGTTCAGCCAGCACCTCTTGCAGCGCATAAGTGGCCACGGTGTAGCCCGACAAACGCCCCGATGCCATGAGGGGCAGGCACATGTCCAGCACTTCCATGCCCAGGCCATCGGCTTGTGGCACAAAGTAACTGGTGGAATACGCCGCACCGCTGATGCGCCTGGCCACGGTACATGCGGCGCTGACATCGGCCCCGGCGCTGGCACGGCCAAAGCGTTCGAACACATCGTTGCGATACGGTGTTCCCACAAAATTCAAAATCTCCAGCTTGTCGCTGCGCAACTCCAGGCGCATGATCTCGCGGTGTTCGCGCACCAGCTCGGTGGCTGGAAACTGCCAGGCATTGGCGCTGGGACTGTTCGATTGCAAGGCCTGAAAGCTTTGAATGTTGCGTGTCAGGCCGGAGCGGATGTCGAGCACCGCTTCTCCCGCATCGCGCTCCAGCCGGGTTTCTATTTCGCTGCTTTCATAGCGGCCGGCCAGCCAGACCAGGGTGGCCAGCAAGCTGAGTACCAACGCCACCAGCAAACCCCACAGCAGGGTGCGCTTGATGCCGGGTCGTCGTGAAAACATCACAGTACGGTTACAGCACGGTGTGGTCAAGCACAGGCAATTGCAGCCGCAAAGCCGCCAGCTGCGCCTTGTCAATATCGGCCAGCACCACACCTGGCCCCTCGCTTTGCTGCGCCAAAATATGGCCCCAGGCATCGACCACCATGGACTGGCCCCAGGTGCGGCGTTGGTTGTCGTGCAGTCCGCCCTGCGCGGCTGCCAGCACGTAAGCCAGGTTTTCTGCCGCGCGGGCACGCAGCAGCACCTCCCAGTGCGCTTGCCCCGTGGTGTGGGTAAAGGCGCTGGGCACCAGCAGCAGGTCAGACTTGAGGGCCCGGTACAGCTCGGGAAAGCGCAGGTCGTAACAAATGCTCAAACCCACGCGCCAGGTGTGGCCGTCGATAGACGGCAGCTCAAACGTGACGGGGTCTTTGCCGGGCACCAGCACGCGAGATTCGTCATAGCTTTCACGGCCGTTGTCATAGCGAAAAAGATGCATCTTGTCGTAGCGTGCAAGGCACTGACCTGCGGGGCTGTAGACCAGCGTGCTGTTGTAGACCCTGGCGGGCTCATCGCTTGCAAGAGGCAGCGTTCCGCCCACAATCCAGAGCTTGAACTTCTGCGCGCACTGGTTTAAAAAATCCTGCAAGGGGCCGTGACCAGGTTGTTCGGCAATCTGCAACTTGTCGGTGTCTTTCAAGCCCAGCAGGCAGAAATATTCTGGCAGCACCGCCAGCTCAGCGCCTGCATCAGCGGCTTGCATTAAAAGTTGCCGGGCGGCATCAAGGTTGGTTTTGACATCTGGCGTTGACACCATTTGAATCGCGGCGACTCTCATGGCTTCTTCTCGACTTTGGTGATCTTCGGGTCGGCCCAGCTGCCGTCAATGTGAAACTCCTGTGTGGCGGCCTTGATCAGTGGCTGGCGCAAAAAAACCTGCGCCAAAAATGTTCCCAGCCCAATCACCGGGTTGATGACAGCGGTGATCAAAGAGGCCGTACCGGCATTGATCTCAGGCACCACCACGACTTTCAAATCTTGCGTTTCTTTTGCTATGTCGGCGCTGCCTTCCATCAAGACGGCGGCGTTGACGCCTTTCATTTGCAGGTTGTTGGTATAGGCCTGGCCCTGGTTGATGCTCACATCACCGCGCACAAAGTCAAATGCAAAACCTTCGGAAAATACGTCACGGAAATCAAGCGCCAAGCGGCGCGGCAGCGACTGCAAACTCAGCACACCCAGCAGTTTGGCAATGCCGGGATCGGCTTTTAAAAACTGGCCCGACTCAATGTTCACGTTGAACTGCCCGCTCATGCTGGGGTAGTTCAGGCTCAGTGGTGAACCTATCCAGGCCACCTGACCTTCCATTTTTCCCTTGCCACGGCGGATGACACCGACCATGCCGAAACGCTTGAGCAGCTCGCCGGAGTCCAGAATGTCGAGCTTGAAATTCATCACCGTGCGCCGCCGCTCTGCCGCAGTACGTTGTGCCCGTTGCCCGGCAGCCGGTGTACCGCCTGGTGCCTGGGCGTTGATGGCAACCCAGTTGCCCGTGGCAGTCAGTGCGGCCTCCGGCATGATGACATTGAATTTATTCAGCCGCCATTCGCGTACGCCGCCTTCGCGGGTGGCGTTGCGATTGACGGCATCAACTTCAATGCGTCCGAGTTTTTTGCCACGTAGCTCGAGGTCATCCACCACAATGTCAAGTGCCGGGATGTTGGCGGGCTGCTCTTCTAGCAGGCTTTCCACCTCGTTGGCGGTGCTTTGGCCCAAACTCAAGCGCGACAGCCTGGCAAAGACGCGCTCCGCACCGCCTGCCCCCGCCTGGCGAAATTCAAAATAACCATTGAGTTCAGTGGCATCCATGTTGGCCCGCCAGGTGGGGCCTTCGCGCGTGCCACCCACCACCACCTGACTCAGTTTTCGCCCCCCTACCAACAACTCTTTGGCGCGTATGGCGATCTGTGTGGGCAGATAGGTTTGCGCCATTGCCGACGTACTGGCCTGCGCGGCAGGTGATGCGGTTGTCGATGTGCCGCTGCCCACCGTGCTGCTGAAGACTTTCTCCCAGGCATCCAGATTCACAGTGGCCAGGTTGATATTGGCCGCGACACCTTTGTCGGGCAAAGGGGCTGACTCGCCAGCCTCCAGCCCCACGGCCATGGCACCGCGCAGAACTTTGGGTTCTGGCCCGCTGACGTCCCGCACATACTGCACTGAAGCGATGCGCCCGGCACTTAAAACCAGCTGGTCCTGGAGTTTTTGCCCCGGCGCCATGGACTCGCGCAGCAAGGTGTTTTCAAAGCGTATCGGCAGCTGTGACTCAGCGCTTTTGCTCAAGGGTGCGGGCAGGCTCAAAGCCATGCCTTGCAGGTTGCTGGTCACCACCAGTTCAGCCACACCCCGCGTAAAACCAATGGTAGCGGCGTAACTGGCACTGCCGCTGGCGTTTTGCGCCAGACGCGATGCAATGCCGATGTCTTTGGCTTGCCGGATGCCTTCGGCGGTGACGCTGCCTTGCCCCCTGAACAGCACGCTGGCCTCCAGGTCACTGCCGGCAGGCAGCGTGCGATTTACCGGCCGCATGCCGCCTTCAAAACGGACATCGCCACCCAGCAAACGCGCCTGGGCCGTGGCCACGTTAAAGCCGCTTTCAGAAAAAGTCACCACACCCTTCAAGCGCGATAGCGCTGGTGTGTCGGGTGTGAACTGCACATCGTTACCCGGCAGTGACACCGTGCCCTGCACTTTTGTTTTGTCAATCGCTTTCAAAGGCAAATTCAGGCGTATCGCATAGTCGCCGGAGCCGCTGGCCATGGCCTTGCCCAGCACATTAGCCGTCATGCTGGCAATCGGCGACGTGTTGACAAAGCTCAGCGCGTCGCCCACCGGACCCTTCAATCGGGCGTTGACATCCAGCGTTGCCGAATGCAACAAGTCCGGTATGCGTGCATCGGCCTTGACCACCTGCAGGCCCGGCAGACCCATGACTTTTGCCGTGACACCATTGACCTCCAGTGTGGACCGGTTTAATACCAGCTCGCCATTGACATCGTTCAAGGCCGGCCAGGGCGCGGTATCTTTGAATTGGATCAGTTTGGGCACATAGGCAAAGATGCCGTTTTTGATGGTGGCCGATATTTTGAAGTCGCCTTTGGCCGGGCCTGTAAATGGAATGTCATAGATCGGGCCTTTGACCACAAAGCGTACGTCGCTGACGTCACCCTGAACCACCGCGTCCCGTACATAGTGGCGCACGGGCTGCAGCATCACCAACGGCAGGTAGCGGTGCACCCGGGCACCATTTCCGCGAGTTAACACGCCCTGTAAATCCAGTACGCCCAGGCCGGTGTCGTCATTTGCCCCCGGCCTGGACTCGCCAGAACGCCAGCTGGCTTGGGCCGTGCCTTCTGCATCTGGCGCTGCGAATTTGATGTCACGCAAATCGATGGCTATTTTTTCGCCAGACAACTTCCACTGCGCGTCCATTGACAAGCGGTCAAATACAACCCGGGGGTCTTCAAATACGCCGGGCAAGTCCAGATGCCCCTGGCTTATTTTGACCTGCGCCTTGCCTGCGGCCTGGGTCAGGTCAAAGTCAAACGTTGCGCCACTCACGCCGGGTCGGCCAGGCTGCAGTTGCAGCGCCGGGGTAGCGCTGGTCGCGGTGTTGTGCGGTGTGCCTGTTCTGACCAACAGGCTGGGCAGGGCGGCAACGGCCAAGCCTGTGACCCGGCCCTTGACAGCGTAGGTAAGTGCGCCTTTGACAGGCATTTGCCATCGGCCGTCAACCACTTCGACCAGGCCTTGCGGTGCATACGACGCGATGGCGGCGTGGGTTGCCGTGCCCAGCGGCAGGCGGTTGGCAATTTCTGCCACGGCCGCCAGGTCCAGCCGGTCCGCTTTTAACTCACCGGTCTGGTCTGTTTCACCGGCCGTGCCACTGCTGGTCAACGCCAGATTGCCACCTGGCCAGCGCAAGCCATCCTGGGTGTCAAAACGCAAGCCCTGGGTCGTGAATTCAAAGCCATTGGCCAGTTGCCGCCCGCCCAATCGGCCCGCAACTGACGTCAGCACCAGCGGTTTAAGCGCTTTGCCCAATTGCGCATCAACCTCCGCCAGCGCCAGATCAACCGTCGCGGCACTGACCCGCCCTTTGCTGACATCGGCCCATGCGCGCAGACTGCCGTTGCCGGTCTTGATGTCAACACCCAGCGTCTGCAGGCTGGCGTACTGTTTGACATGCGATACATCCACACGGTTGAAATCAGCAAACAGCTGACCTGACCAGTCGGTCCACCGTCCAGCATGCCGCGACAGCAGCGGCTGCCTGAAAATACCGCGCAGGCTGAAACGCTCGCCCCATTCAGGAGGGGGTGTGGCATCAAGCCGCATGGCATGACTGCGCAGGCCATTGCGCATGACCAGGTCAACCTGTGTCAAGCTCAGGGGCGGCACATTGCGCAGCTCATCGGTCCAGCGTATCGAGCCGCCTTTGATGGACAGCTCTGCTTGCGAAAAAACCCAGTCTGCGATAACCGGGTCGCCAGTGCCGGGTTGCGACATATCCAGGCCGCCGACGTAGACTTTGCCATCCAGCGCACGCCGGATGTCAAGCACCGGTTGGTCGATGAAAAGCTGCTCAAAACCCTTGGCCCAGAGAGATGACGGCGACAGCGAGGCCAGCACCCGGCTCAAGTGCAAGGCTTCTCGCCCCTGGGCATCGAGCAGCACCACATTGCGCAGCTCAAACGACGGGATCAGGCCGCCAGATTGCGCTGTGATCTGGCCAATACGAACGGTGACGCCAAGCGCCTTGCTGGCCTCGATTTCAAGGCGTGGGCGGAATTCCTCAATTCGCGGCACAATCCAGCCGTGGAGAACTCCCCAGGTTGCGCCAAACAGCAACCAGAACGTCACCGTCATCCAAAGCGCGATGCGTGCAGCAGAAGCTAGCCATCGCATGCGCGGCGATGCCAGGTTGTCTAGGGGTGCTGTGTTGTCAATCATTGGCAGGAGAATTATGACCGTCAGCGCCGTTGCCCCTCTTGTGCACTACCGTGAAATTTTGTGACGTAGTGTGATGTATTCGAGCCAAAGCATCCCCACAGGCACGCACCCGGCCATGGCGTTGGCTGCCGCGCCGGGCGCTGCCTTGTCAGATTACTCGCGCTTTGTGCAGCGTATTCGCCGCCGTTATGGCGCCCAGATGCACTTGCTGCCAGGCGGTGCGCCGCTCTTTGAAAATATGCAAACCGCATTCCAGGCGTTGCGCGCTGAAGGCCTGACGATTGGCGCTGCGCTGCGGGTGCTCCGCCAGTTGGTGATGGAGCGGCTGGTGGTGCTGGACTGCGAAGGCCAGGCGCAATTGCAGGTGGTGACGCGCGCCATGACCGAGCTGGCCGAGCTGGCACTGGATGCGGCCCTGCTTGCATCGCGGGACACGCTCGATGCCTTGTACGGCGCGCCGCAAACACCAGACGGCGCGCGCGCCCAGATGTGGGTGGTGGGCATGGGCAAGCTGGGCGCACGTGAGCTGAATGTGTCCAGTGACATTGATCTGATTTACGTGTATGACCAGGATGGCGAAACGACAGGCCGTACGGGTGCAGGTGGCGACGGACGTGGGCAGATCTCCAACCACGAGTATTTTGCGCACCAGGTCAAGGCCCTTTATGCGCTGATTGGCGAGACCACGGAGCACGGGTTTGTGTTCCGTGTGGACCTGGCACTGCGGCCCAACGGCAACTCCGGGCCGGCCGCTGTGTCGCTCAATGCGCTGGAAGATTACTTTCAGGCGCAGGGCCGTGAGTGGGAGCGTTTCGCCTGGCTCAAAAGTCGGGTGGTTGCCCCTGCCGAATGCCTGAAAAACGGCTCGGCCCTGGCGCTGCGCGGTACCGTGCTGCCGTTTGTTTTCAGGCGTTATCTGGACTACAGCGTGTTCGATGCGCTGCGTATTTTGCATCGCCAAATTCGTGAACACGCCGCCAAACGCTGCGCAGGCCACCCAGAGCGCGCCAACGATGTAAAGATGTCGCGCGGTGGTATTCGTGAAATTGAATTTACCGTGCAACTGCTCCAGGTGGTGCGTGGTGGGCAGTTCCCTGAGCTGCGCACCCGCCCGACGCTCGACGCCCTCAAGCGCCTGGCGAACGCTGGCCTGATGGCCCATGAGATGGCGGACAGTCTGGGGCGGGCCTACGATTTCTTGCGCCGGGTAGAACACCGCATACAGTACCTCGACGACCAGCAAACCCACGTGCTGCCGACCCGCGACGACGACCTGGCGTGGATTGCCAGCACCCTGGGCTACAGCGACTGCTGCCCTTTTTTGCATGACCTGGATGCCTGCCGGGAACTGGTGGCCGAAGAGTTTGACAAGCTGCTGGGCGGCAAACCTGACTGCAAGGGTTGCGACAAGGTTGGCAGTGCCAATGGGGCTGGCGGTGCAAGTGCTGCACCCCCGATCGATGTGCTGGAACACTTGTCAAACCAGTGGCCAACGCTGTTTCGGGCTCGCCTGGCACTGTGGCGTGAACACCCAAAAGTGCTGGCGCTGCGTGATGATTCGCGCGCCCGCTTGGGCCAGCTGGTGCAGCGCACCGCTTTGTGGGTAAGCGAGGGCAGCGTGCTCGAGGAAGCCGCGCTGCGCTTCATTGACTGGATAGAACCCTTGCTGCGGCGGGAGAGCTATCTGGCGCTGCTGCTGGAGCGGCCCAATGTGCATATACGCTTGCTGCGCTTGTTGGGGGCCGCAAAATGGCCGGCGCGTTACATGCTCCAGCACCCCGGCGTGATAGACGAGCTGGCCAGCGAGCAGGTGCTGCACGAGCGCTTTGATGCCGTCAGTTTTACCCAGGAATTGAACCTGCGTCTGGCATCCGTGCGGCGCACCGGCGAGGACGATGAAGAGAACTGCCTGAACCTGTTGCGCCGCGCCCACCATGCGGAGGTTTTTCGTACCCTGGCACGTGATGTGGAGGGCGTGCTGACCGTTGAGCAGGTGGCCGATGATTTAAGCGCGCTGGCTGAGGCGCTTTTGGCCATCACCACCGACTGGTGCTGGCAGCGGCTTAAAAACAAGCACCGTGAAACGCCACAACTGGCCATCATTGCCTACGGCAAACTGGGCGGCAAAGAGCTGGGTTATGGCAGTGACCTGGACATCGTGTTTGTCTACGAAGACGAGCACGAACAAGCTTCCGAGGTGTATGCCGTTCTGGTGCGAAAGCTGATCAACTGGCTGACGGTCAAAACCGGCGAGGGCGATTTGTTTGAGATTGACACGGCGCTGCGTCCCAACGGCAATTCGGGCTTGCTGGTCACCAGTTTTGAGGCCTATGCCAAGTACCAGCAACAGCGCGGCAGCAACACCGCGTGGACGTGGGAACACCAGGCCATGACCAGAGCCAGATTTGTTTTTGGGGCAGAACCCTTGCGCCAGCGTTTTGAGCAAATCCGCGAAGGCGTGATCGCTGCGCCGCGCGATGCAAAACTGCTGCGCGATGAAATTGTGGCGATGCGCAAAAAAGTCAGTGCGGCGCATCCGGTCAAAAACCACATGTTTGATGTCAAGCACAGCCCTGGCGGTATGGTGGATGCCGAATTTGCGGTGCAGTATCTGGTGTTGTCCCAATCGGCGCATTACCCGCAACTGATACCCAACAGTGGCAATATTGCTTTGCTGCAAGCTGCTGAAAGTGTGGGCCTGCTGCCTGCGGACGTGGGGCAAAAAGCGGCCAGCGCTTACCGCGAGCTCAGGCGCGTGCAGCACCATGCGCGCTTGAATGAAGAACCAACGCAAGTGGCACCGCCTGCGCTGGGGGCCGAGCGCGAGGCTATTCAAGCCCTGTGGGCGGCGGTTTTCAGCCCTGATAGCGCGCCAAGAAACCTCTAAGCCCTGTCTTTTTCAGGTTATTTTGGCAACTGGGACGGATAAGCCAGCAAAATACGGTTTTGTTTGTCATTCCTGCACACAACGGCCATGGGCTTTAACGCTGCTGTCTCCCCTTCTGATTTCCCTTCTGATTTTCCGCGTCAGCGCTTGATCGTCTGCACGGTATTTGGCATTTTGTTGGCGCTGGCAGCTTTGGGGTTGAGCGGTTGCGCTGCCAATGCACCACCAGCGACTGTGGCGGTTGCTGCCCCCCCCCAGTGGTACGCACCCCTGCCGCCCACCGCCTCGCAAACCATATCGCAGACCAGCGCTGCCAGCAGCCTGCCGCACAACGGCAGCCTGACCAGCCTGTCGCAGTGGTGGCAGCAGCAAAACGACCCGTTGCTGGTCGAGCTGATTGATGCCGCCCAACTGGTCAGCCCGTCGGTCATCACCGCCCGCTCCAACATCCAGCAGGCACAGGCCATGCGAGTGGTGTCTGAAGCGGCTTTGCTGCCCACGCTGGATGGCATTGGTGGTTTGAGCAGGAGTTTGAATGCACCTGTCAACCGCAACACCCCGGCTTTTCCCGTCAATGCCGCCCAGCTCGGCCTGCAAACCAACTGGGAAGTGGACCTGTTTGGCCAAAACGAGGCCAGCCTGAATGCCGACAAGGAACGTTTCCTGGGCGCGCAGGCCCGGTGGCATGAAGCGCGGGTGCTGGTGGCTGCTGAAATTGCCAATCAGTACTACGGCTTTCGCGCTTGCGAGAAGCAGTTGCTGGTGGTCGATGCGGACGCGCGCTCGCGGCTTCATACCAGCCGCCTGACCGCGCAGTTGGCCCAGGCTGGTTTTGCAGCGCCTGCCACGGCGGGTCTGGCGCGGGCCACGGCGGCTGAAGGCAACAGCCGCTTGACCCAGCAGCGTGCGGAATGCGATCTGGGCATCAAGGCCATGACCGCCATGACGGCCTGGGCCGAGCCCGAGCTGCGGCAAAAGCTGGCCCAGGCCGCGCCCGCCAGCTTGCAGCAGGGCATTGCCGACATTTCCAGCGTTCCGGCAGAAGTGCTGGGCCAGCGGCCGGATGTGTACAACGCCGCACGTGAGCTGACGGCCGCCAGCTTTGAAGTCGGCAGCGCACGGGCCCAGCGCTACCCGCGACTGAGCATTGGCGGCACGGTGGCGCGCAACAAAACCAGTTCCCGTAGGTTTACCCAAAATTACGACACCTGGTCGTTTGGCCCGCTGTCTTTGACGATTCCCCTTTACGACGGCGGTGCGGCCGATGCCAATGTGGATGCTGCCAAAGCCAGGTATGAGGAAGCTGCGGGCAAATACCGGGGCATCGTCAGGCAGGCCGTGCGGGAGGTGGAAGAGGCCCTCATCAATTTGCAAAGTACAGCCGACCGGGGTGAAGACACGCTGGTAGCCACGCTGGGCTACAGCGCCTCGTTTACGGGCACGGAGGCGCGTTACAAGGCGGGCTTGGCCAGTCTGGTAGAACTGGAAGATGCCCGGCGTACCCTGCTGGCAGCGCAAAGCGCGCTGGTCAGTCTGGAGCGCGAGCGCCGCACGGCCTGGATTGCCCTGTACCGCGCTTTGGGCGGCGGCTGGAGCACGGCTACGCCGCCTGCCACGCCGATGGTGTTCGGCATACCCGAGGCGTTTTTGCCTGGTTGGTAAATTCAAAACGACAGGCCACTGAAAACATTTAGCCATGACAACTTTCCAACGTCCCTCTCGTCCGATTCAATACGCTATTTTTTTAGTAGCTGTTTGCGCCGGCATTTATTGGGCTGCAGCCACTTTTTCTTCTAAGTCTATAGCGGCTGACGATAAAAAGACCGCTACAGCCAAACCCGCTCTAACCGTTGCCACCGTGCAGCCCATGATGCGGGAACTGCCCCTCAGGCTACCCGCCAACGGCAGCATCACCGCCTGGCAGGAGGCCATCATTGGCAGCGAAGCCAATGGCTTGCGGCTGGTCAGTGTGAGCGCCAATGTGGGCGACAAAGTGGCCAAGGGCCAGGTGCTGGCGACCTTTGCCGCCGAGCAGACGAGCGCCGAGGTGGCGCAGGCCCAGGCCAGCTTTGCCGAGGCCCAGGCCAACGCGCAGGATGCAGCCGTCAATGCCGACAAAGCACGTACCTTGCAAGCCAGCGGCGCTTTGAGCGAGCAGCAAATCAACCAGTACACGACGCTGGACAAAAGCGCCAAGGCCCGGCTTGAAGTGGCCAAAGCCGCGCTGGCCGTGCAACAGGTGCGCTTGAGGCAAACCGCTGTGCTGGCACCTGACAGCGGCGTCATTTCCAGCCGCAGCGCCACGCTGGGCGCGGTGGTGGGCAGCGGCACTGAGCTGTTCAAGATGATTCGCGGCGGGCGGCTGGAGTGGCGGGCTGAAGTGACCAGCACCGAAATGGCGGGCATCAAGCCTGGCACTGTTGCCAGCGTCACGGCGGCCAGTGGCGCGCAGGTCATGGGCAAAACGCGCATGATTGCGCCCACGGTGGACACTACCACCCGCAATGCGCTGGTCTATGTTGACCTGCCATTTGACGCCAACATCAAGGCGGGCATGTATGCCAAAGGTGAATTTGTTCTGGGCACCATCAACGTGTTGACGCTGCCGCAGCAGGCGCTGGTGCTGCGCGACGGTTTTACCTACGCCATGCGGCTGGAACCAGGCAACAAGATCAGCCAGGTCAAGCTGCAAACCGGCCGCCGGGCAGGCGATGCGGTGGAGGTGCTGCAGGGCGCCAAGGCGGGCGAGCAGTTTGTGGCCAGCGGTGCGGCTTTTCTGGCCGATGGCGACACCGTCAAGGTGGTGGCTGCACAGGCACCCAGCGCGCAAGCACCCAATAACGCCGCAAGTCCTGCCAGTGCCGCAAAAGCCCAAAAATAACCCAAAAACTGTCAAAAAACCGCTTTTTTACCTATTAAATTGGCCTCTAGCCCAATGGATTCGGGCGCAAGCAGCTACTAAAAACATAGCATACTGGATTTCACTTTTATGAACGTCTCCGCCTGGTGCATCCGTAATCCGATTGCCGCCATCATGTTTTTTGTCATGCTCTGCTTTGCGGGCATGCTGGGCTACCAGAACATGAAGGTGCAGAACTTTCCTGACCTGGAAGTGCCCAACATCATCGTCAGTGCCAGCTTGCCCGGCGGCTCACCGGCCCAGCTGGAGACCGAGGTGGCGCGCAAAATGGAGGGCGCGATTGCCTCGCTGCAAGGCCTGAAGAACATCTACACCAAGGTGCAGGACGGCGAGGTCACCATCACGGCAGAGTTCCGGCTGGAAAAGCCCAGCCAGGAGGCGCTGGACGAAACCCGCTCGGCCGTGCAGCAGGTGCGCGCCGACATGCCCGCTGACCTGCGCGACCCGGTGGTCAGCAAGATCAATATCTCGGGGGCGCCCGTGCTGGCTTACACCATCAAGAGCAGCGTGCTGGACGACGAGGCACTGAGCTGGTTTGTCGACGACACCCTGACCAGACGCCTGCTGGCGGTGCGCGGCGTGGGGTCGGTCAGCCGGGTGGGCGGTGTGACCCGCGAGGTGCGGGTGGCGCTGAACAGCGCAAAAATGCAGGCGCTGGGCGTGAGTGCCACCACCGTGTCGCACCAGCTGCGGCAAGTGCAAATGGACACCTCCGGTGGCCGCGCCGACCTGGGCAGCAGCGAGCAGCCGCTGCGCACGCTGGCCACCGTCAAATCAGCGGCAGAGCTGGCCGGGCTTGAACTGACTGTGGGGGAGGGGCGCAAGATTCGTTTGTCACAAGTGGCCGATGTGCAGGACACCACGGCCGAGCCGCGTTCTGCGGCACGGCTCAATGGCGTACCGGTGGTGGGGTTTGAGATTTCCCGCTCCAAGGGCGCCAGCGAGATTGAGGTAGGGCGCGGCGTGCGCGCGGCGTTGGTGCAGCTCAAAGTCAGCCACCCGGACATGGTCCTGAGCGAAGCCTTTGACTTTGTCACGCCGGTTGAAGAAGAATACAAGGCCTCGCTGACCCTGCTGGCTGAGGGCGCGCTGCTGGCGGTGCTGGTGGTGTGGCTGTTTTTACGCGACTGGCGCGCTACTTTTGTCACGGCGGTTGCGCTGCCGCTGTCGGTGATTCCGGCTTTCATCGGCATGAACTACCTGGGCTTTTCCATCAACGTGGTCACGCTGCTGGCGCTCAGCCTGGTGATTGGTATTTTGGTCGACGACGCGATTGTGGAAGTAGAAAACATTGTGCGCCACCTGCGCATGGGCAAAACGCCCTACCAGGCGGCGATGGAAGCAGCCGATGAGATTGGCCTGGCCGTGATTGCCACCACCTTCACCCTGATTGCGGTGTTTTTGCCGACGGCTTTCATGAGCGGCATTGTGGGCAAATTTTTCAAACAATTTGGCTGGACAGCATCACTGGCGGTGTTTGCATCGCTGGTGGTGGCCCGCATGCTCACACCCATGATGTCGGCGTATCTGCTCAAGCCCATCGTTGACTACACCGAGAAAGACAGCGCCGTGATGCGCTGGTACATGCGCGCCAGCGGCTGGTGTTTGCAGCACCGCTGGTGGACGTCCCTGGCAGCGGGCGGGTTTTTTGTCGGCTCGCTGATGCTGATCCCGCTGCTGCCCACCGGCTTCATACCCCCGGACGACAACAGCCAGACCCAGGTGTACCTGGAGCTGGCTCCTGGCAGCAAACTGGCCGACACACTGGCAGTCGCCGAAGCCGCGCGCCAGCTCTTGACGAAGGTCGAGCATGTCAAATCCATCTACACCACCGTCGGTGGCGGTTCGGCAGGCACTGACCCGTTTGCCGCCAGCGGTTCGGTTGAAAAGCGCAAGGCCACGCTGACCATCTTGCTGGCCGAGCGCGGCACCCGGCCACGCAAGCAGGTGGTTGAAAACAACATCCGCAAGGCGCTGACCGAGTTGCCCGGCGTGCGCAGCAAAGTTGGCCTGGGCGGTTCGGGTGAATCGCTGGTGCTGGCGTTGACGAGCGAGAGCCCGGCCTCATTGGCAGCAGCAGCCGCCGCGCTTGAAAAAGATTTGCGCACCATCCCTGGTTTGGGCTCGGTGGCGTCCAGCGCGTCGCTGGTGCAACCTGAACTGACGGTGCGGCCCGACTTTGCGCGCATGGCCGACCAGGGCGTGACGAGCAGCGCGATTGGCGACACCCTGCGCATTGCCACGGTGGGTGACTACAACGCCGCCTTGCCCAAGCTCAATTTGTCCGGTCGGCAAGTACCCATCGTGGTACGCCTGGCCGACGATGCGCGCGCTGACCTGGGCGCGCTGGAGCGCCTGATGGTGCCCGGCAGCCGTGGCCCGGTGATGCTGGGTCAGGTCGCTACGCTGCAGGTGTCCGGCGGCCCGGCGGTGATTGACCGCTTCAACCGCCTGCGTGATGTGAAGTTCGAGATCGAGCTGTCGGGCCTGCCGCTGGGCGACGTCACCGCGCTGGTCAACAAGCTGCCTGCCATCGTCAATTTGCCGCCCGATGTCAAGCAGGTCACGATTGGCGACGCAGAAATCATGGGCGAGCTGTTTGCCAGTTTTGGGCTGGCCATGCTGACGGCGGTGCTGTGCATTTACATCGTGCTGGTGCTGCTGTTCAAAGACCTGCTGCACCCGGTCACGATTCTGGCGGCGTTGCCGCTGTCGCTGGGCGGCG
>JANOWR010000067.1:0-2645 GCA_031417995.1 Polaromonas sp. | reverse complement strand
AAAGTAAAACGTATGGTTGGGGTCTTTGGGGTCGTGCGGGTGGCGGCGCAGTGCCTCTTTCCAGCTGATGACCTCGCCCACATATTCAATGATGGTTTCACCCTCGGCCAGGTCGGTCAGGGCAAAAACGCCCTTGCCATGCACGCCGGAGCGACGGGTTTGAATGCGGCGTGCGTCAAGCATGGGCGTTGATTCGGAGATGTTCACAGTCTGACTTTTTAGCACGGCAAAACACTTCCAGAAATTTTTGAGGTATGGTTAATTCATGCAGGTGCGCGCGTGTGCGTGTGCGCCTGTCCGCGCGCACCCGCGCGAGAAGCCCGTATTGTAGTGATGCGATTTTTCTTCAGGAGACCGCCATGATTCAGCGCAGATGCTTGTTGAAGTTCAGCCCCCTGGCGCTGATGACTCCGCTGTGCAGCCCCGCCTGGGCGCAAGGTCATGAAAACCCTTTGCCCAAACTTGGCACAGTGCTGCCATTGCCTGATGTGAAGTTGCTGAATGGCGATGTCTGGCAGCCGCAAAAACAAGCGCCCAGCACGCTTGTGGTGTACTGGTGGGCCAGTTGGTGCCCTTTTTGTGCAGTCCAGTCGCCCCACATAGAAGCACTGTGGCGGGCGCAAAAGGCCAACGGTTTAGGCGTGCTGGCACTGTCGATTGACAAGCAGGAAACCGCCGCAAGCGGCTATATGAAAAGCAAAGGCTACAGCTTCCCGGCGGGCATGCTGACGGGCGATGTGGCTAAGATGCTGCCAAAACCCAAGGGCTTGCCCGTGGTGGTGGTGCTGAAGATTGACAAGGCAAAACCACGGGAAGGTCGAGTTGTTTTTGCCGAAGGCGGGGAAATGTTCCCTGAAGACATTGAAGGTTTGAAGAAGTACATATGAAGACACTCGTTATTGCAGAAAAGCCCTCGGTCGCGCAAGACATCGTGCGTGCCATCACGCCCACAGCCGGCAAGTTTGAAAAGCACGATGAATATTTTGAGAGTGACGAGTGGCTTGTCACCTCCGCCGTCGGGCATTTGGTCGAGATTCAGGCACCCGAAGAGTTTGACGTCAAGCGCGGCAAATGGAGCTTTGCCAATTTGCCCGTCATTCCGCCGTACTTTGACTTAAAGCCCATGGACAAAACCAAGACGCGGCTGAACGCCATCGTCAAGCTGACCAAGCGCAAAGACGTGGGCAACATCGTCAACGCCTGCGACGCGGGCCGTGAAGGCGAGCTTATTTTCAGGCTCATCCAGCAGTACGCCAAATCAAAGCACCCCGTCAAACGCTTGTGGCTGCAGTCGATGACACCTGCTGCCATTCGTGATGGCTTTGACAGCTTGCGGACTGAAAAGCAGATGCAGGGCCTGGCCGATGCGGCGCGCTCAAGGTCTGAGGCCGACTGGATGGTCGGCATCAACGGAACGCGCGCCATGACGGCTTTCAACTCACGCGACGGCGGTTTCTTTTTAACCACCGTGGGCCGTGTGCAAACGCCGACGCTGTCAGTCGTCGTCGAACGGGAAGAAAAAATCCGCAAGTTTGTGTCGCGTGATTACTGGGAAATTCACGCGTCGTTTTTGGCCGAAGCAGGCGAATACCCCGCCAAGTGGTTTGACCCAAAGTGGAAAAAAGCCGCCGCTAATATTGACAACGCCGAGCCCGATGCCGAGCTGAAAGCCGACCGCGTCTGGTCGCAGCGCGAGGCGATTGCGATTGCCGAAGCCGTGCGCGGCAAATCAGCCACCGTCACCGAAGAAAGCAAACCCACCACACAAGCTGCTGGCCAGTTGTTTGACCTCACATCATTGCAGCGCGAGGCCAATGGCAAGTTTGGCTTTTCAGCCAAAACCACGCTGCAAATTGCACAAAGCCTGTACGAGCGGCACAAGGCGCTGACCTACCCGCGTACCGATTCGCGTGCGCTGCCTGAAGACTATTTGCCCGTCGTTAAAAAGACGTTTGAAATGCTGGCTGACAGCGGCATGCGCCACCTGGCCCCGCACGCACTCGTCGCGCTGAACGGCAATTACATCAAGCCCAACAAACGCATTTTTGACAACGCCAAAGTCAGCGATCACTTCGCGATTATCCCAACACTGCAAGCGCCCAGCGGTTTGAGCGAGGCGGAGCAAAAGCTGTATGACCTGGTGGTCAAACGCTTCATGGCGGTGTTTTACCCAAGTGCTGAATACCTGGTGACGACGCGTATTTCGCAATCGGTTGGTCACAGTTTCAAGACCGAAGGCAAGGTGCTCGTCAAACCGGGCTGGCTGGCGATTTACGGCAAAGAAGCGCAAAACGACGATGACGATAAAGACGGCAAATCACTTGTGCCCGTCAAGCCAGGTGAAATGGTGCGCGCTGAAGTCGTTGAGGCCAAAGGCCTGAAAACCCGGCCACCCGCCAGGTATAGCGAGGCCACACTTCTGGGCGCGATGGAAGGCGCCGGCAAAACCATTGACGACGACGAACTGCGCGAAGCCATGCAGGAAAAAGGCCTGGGCACGCCCGCCACCCGCGCCGCCACGATTGAAGGCCTGATCGCTGAAAAATACATGTTGCGCGAAGGCCGCGAGCTGATACCGACCGCCAAGGCGTTTCAATTGATGACGCTGCTGCGCGGGCTGGACGTGCAGGAGCTGTCCAAGGCCG
>JANOWR010000066.1:0-1722 GCA_031417995.1 Polaromonas sp. | reverse complement strand
AAATGACGACATCGCGCTTGTTGATCAAATGGCTCATCAGCACGGCCCGCATCGCGACGGCATCTCTGGCGGTCAGCGCGTTGATTAACTGTTCGTGTTCTTTGACCGCAGCCTTCCACTTTTCACCGTCCTGGTTAGACCGGAAGCGCAGCGCCTGCAAACGTGCGTTGACCTGGTTGTAGGTCAGCGTGAGCACGGGGTTTTTGGCTGCCAGGTTGATGGCGCTGTGGATGGCGGCGTTCAGGCGGTAGTAGGCGGGCAAGTCGCGCCGCGTGTAGGCGGCCAGCATTTCGTAGTGCATGGCTTTGATCTCGGCCAGTTCCGCATCGGTGATGCGCTGCGCGGCCAGCTCGCCCGACTGTGCCTCCAGCCCGGCCATCACTTCAAAGGTGTTCAGCACATCCGATTCGGTCAGCTCAACGGCTATGGCCCCCCGGTTGGGTAGCAGCTCAACCAGGCCTTCAGCGGCCAGCATTTTGATGGCTTCACGCAAAGGGGTGCGCGACACCTGAAGCTCATCGCTCAGCTCACGTTCATTGAGCTTGGCACCGGGCGGGATGCGGTTTTCAACCAGCATCTGGCGCAGGCGATGGGCCGCTTGTTCATGCAGGCCAGCTCTAGGAATGGGGCGGGTAAGAGGGATGATTTCTGCGGTCATGTATAAATTTTGTATGCAAAATAAATTACTGTCAAATAACTTTTACCCAAGTAATAACCCTTAAAAGTATTGACAAATACATTTTGCATGCAAAAAATAGAGATAACTTCATGGAGAAATTTTGTATGTTGACGCTGGACTTTCACCCCACGGGCCGCCATTTTTTACAGATTCCAGGTCCATCGCCCGTGCCAGACCGCGTTTTGCGGGCCATGAGCTACCCCACCATTGACCACCGTGGCCCCGAGTTTGCAGCGTTGGGCCTGAAGGTACTCGCTGACGTTAAAAAAATCTTCAAAACCACGCAGCCCGTCATCATTTACCCGGCATCCGGCACGGGCGCGTGGGAGGCGGCGCTCGTCAACACGCTCAGTGCTGGCGACCATGTGCTGATGTATGAGACAGGTCACTTTGCCTGGCTGTGGCAAAAGCTGGCGACCCGCCTGGGCCTGAAGGCTGAGGTGATGAGCCACCCGGGTGCAGAAGTCTGGCGGCACGGCGTGCAGGCGCATCTGATTGAAGAACGGCTTAAAGCCGACACAGCGCACAGCATCAAAGCTGTGTGCGTGGTGCACAACGAAACATCGACCGGCGTGACCAGCAACATCGCTGCTGTGCGCAAGGCGATGGACGCTGCTAAACACCCGGCGCTGCTGCTGGTAGACACCATCTCGGGCCTGGCATCGGCCGACTATTGCCACGACGCCTGGGGCGTTGACGTGACGATCAGCGGTTCACAAAAAGGCCTCATGCTGCCGCCGGGCATCAGCTTCAATGCGGTATCTGTCAAGGCGATTGAAGCCAGCAAAAAAGCCAAGCTGCCCAAGGCCTTCTGGGCTTGGGACGAGATCATCGAGATGAACAAGACCGGCTACTGGCCGTCCACCCCCAACACCAATTTGATTTATGCATTGAGCGAGGCCTGCGACATGCTGCTCGAGCACGGGCTTGACGCGGTATTTGCTCGCCACCAGCGCTGGGCCGAGGGTGTGCGTGGGGCCGTCAAAGCCTGGGGCCTGCAAATCCAGTGCGCTGACCCTGCGGTTTATTCACCGGTACTGACA
>JANOWR010000065.1:0-5200 GCA_031417995.1 Polaromonas sp. | reverse complement strand
CGTACCGGTTTTGAAATGTGGGTCTGAAATGACTTCAATGAACGGGATCAGGAACTGGTCCTTGTCCTTGATCGATTGCACTTCGTTGTAGGCATTGAAAATTTCCGCTTCATCCAGACCCAGTGACTCGGTGATGTACTGGTAAGCGTGGGTGTGAATGGCTTCTTCAAAAGCCTGGCGCAGCAAGAACTGACGGCACTCAGGTGCCGTGATGTGGCGGTAGGTGCCCAGCACGATGTTGTTGGCGGCCAGCGAATCGGCGTTGACAAAAAAGCCAAGGTTGCGCTTGACCAGGCGGCGTTCGTCTTCGGTCAGGCCGTTCGGGTCTTTCCACAAGGCAATGTCACGCGTCATGTTGACTTCTTGCGGCATCCAGTGGTTGGCGCAAGTTGCCAGGTATTTCTCCCAAGCCCATTTGTACTTGAACGGAACGAGTTGGTTAACGTCGGTTTGACCGTTGATGATGCGTTTGTCAGAAGCCTTGACGCGCTTCATAACGGCAGGTGCAGCGCTGGGTGGTGCGGTAAGGGGTGCTGCAAGTGGCTCTGTAGCAGGGGCTGCAGGTGCAGTGCTGGCCGGTAAAAAAGCACCGTCATTGAGCATGCGCACCTGGGTTTGTGGCTGTGCAGAAAGATGCGCAGAAGAAAGCGGCGGAAGCTCTACCGAGCGGCTATCGAGCATGCCGCTGTTGAAAGATTTTTGCAGTGATGGTTTGACTTCTTCGTCCCAGGTCAACATAGAGGGTTCCAATACTTTGGGATTATGAAAGCAGCGATGAAAAATGGAAAGTGTTCATTCACATCGCTGCCAATTTGTGTTGCTCAATTACATCGCATGACGTGATCACGCTCATCGTATTTATTATTTTGTTTACTGGCAGGCTTCGCAACCCGGATCATCAATCGCGCAAAACTTGATGTCTGTTGCGGGTGATGCGCTCATTTGCATGTGCGCTGCAGCAGCAGCCACGTCGAGTGCGCTCATGCTTGCCGCAGTGGTTGTGCTAGATGCAACCGAATTCATCTTGCCTGCCGTGACAGTTGATTTTTCAGCGTGCGTCGCGCTTTGTGTGCGCAGGTAGTAGGTGGTTTTCAAACCGCGCAACCAGGCCAGCTTGTAGGTCTCGTCCAGTTTTTTGCCAGAGGCGCCAGCCATGTAAATATTGAGCGACTGTGCCTGGTCAATCCATTTCTGGCGACGCGCTGCAGCTTCAACAATCCACGAAGTTTCGACTTCAAAAGCGGTGGCGTACAGCGCCTTGATATTTTGTGGCACCCGGTCAATCGGGCGCAGGGAGCCGTCGTAATGTTTGAGGTCCACCACCATCACGCTGTCCCACAAGCCCAGGCGCTTCAGATCGCGCACCAGGTAGTGGTTGATGACAGTAAATTCGCCCGACAGGTTGGACTTGACCGACAGATTGCCAAAGCAGGGCTCAATGCAGGCGTCAACACCAATGATGTTGGAGATGGTCGCTGTCGGCGCAATCGCCACGCAGTTGGAATTGCGCATGCCGTCAACAGCAATCTTTTTGCGCAGTGCCTCCCAGTCGAGCGTTGACGAGCGGTCAACTTCAACGTAGCCGCCGCGCTCTTCGAGCAGCATGTCGATGGTGTCCAGCGGCAAAATGCCTTTGTCCCAGAGCGAGCCTTTGTAGCTGGCGTACTTGCCGCGCTCTTTGGCCAGCTCGGTGGATGCCCAGTAGGCGTGGTAGCAGACGGCCTCCATCGACTTGTCTGCAAATTCAACCGCTTCTTGTGACGCGTAAGGCACGCGCAGCTCATACAGGCAGTCCTGAAAGCCCATGATGCCGAGGCCGACAGGGCGATGCCGCATGTTGGAGTCACGCGCTTTTTTAACGGCGTAGTAATTGATGTCAATCACGTTGTCCAGCATGCGCATGGCAGTGGTGATGGTTTTTTGCAGCTTGTCATGGTCCAGCGTTTTAACGCCGTCAGGCCCGTCTTTCAAATGCTGCACCAGATTGACCGAGCCGAGGTTGCACACGGCGGTTTCTGTGTCGCTGGTGTTCAGCGTGATCTCGGTACACAGGTTGGACGAGTGCACGACACCCACATGCTGCTGGGGCGAGCGGATGTTGCAGACATCCTTGAAGGTGATCCAGGGATGGCCAGTTTCAAACAGCATCGACAACATCTTGCGCCACATGTCCGTGGCCTGGAGTTTGCGGGCGGGCTTGATCTCGCCGCGCTCGGCCTTGGCTTCGTAGGCGGTGTAGATTTTTTCAAAATCCTTGCCAAACTTGTCGTGCAGGTCTGGCGTGTCAGATGGCGAGAACAAAGTCCAGCTGCCTTTTTCCATCACGCGGCGCATGAAGAGGTCGGGAATCCAGTTGGCGGTGTTCATGTCGTGCGTGCGGCGGCGGTCGTCGCCGGTGTTTTTGCGCAGCTCCAGAAACTCTTCAATATCGAGGTGCCAGGTTTCCAGGTAGGCGCAGACAGCGCCCTTGCGCTTGCCGCCCTGGTTCACGGCGACTGCCGTGTCGTTGACGACTTTCAGGAAAGGCACCACGCCCTGTGATTCGCCGTTGGTACCTTTGATATGAGCGCCCAGCGCACGCACCGGTGTCCAGTCGTTGCCCAAGCCGCCTGCAAATTTGGAAAGCAAGGCATTTTCCTTGATGGCGTCGTAAATGCCGCCCAGGTCGTCCGCAACGGTGGTCAGGTAGCACGATGACAACTGTGAGCGCAGCGTGCCGGCATTGAACAACGTGGGTGTGCTTGACATGAAGTCAAACGACGACAGAATTTCATAAAACTCAATCGCACGTTCTTCGCGGTTGATTTCATTGAGCGACAGGCCCATGGCCACCCGCATGAAGAACGCTTGTGGCAGCTCAATGCGCTGCTTGCGCACGTGCAAAAAGTAACGGTCAAACAAGGTTTGCAGACCGAGGTAGTCAAACTTCAGGTCGCGCTCAGGCTTGAGCGCCGCACCCAGGCGCTCAAGGTCAAACTGCTGGAGCTTTTCATCAAGCAACTCGTTCTGCACGCCTTTGGCGATGAACTGGGGAAAGTATTCAGCGTAGCGCGTTTGCATTTCCTCATGTGCGACTTCTTCGCCCAGAACTTCGCGGCGAATGGTGTGCATCAAGAGGCGTGCCGTGGCATAGGTGTAGTCGGGGTCTTTTTCAATCAGCGTGCGCGCTGCCAGAATGGATGCCTTGTAGACCTCGTCAATCGGCACACCGTCATACAGGTTGCGCATGGTCTCCGCCACGATAGGGTCTGGCTTGACATCTGCGCCCAGGTTGGCGCATGAGGCTTCAATCAGTGCTTGCAGGTTGCGTATGTCAAGGGCGACCCGCTTGCCGCCGTCCATGACGTGCAGCAAGGTGACAGCAGGCGTTTGTGCCTGCGGCTGGCGCGCGCGCTCTTGTGTGCGCTTTTCGCGGTAGAGCACATAGGCCCTGGCGATTTCGTGGTGCCCACCGCGCATCAGGCCAAGCTCTACCTGGTCTTGCACGTCTTCAATATGAAAGGTGCCGCCACCTGGGCGTGAACGCATCATGGCGCGCATGACGGTCTGGGTCAGGCCGTCAACGGTTTCGCGCACGCTGGCCGACGCCGCGCCCTGCGTGCCATGCACAGCAAGAAACGCTTTCATCATGGCAACTGCGATTTTGTTCGGCTCAAAGGGAACCACTGCACCATTGCGCCGGATGATCTGGTAGTTGCTGAAGGGATTGGGCTGACTGTCCTGGTTGCTGTGGCCGCTTTGGTGATGGCTGTCCGCGCTGCCGGGGTTGAGTGTTGGCGCGCTGGCGGCGACTGAACTGGTGTTTTGTATTGTTTGCATGGGCTTCCTCTTGGCTTTGTCTTATTGGTTTGTGCTGGTCGTCTGGCTATTTATGTATCGGCAGGATAGAACGGTAGGTTATGGCTCGTTCAAGGCACTTTCGAGGGGCTGTCGAAGTGCTGAATTATTTACGGTTGCACGTCAAACTTGATTGAGCTTACACACTATACCTAGGGTCTGAAGGGAATTCAAGCACTACAGGTAGTGTTTTTGATGTGAATTTTCACTGAAACTTTTTCTTACGCCTTCTGGCTACTTTTTCGGGTTTCAAGATTTGGCTGTTGTCACACTCAAGACCTGTCTTGCAAGCCTCGCAGCATCAGGCCATCAGGCCATCGCGTCAGCATTCATGCGCCCTGCCAAATGCTTTGTTCGGCCAGGGCTTGCCCAGGTTCATTGGTGCGATGCAGCAGGCAGGTAACCGGCAGACAGGCCCAAGCTGCGCTGAAGCAGTGGCCAGTCAAAGCCGGGCCCCGGGTCAAGCTTGCGCGCCGCAGCAATATGCTCATGCCCGGCAATATGCTCCACCGGATAGTGAGCCATGAGGGCCGCACACAGCCCGGTCAGTGTTTCGTACTGTGCCGCTTCAAAGGTGCTGCCTTCGAGTCCTTCCAGCTCAATGCCTACAGAGTCATCGTTGCAGTTGTCCCGGCCCCGGTAATTCGACTGCCCGGCATGCCAGGCCCGCGCATCGCAACTGACAAATTGCCACAGCTCACCCATCCGGCTGATGAAAAAATGCGCTGACACCTGCAGGCCGCGTATGCCCTGAAAGTAAGGATCGGCATCCCAGTCAAGCTGGTTGGTAAACAGGCGCTGCACGTTGTGGTTGCCAAATTCACCCGGCGGCAGACTGATGGAGTGGATGACGATCAGGTCAGTGTGCGCCTTGTCAGGGCGGGGCCCAAAGTTGGGAGATGCCAGTACCCGCGCGTACCGGTACCAGCCTTGCTGCCACAGTGCCAGGGTGGGTGCTGCCTCAGGCATGGTCTTCGGCGTCATCGCCACGGTCTGCCAATGTGTCTGCATAGGGCATGGCAATGTTTAAGCGCGCAATGCGGTAGCGGATCTGGCGCAGGCTAATTCCCAGTTTTGCTGCCGCTGCCGTGCGGTTAAAGCGGGTGTCCTGCAACACCTGGCTCAAAATATCGCGCTCCTGGGTGTCCAGATAGTCTTGCAGGTTGTCGGGCACCGTGACAGACGCTGCAGCCAGCGCAGGCAAAAGCGGCGCGCCAGAGTCTTGCCCGCCCTGAACCGCCGTTGCGGTTGGGGATGGCGCTTCAAGGTGCAACTCACCGTGCTCGCTGAGCGCCACGGCGCGATGCAAAATATTTTCCAGCTCGCGGACATTGCCGTTAAACGGATGCGTATGCAGCTGTTC
>JANOWR010000064.1:0-6956 GCA_031417995.1 Polaromonas sp. | reverse complement strand
ATGTTGACCAACACCTGCTACAGCTTTGTGGACACCAAAAATGTGATTCACGTGGCAAGCGTGCACGAGTACGTGGCTGCTGAGAAAACTTTCAAGGCTGTTGCAGGCTCAGGCGGCGTTAGCACGGCACCCAATGAGCTGGAAGGCGTGTATGCGCTGAACTGGGCCAGCAACATCTGGGCGGATACGCTGCTGTAATTGGGGTATTAAAGCGCTATACTATTTATAGCTGCTTGCGCCCGAATCTATTAGGCTATATCCATATTTAATCCCTAAAAAGGGCTGAAAACACGTGTTTTTGGCCCTTTTTACGTTTCTCAAAGCCGTCCATGCAACATCAGTCGCCAAGTAAGCCCGCTTCCGCTCACCTGCTACAAGTCCCGCTCTGGCGGCAACTTCAAGGCGCGGCCAGCTTGCTGCTGGCGGTGCGTGACGGCCAGTCGATGACGGCTGCGCTGCTCGATGTTGACAGCACTTTGCGCCCTGGCGTGCAGGCGCTTGGCTTTCATGCGCTGCGCTGGCTGGGCCGCGCCGAAGCCTTGCGCCAGCAACTCGCCAAGCGGCCTCCTCCACCTGAAGCGGACGCCTTGCTGTGTGTGGCTTTGGCTCTCGCATGGAACGAAAAAGAAGCGCCGTATTCGACATTCGTGCTGGTAGACCAGGCCGTAGAAGCCGCCAAACGCAGCGAGGCGACCACCCACCAGGCCAGCTTTATCAATGGCTGCTTGCGGCGGTTTTTGCGCGAGCGTGATGAGCTGGTCGCCAAAACCGACGCCAATCCGCAAGCGGTGTGGAACCACCCCCAGTGGTGGGTAGACCGCGTGCGCAAAGACCACCCGGAGCAATGGCAGGCAATTTTGCGCGCCAACAATGCCAAAGCGCCGTTGATTTTGCGAATTAACCAAAGAAAAACAACGCAAGCCGACTATATTCGGGCGCTGACAGCTATCAATATTGAAGCATATCCGGTTAGTGACTATGGCGTGGTGCTGGCCGCAGCGCAGGCCGTGCCGTCGTTGCCCGGCTATACGCAGGGGGAGTTTTCGGTGCAGGACGCTGCGGCCCAAATGGCTGCGCCCTTGCTCCTCAATGGGCTTGCTGTGCAGGGCAAAGGTTTGCGTCTCAATATTCTTGATGCCTGCGCCGCCCCCGGTGGCAAAACCGCCCACTTGCTCGAGCTGGGTGACTGTGACGTCACAGCGCTGGATGTCGATGCGCGCCGCTGCGAGCGTATTGCCCAAAACCTGCAGCGCCTGGGCCTGCATGCCCGCATCGTGGTGGGCGACGCTGCGCAGCCTGGCACCTGGTGGGACGGCGTGCTTTTTGACGGCATTTTGCTGGATGCGCCGTGTACGGCGTCAGGCATCGTGCGCCGCCACCCGGATGTACGCTGGCTGCGCAGGCCATCAGACATCGCGCAGTTGGCTGCGCTTCAATCCCAATTGCTTGCCAGCATGTGGCGGTTGCTCAAACCGGGTGGGCGGCTGGTGTATTGCACCTGCTCGGTTTTCAGGGCTGAGGGCGATACCCAGATACAAACGTTTCTTGCACGCCACAAAGATGCACGTTTAATGCCCTCGCCGGGTCATTTACTGCCCCAAAGTAGCGCGGCTGGCCCGGTCTTCCCGGACAATTTAGCGGGTGAGCACGACGGGTTTTATTACGCACTTCTTGAAAAGCAACGCGCCTGAACGCGTGCTGTGGCCTGCGGCATGGCTGATTGCGCGTTGGTTTGGCGTGATTTGCCTGTGCCTGGGTTTGGCGCAGTTCAGCCATCAGGCCGCTGCCGCCGAGCTGACCCAGTTAAGCGTAGAGCGCGCTGACGATGGCGTGTACCTGTCAGCGGTGGTCAGATTCGAGTTGCCTGCGGTGGTCGAAGACGCGTTGGTCAAAGGCATCCCCATGTTTTTTGTGGTGGAAGCTGACATATACCAAAACCGCTGGTACTGGACCGACAAGCGGGTGGCCAACGCGACTCGTACCATTCGCCTGGCGTATGCCCCTTTGACGCGCCGCTGGCGTGTCAACATCGTGAGCGGGCTGATCAACAGCTCGGGCGGGTTTCGGGCAACATTAAATCAAAACTACGACACGCTGACAGATGCCATGTCGGCGGTGCAACGTCTGTCACGCTGGAAAATCGCCGACAACGCTGAAGTTGAGCCCGATGTCGTTCATAAACTTGAATTCAGTTTCAGCCTTGATTTGTCACAGTTGCCCAGGCCTTTCCAGATTGGTGTGGCTGGGCAAAAAGACTGGAAAATTTCAGTTCAGCAAAATGAGCGTTTGCAGCTTTCAGCGCCCCGCCCGTCGGCTGTGAGTGACAAGCCCAAAGAGGCGGACAAGTGAGCCTGAAGGGCAGCCCTTCGCCGCTCAAGAGCAGCCCGGCATTTCGCTGGACAGTAGGTGTCGGCGCTGGCGCAGTGCTGGCGCTCAGCCTGGTGCTGCTGTTTTTATTGACCCAGGCAACGGGTAACCGCGAGCTGTACGAGCGCAACTACGCCCGGCTTTTTGTGCTTAATATTGCCGTTGCCGTGCTGTTGCTGCTGGTGATTGGCTGGATTGTTGTGCGCCTTTTTCTTCGCGTGCGGCAAGGGCGCTTTGGCAGCCGCCTGCTCATCAAGCTGGCCGCGATTTTTGCGCTTGTCGGGCTGCTGCCGGGCTTGATGATTTACGGCGTGTCCTACCAGTTTGTCTCGCGTTCGATTGAAAGCTGGTTTGACGTGAAGGTGGAGGGCGCGCTTGACGCAGGCCTGAACCTGGGCCGGGCCACGCTCGATGCCATGGCGCTGGAACTGGCCAACAAAACCCGGCAGGCGGCGACGCAACTTTCAGATGCACCCGACGGCGCGGCAGGCCTGGCACTGGAGCGCTTGCGCGACCAGCTGTCGGCCAGTGATGTGGTGTTGTGGACGGCATCGGGGCAGGTCATTGCCAGTGTGGGCGACTCACGCTTTACCATCAACCCTGAGCGGCCCGCAGCGCAACTTTTTCGCAGTGCCAGAACCCAGCGTGTCGTGACGCAAATTGAGGGCCTGGACGAGCTTGCCAGTGGCTTGCCCGCGTCGTCTTCTGCCACATCAGGTGCAGCGCCTGTGGCCCGCATACAGGCCATTGCACTGGTCAACAGCTCTAACCTTGGCCTGTTGGGTGACGCACGATTTTTGCAGGTGACGCAGGCCATTCCTGCGACTGTTGTGGCCAATGCCATTGCGGTGCAAGAAGCCAACCGTGAATACCAGGAGCGGGCCTTGGCGCGTGGCGGTTTGCGCAAAATGTACATTGGCACGCTCACACTCAGTCTGTTCCTGGCCATGTTTGGCGCGGTCTTGCTGGCCGTCGTGCTTGGCAACCAGTTGGCCAAGCCCTTGCTGGTGCTGGCCGACGGCGTGCGGCAGGTCGCGCTGGGTGACTTGACACCCAAGGCAGCACTGCGCGGCAAGGACGAGCTTGGCGGGTTAACGCGCTCTTTTGCAGACATGACGCAGCAACTGAGCGATGCTCGGTCAGCCGTGCAGCAAAGCATGACGCAGGTAGACGCTGCGCGGGCCAATCTGCAAACCATTCTGGACAACCTCACGGCTGGCGTGATTGTGCTCGATGCCCAGGGGCGTATACAGTCCAGCAACCCGGGTGCAACACGTATCTTGCGTGCGCCGCTGGCTGCTTACCATGGCCAATCGCTGGGTGAAGTCCCTGGCCTGGGCCTGTTTGCCAAAGACGTGAACGCGCAGTTCACAGACTTTCTGGGTGACGTGAATGCGCCGCATGGACTGGAGCAATGGCAACAGTCGTTTGAGCTGAACACGGCCATGCCTGGCGCGCCCGACAACGCGATCACGCTGATCGCGCGCGGCGCAAAAATGCCCGGTGCTGAAGAGTTTTTGCTGGTGTTTGACGATGTGTCTGAAATGGTCTCAGCCCAGCGCGCCCAGGCCTGGGGTGAAGTGGCCCGCAGGCTGGCGCATGAAATTAAAAATCCGCTCACCCCCATCCAGCTGTCTGCAGAGCGCCTGGAGATGAAGCTGACGGGCAAGCTGGCTGACCCAGAGCAGGCGCTGCTCACCAAATCCGTCAAAACCATCGTGGACCAGGTCGATGCGATGAAGCGGCTGGTCAATGAATTTCGCGACTATGCACGCCTGCCCGCTGCGGAGCTGAAGCCGGTAGACCTCAATGCGCTGGTGGGCGATGTGATGCAGCTTTATACGAATGACAACGCGGTTGTTCCGGTTCATACCGAGCTGGACCTGAGCGCGCCACTTATCAAGGGCGATGCGCAGCAACTGCGGCAGGTCATTCATAACCTGGTGCAAAACGCGCAGGATGCGCAAGAAGGCATGGCGCGTGGTCTGGTCACGCTTAAAACCGAATTTTCCAAAGCAGCAGGGCCGTCCGGGCGGGTTCGATTAACTGTGCGTGACAACGGCACGGGCTTTCCTGAGCACATCCTTAAACGCGCTTTTGAGCCCTATGTCACCACCAAAGTCAAAGGTACTGGCCTGGGGCTGGCGGTGGTTAAAAAAATTGCCGACGAGCACGGCGCGCGCGTCGATATTTCCAACCGTGTTACAGATGGTGCCGTACAAGGCGCGCAAGTATCGTTATCATTCGCAGTTGCGGTCTAACAACGCTTGAGCTACAACTGGCAAGGCAACAAACTAATCATGGCAAATATTCTGGTGGTCGACGACGAGTTGGGCATACGCGACCTTCTTTCGGAAATTCTCAACGACGAGGGTCACCAGGTTGAGCTGGCTGAAAATGCAGCGCAAGCGCGTGCCGCCCGCGCCCGTAGCAAGCCGGACCTGGTGCTGTTGGACATCTGGATGCCTGACACCGACGGTGTTACCTTGCTCAAAGAATGGTCGTCCAGCGGGTTGCTGACGATGCCCGTCATCATGATGAGTGGTCATGCAACCATTGATACCGCCGTAGAGGCCACCAAAATTGGGGCCATGGCGTTCCTGGAAAAGCCCATCACGCTGCAAAAACTGCTTAAAGCCGTAGAACAGGGCCTCACAAAATCAGCAGGCCGCAAGATGGTGACGCTGGGTGCTGTCGCCAGTCCGACAGATCTCACGGTGGAAGCCGCCATGACGGGCGGCACTTTGCCAGTTGCGGTTGAAATGGGTCCCCAGGCAACCCAGAGTTTTTTGCTTGAAAAACCACTGCGCGATGCCAGAGACGAGTTCGAAAAAGCGTATTTCGAGTTTCACCTAGCCAAAGAAGGCGGCTCCATGACCCGCGTTGCTGAAAAAACCGGCCTGGAGCGCACACACCTGTACCGAAAGCTCAAGCAGCTTGGTGTAGACCTGACGCGCGGCAAACGAGGTGCCTGAAACGACAGATCGATAGTCCGCTCCTTGAAGTCCCGCTCAGGGCTGATATATAATCAGAGGCTCAGGCCCGGTAGCTCAGTCGGTAGAGCAGAGGATTGAAAATCCTTGTGTCGGTGGTTCGATTCCGCCCCAGGCCACCATCATTCTCCTAAACATTTTGCGCCCCAGCGCCCTTTTCGGGTTTTGGGGCGTTTTTGTTTCTGTGGCCCCTTGGTTTTTTGGGGTTGACTTAAATCCGTTTGCGCACTTGCGTACTTAACAAAAGGCAACAATTTGTAATCTTTTGACGGGCTGATGTTGTTCATGCGTTTTGGATTGAATGCAAATCGGGTTAGCTATATGTCGGCACTCCATCTCTTGAGCAGCCGCCTTGTAAACGAACGTATTAAAGTTTGTATTTGAAATATTACAAAAACCGGTTATCAAATAACACGATTGCAACTTAATTTGTTGAAGTGATTCCAAATGTTTGGCTTACAAAAAACCTTTAAAAATCATAAGTTTGCGAAGGTTTTTTATTAAAAAACTTGATACAAATAACGTCACTGTTGGATAAATGTGATTTTTTACACATTAAGGCTGGTTTTCACGTTGTTTGACTGAAATGCTTTGTTACGAGCCCAAGGCATCCCGGTAAAATCTGATAGGTCTCTTATCGCTTGCAGTGGCGAGGTTTCGGTCTGTCTGGTTAAAGCGTTTTTAAAGGGTATTTTTTGGATTTTTTAAGAGCTTTTGGCTCTTTAGTACTTTCGTTGCGAACTGTTGATCAGGTCCGCCGTATGGTGGGGCTTGTTATATTTTCTTTTCTGTTTGTCTTTAACGCAACGGTTGTCCAGGCCCAGACTCAGGTTACCAATACGGCAGTCATTTCGCCGCCTTCAAGCGTTACAAATACGAATTCTTCGCCGTCTTGCGTGAACCAGACGTGTACCGCGGCAGATATGGATACTGTTGTCCAATCAAGGCCAGCTATTTCCAAGAGCTTTTCGATTGGATCTATCAATTCAGGTGGTACAGCGTTATTGACGATCACCATTACCAACACCCATGCGCTGGTTTCTGCCACGCTCACATCTCTGTTTACGGATCTGTACCCGACGGGTTTGGTTAACGCTACGCCTTCTTCAGTTTTAACCACGGGTTGTAACGGTGCCGTGGCTACTGCAACTCCGGGTTCGGGTTCTTTGACGCTTGCTTCTGGCACATTGATTCCGCAGGCATCAACCTGTACCACCACGGTCGTGGTTACCAGCTCGGTCGGCGGCACAATCACCAACACCATAGCGGCAGGTTCTTTGACCACCTCTGTTGGCACCAACACTTCCGTTGCTACTGCGGTTCTAGTCGTGACTGCTAACGCTGATCTCACCCTGACCAAGGTCGTCAGTTCCTCCACTGGCACGGCAGGCGGCACGCTGAGCTACACCGTGACCCTGGTCAACCTGGGCCCGAGCACCGCGCAGAACGTGACGATCACCGACGTGCTGGGCTCCGGCATGACCCTGGGCGCGATCTCCAGCCCGAACGGCGCGACCGTCAGCATTGCGACCTCCAGCGCGACCGCGGTGGTGGCCAGCCTGGCGATCAACCAGACCCTGACCCTCTTGGTCAACG
>JANOWR010000063.1:0-2263 GCA_031417995.1 Polaromonas sp. | reverse complement strand
ATCCATGAAACCACACCCTTGCAAGCACCACAATGGATATGGATCCCGGCTCAAGGCCGGGATGACAAGCGCCAACTAGTTGCTATTTTTTGCCAATGGCCGCGTACAGCTCAGCCAAAGGCACCATGCGGCCATGCAGCGGCAGAATTTGCGCCACGTCCAGCTTCAGGCGTTCGATGTTTTGCACCAGGTTCACGTGCAGGGCGTTGGGCACGGCAGGTGCGGGTGTGTTGGGCGCGCCGGGTGTGAAGGCATCGGCCTCGATCAGGATTTTTTCCTTCGGCAAATACACCATCAAAAATCCCTGAGCATGCACGCTGCCGTCGATGTAGTACACCTCTACCACGCGGTCGCCGTCAGTAAAAGTGCGTTTGCCGTTGACGCCCGTCACCACGGCTTTTTTGCCAGACATTTGCATCGCGTCAGGCCTGATGCTGTTGGGGTTGGCCATCGTGGTTTCAAAAAATGGCCGCGCCAGCTCGCTGGTGACCAGGGTTGCACCTTCCGCCACGGCGCTGCGCAGGCCGCCCGCATGGTCAAAGTGGTGGTGTGAATTGACCACGAAGCGGATCGGCTTGTTGCCCGCCACCTTTTTGGCCTCTTGCAGTGTCGGCACGGCACGGCCGTCGTACAGCGGGCTTTCAACCACCATGATGTGGTCTTTCATTTCAATGGCCACGCTGTTGTGTGAGCCACCGGCCAAAAACCACACGCCCTCAGCCGCCTTGGTGGCCACCGGGCGTTCAGCAAAGGCCGTTACCAGTGCGGGCACGTCTATGCCAGCAGGGGCATTGGGTTTGACATCATTGACCGCCAGGTCCAGCACCGGGAAGCCGCCCATGGTTTGGCGAATGCGCATCGGGAACTTCACGCCGCCCGCATCTTTGTAGTCTGAAAAAACAATCGTCGATGCCGTGTCGCCCATCACCGGGTGCGGCTGCACGGAATCAATCTGCTCGACCATGCCTGCGGCGTTGATGAAAGCCGTCGCGCGGTAACGGCCCGGCACGGTAAATGACACGGCTGTCATGGCTTTGCCGTCCATGGTCGTCGCCGCAGCGCGTGGGTTGTTGGCCATCGCCGCCTTGATAACGCCGTGCGGCGTGGTCCACAGGTCATGCACGCGCATGTCGTAAGCCACAGGCGACGCCACGGGCGCGGGGCCGACCATGTTCCAGGCATTGGCACCGCGCATAAAACCGCTGGTGCGCTGCTCGCCCGTGCCCATCAGCGGTACAGCGCCGCCACCATTCGGCTCAGCCCGTGTGCGGGCGGCATCTTCACGGAAGGCTGCGTTTTCATAATCAGCCACGCGTGAAAAGCTTGAATAGGTGATTTTGGGCCAGGCCTGACCCGCCTGAAAGGCCTGCCCAAAGGTGCTGCCTGTGCCGCTGCCAGCAAATGAAATGCTTTTCAGAGCCCCGCCGCCCATGGCGGTATTGGCGCGCTGCAAGGCTGCATCAGCGCTTTCGCCTGACATGCTGGCACATGATGCCAGGCCCAGCAAGGCAGCGCCTGCAAGCGCAATACCCGTCAAACGCATGGGCGAAAAAGTGACTTGAAATGACATCATGAGCTCCTGTGTTTTGGTCAATCGCCATGCTAGCGCGGCACAAGCGCCTTGCGACTAGGGAAAACGTACATCTGACGGCAGAAAATGCTTGGAACTATTTCCGGTCGGCATGTGCAGCGCTGTTTTACGCAGCTGCAATTGCTATTGACTGCCGCTTTTATCGCCCTCCGCCGGCCGGTACGCATCATGCAAATGCACCGGTTTGGCCGAGCGCTTGCGCATCCAGATATTGAGCATTTCCACACCCAGCGAAAACGCCATGGCAAAGTACACATAGCCTTTGGGCACTTTGTGGCCAAAGCCCTCTGCCACCAGCACCACGCCCACCACCACCAAAAAGGCCAGCGCCAGCATTTTGATGGTCGGGTGGTTGGACACAAAACGGCCAATGGCGGATGCAAACAGCATCATCAGGCCGACCGACACGATGACGGCAGCGATCATGACAGCCAGCTCATCGACCATCCCGACAGCGGTGATGATCGAGTCCAGCGAGAACACCATGTCAATGATCATGATTTGCACAATGACGGCACCAAAGGTTGCCTTGACGGCACTGGACACGTGCGCCTCTTCGCCTTCCAGCGATTGGTGAATCTCACCCGTGCTTTTCCAGATCAAAAACAGGCCACCCAGAATCAGAATCAAATCGCGGCCAGAAATAGCCTTGCCAAACGCCGTGAAGAACGG
>JANOWR010000062.1:0-9955 GCA_031417995.1 Polaromonas sp. | reverse complement strand
TTCGCCCACTTCTTCAAAAAGCGTGACCTTGCCAATGCCATCCACATGGCCAGACACGATATGCCCGCCCAGCCGGTCATTGGCGCGCAGGGCTTTTTCCAGATTGATGGTGCCCAGCTCAGTCAGGCCACTGGTTTTGTCCAGTGATTCCGCTGAAACATCGACAGAAAACTGATGCCTGGCAGCATCAATCAGCACGGCCGTCATGCACGCACCGTTCAACGCAATGCTGTCGCCCAAGCCCACATCGTCAAGATATGCAGGCGGCGTCTCAATGGTGAGTCGCTTGCCGTGGTCTGAAGAGCTGCCCAGGCTATGGATGGCGACGATGCGCCCCACGCCGGTGATGATTCCGGTAAACATGTGCGTATTTTCGCAGGGATTCAAGGCATTGCGGCTTGCGGGCCTGCATTAAGGCTTTAAAACTGGTCTCGCCCCCGCACGCGCGCCCGTAAACGCAGGTCATTGCCCAGTATTTCACTGGGTAAAAACTGCAAATCAACAGCCACTGTCAAGCTTTGCAGTGGCCCAAACGACGCCATACCTTGCCCAATGCCCAGCAGTTTGGGTGCCAGGTACACCAGCATTTCATCAACCAGCCCGGCCCTGATGAACGAGCCATTGAGCTTGTGACCTGCCTCAATATGGAGATCATTGACCTCGCGCTGCGCCAGGTCGCGCAGCATGGCGGCCAGGTCCACCTTGCCTGTCAACTGACCAGCCAAGTCGACGCCGGGCATGTATATGACGGTGACGCCAAGTGCTTCCAACGCTGCTTTTTTGGCATCATTTCGGGCTGCGGCGTAAATAAATCGGGCGCGAGAAGCTCCTAAAATATGAGCATTCAATGGTGTCTCAAGGCGGCTGTCAATAATCACCACATGCGGTTGGCGGGTGGTCTCGACCAGCCGCACGTCCAGACGCGGGTTGTCTGCCAGCACCGTGCCTATCCCCGTCAGCACCGCGCTGCTGCGCGCCCGCCAGGCGTGGCCATCTGCACGCGCTGCCTCACCGGTAATCCATTGGCTTTGGCCGTTGGTTAGGGCTGTCTGCCCGTCGAGCGACGCGGCTACCTTCATGCGAACCCAGGGCGTTTTACGCACCATGCGGCTGAAAAACCCAAGATTGAGTTCCCGCGACTCGGCTGCACCGGGCCCCACTTCAACGTCAATGCCTGCGACACGCAGCCGCGCAATACCCTGACCCGACACCAGCGGATTGGGATCTTGAATCGAAATAACCGCCTTTTTAATACCCGCAGCTATCAACGCATCGCAGCAGGGGCCAGTGCGGCCATGGTGAGAGCAGGGCTCCAGCGTGACATAAGCGGTGCAGCCCACAACTGAATGACCCTGCGCGGCAGCATCGCGCAAGGCCATGACTTCAGCGTGTGGGCCACCTGCTTGCTGGGTGTGGCCCTGGCCTAACAAGTTACCGGCTTGGTCAATCAGCACGCAGCCGACGGCCGGGTTAGGTGAAGACAGGTCCAAAGCACGATGGGCAGATTCGAGCGCACCACGCATGGGAGAGGGTAAAAAATCAGTCAAATCGGTAGACGCACTTTGCAGATAAATTCAACAACCTGTGGTTCCGGTTGTACACGACCTGACCCTTCCCGCCGGATCGATGATGATGGAGCTAGAGCGGGTGCCATTGCTCATGACCAGCGTGCCGCCCCCAAACCCGCCATTTTTCAGCCGGGGATAGCCGCTACCGTTGAACAGTACATAGCCACTGGAGAAGCTGCTGGTGGGCGTAGCGCTGATGGAGATGGAGGAATCCAGAGACTCGTGACTCAAAATAATGGCCTCTGTGCTTGCATCGTAAGTCTGGTTCCAGTTGGCGTCAGCGTACACCATCCATCCAGAGCCCCAATTTGTGCCGCTATTCGGGACAAGATAGGTGTTTACGCCCTGCTTCATGGCGTTGGCACGCGTCGCATTGGTGGCGGCGATAAGATTACTCGCGGCCTCTGATAGCTGGGCGTTTCTTTGAAAAGTCACGAAGCTCGGCACTGCAACCACCATGAGTACAACGCCGATGGCAAGCGTCACGAGCAGTTCGATCAGCGTGAAGCCGGCGGAGGGTTGCATCCAAGCCGCTTGTGAGCCAGAACTGGCGTGATGGGACGTTCTCATGGAATGACGCTATTTCCAGCAACGGTCGGTCTGAGTGCCGGTACAGGTTCGCCGCCCCTGAGTATCGATCGCCATGGAGGTGACTTTGGGATCGCTAAATACCCCCGTCTGGGGCTCTGCAAAAACTTCAATGCAGTCCTGCTTGGTAGGAACCGTTCCACCCACCGCCTGGCAAAGCCTTGCACCCAGCAAATGACTGCTGCTTGACTGGGGACTGTCGGTGGAGGAATACGCCTTGAATGGTAAGGTTCCTGGGGTGCCCAGGGCGAATGTTTCATAAGTGTTCATCTGCGTGAGGTAACGTTCCTGCTGTTGCAACAAATTTGTGACTGCGGCACGCGCTTCTGCGCGTTTGCCTTTCGCCACCGAATCTGTGTAAGCCGGGTAGGCGACCGCGGCCAAAATGCCGACGATGGCCACCACGATCATGAGTTCAATCAAGGTAAAACCTGACTGCCGACGTCGAGCTGATAGGGAAGGATTCCTGGAAAAGGTCATATATGGAAGTCCATTAGTTGTTTTTGTTTTCTTGATAGTTGTTCAGTTGCCGCCAGCTCAGGCGGCCCACCTGCTGCGTATAGGTCAAGCCGCCGCCGCCAGTCGCTGCGGTTTTCAGGCCTTTTGAGCCCTGCGTGATGACGGCAATCCTTCTGCTGGCTGTTCGTTGCCCTGTCGTGTCACTGTTTGTTAATGCCGTGTTTCCAATTTCCAGGATCAACGGGGCTGCCAGTATGCCAACCTGCGAGAGTTCCGATACGCCACTGCCAGTCAAGGCATTGACAGCGTAAAACCTGCCTCCACCCTCTCCGCATGAGCCTTGAGTGGGAAAAAGCGAGCCAAAAAACAGTTGGCCGAAAGCACCGGTGATATCGCTGATCTGTCTCTCGCCAATGCTCCGGTCCAGGTCGACATACCAGCCAAGTGTAGAGGTACCGGTGGACGACGTGTTGTACACAAAAGCTGGCACCGTCACGGTCCCGCCGCTCGATACGCTGCCAAGCTGCAGCGCGGACCGTCCGCTCACCGCGAAGGATTTGTCCAGCAGGGTGTAAAAAGTGTTGGTCAAGCCAGGCGGTACGCTGGTATCAGGTACTTCCAGGTACTTGCCGGTACCAAATGAGACCAGCTTGCTGTCAAAAAATGCGTTCGTGACAACAGGCTCACCTGTTATCGGCTGAAGCGTGCCGGCACTGTCCTGAGCGACAAATAATTTGGTGCTGGATCCGGCCTTGAAGTTGACACTGGTGAAATTGGTGGCAGCGTTGCTTGTAAGGCTACCAATACCTTTTAGAGTGAAGTCCAGCTTCCAGACATTGCCCTGCAAATCGCCGGCGTAAAGGCTGTCGGTAGCACCCGTCTGGAAATTTTCGACGGTCGTAAAGCCAACCAGACCCTTTGCAATGGCTGTGCTGGTTTGCGGCAGTTCTATGCGCCAGAAATTGGTACCTTCGGTCCAGGGGGCTTCAGTGGGGAAGTCGCCTGGTTTTCTCGACAGATCAATAATGAATATCGACGGATTGCCTGTGGTGGACGCATAGCCGTCTGCCTTGTAATTGTTAACGCCGCTGGCTACTACGGCATAGTATTTGTATGCTGCGGTTGTGCCGAAGTTTGTGGTCCGCATCTTCAAGATCTTCGGCGTACCGATCACGTTCCCCATGTGCACGCTGTCGCGGTCGGTGAACTCCCACATCACGTTGCTCTGTGTAAAGGCCGCAGGATTGGTGACATCCAGTGCATAAAGACCTTGCCCGCCCGCGCCCACGCCCGATACCAGCACGCTGCGCCACTGGCTGCCAACATAGGCTTCACCTACCGCAGGCGTAGAGTCATTGATACTGAAGTGCACGTAATCCTGATCAGGAATCTGATTCAGCGCTCCGGCAACAAAACCGGGAATGTAGGCAAATGCTTCTTTGCCATCCGAGTCGTAAAAGGCATGCAACATGCCATCATTGGCATTTGCAAAAATAACCGGCCTGCGGGTTTTGTTGGCATTGAAAAAAGTGTTGTAGGCCGCGCCGGCAATCGCGGTGGATGGCTTGCCCATGTACACCAGTCCGCTGTTCACAATGTCGCCCAAAATGGTGTCCCTGGGACGGAAGAGTGCGGTGGGTGTGCTGGGCTTGATCTCATCAGTTCTGTCACCTCTGAGGTAACCCAAGCGGTTGATGCCCAGAGTGTCCGTCGTTGCAGGGCTTGAGTAGGGTGTTTTATTGAATGTGTTTTTATGCGCCTGCGCCAGGTCTGTCCACTTGAAAAGACTGGGCAATACGGTTGCCTGCGCGCCAATTGGTGAACCAATCACGATATTTCTTGAAGCTCCGTTGTCCGCCGCTGCATCCAGGGTCAGAACCTTGCCCGCCTCCCAGGTTTCAGTGCTTCCGATCACAAGTGACGTGCCTGCCGTGTCCAGGGACAGCGGGTACTTCAGAAGCTTGCCGCTCCAGAAATTTGCCACCGGATTAAACCTGGCCTGAAACACGGCCCCTGCCTGGCCTACCGTCAGGCGCTGGGTGGAAATGGCACCACCGGCAATACTGCCCGTTTCTTCCACCACACGGGCAAAAATGTCTGAAATCGAATCGAGAAACTTGGCGGCATCACTGACCAGGAAGTAATTGTTGGCATCACCGTCTGTTCCCTGCCATAACGTGTTCGTTCCATTGGCGTAAGGGTTGCCGGTATTGCCAGCAACGCTGTCGTCGAACCCGCCGTATTTGGCTGCGAGATACAGCTGGGTTGTACGCCGGAAGGCTGTATTGTTGCTGGAATTGTTTTCATTGACATCAATTGAAAAGGTTTTGATGCGTGCCTTGGGAAGGTCCGGACGAAAGCTTTGGGTATTGGCCCAATAGGCAAGACCGGCCATGTAGTAGGAGCCGCCAGTTGCACCGGTAGTAACAGAGGCAGCATTCGCCAGCGATGGATATAACGTATTGAAGGACAGGTTGCCCGCGACTTGGCTGCGCCCTTCGCTATCGGTGTAGCTGAGACTGGATGTGGCGGTGGTGCGGCTTTCAAAACTGCCCACCACGTTGGTCCAAAAGGGGACATCCAGCGCAGGACCGGTTTCAGCGCTACGCGCGAAATCGCTGTTGGTCGTCACTGCATTTCCCGGCACGGATCGGTCGCTGTGGGTAAAGACATCTGCGACAGTCAGGATGTTGTTTCTCAGGCAGCCTCTGCCAGTGCCGGTGGTATCGGTAAATCCGGTGAAGGGGTCTGTCCAGGTGGTGTAAGCTGGAAAATTTTCTTGTAACGCCCTTGACGCTGTTGAGGCTGTCACACTGGTAATGGCTTGCGCGGTCGGCTGCTTGCCCTGCAGGTAACGAACGGCTTCATAATAAAGTTCACTCACCGGATCGAGCGTTTTATAGGTGCCGATGGTAGCCGGATTGAGCGTGCCGAACTTGTTGATGTAATTGATAGCGCCGCTCTGGCCAAACCCCTGGTCGCCATAGGTTGTGTCACCGTTCTGCGGATTGGTCACAAAGACGCCCGTCGTTTTATCCCATTCGGTGCGCGCATTGGCCGTTGCAAGCAAATTGAAATTGTTGTCGTAATTGTTGGGGCCAAGATACTTCAAGGGTGCCCTGAGCACGCCCCCATAGCGTGAGCGACTGTCATCCTGCAGATAACCCAAAACCGAGACCCGCAAATTGTCGGCATTCATTTGAAACTGGCCGACTGGCTTGTATTTGCCGCCGGGATAGCGAAAGCACAAACCGCTCCATTTTTTGGTTTCTGCGTCATAGGTCATCAGGCGGTTGGAGGCGCTGTTGGAGTCGCAAACGAGGTTCCTTATCTGATAGAAGTTGCCGGTGTTGTTGTTGTTCGCCTTGATCAGGTTATTGCTTTGTGCATTTGCGACACCAAAAGGTGCGGCGCAGGTACTGTTGCCTCCGGCGTTTGTATCCTGAGCGTTCGCAAAGTAGATACGGTCTCTGCAGTTGTAGATCCACATCCCGGAGGGAAATTGCGTTGGCGATAGTTCGATCCGGCCCCCGATCTGGGCATTGGAAATGAATTTTTCCGAAAAGTAACTGGAGTTTCTGTAAAAACTGTCGGGCAAATATGCACGGTCAACGATCGTGGTGCTCGCGTCGTCTATGGTGCGATTGCCGCCAGTCAGCCCGTAGCGCATGATGTCAATGGCGGAAGAGCTCGCCCAGTTCATGAAGTTGCCGTCGAACTGGCTACTGGGGCAGGTCGCAGCCACTGTGCCTTTATTGGTCTGCCAGTCAAAGTAATTGCCGTTGGTACCATTACTGAGGACCGAGCGATAGCATGCTTTCGGGTCGAAATAACCGACGTATTCCTTCGTCGAGTCAAAATTGTCCCGATAGGTCTGACCCACCGTCGGAAACTCCACCGACAACGCAATGGTCAAATTACCTTTGGTCTTGGCGCCGTTCATGTACAGCGGTTCCGACGGCAGCACGATTTCTGGTGGCAAGGTCGTCTGGCTGAGCACTACACCGGCAGTAATGGCTGATAAAAGCGCCAGCAAGCCAAGGCGTGCTCGCCAGCTGGTCAACAGATGGCGGTACATTTGTAAAAGTGATGTCGATAATGTCATGGGTCACTCTTTCCGGAAAATCATTTGCGCAACAGCCTGGGTGGTTTTGCGTGGGCCAAAGCCCATGGCGGTCACCCGATACAGCGTGGGTTTAGTGCTTGCGTTGCTGCCGGGGGTTGGGTCGGGAATGACCTCGATGATGTAGTGGGGAAGTATTTCAGGGCGAATGCCGCTGGTACCTGTGGAAAGGGTACGCCCCGTAAATTCACCGAATTTAACCGTCGTTGCCGCATTCGATTCGTCCTGAAAATCGACGGTGTACCAGACCGGTTTCGCGCCTGCAACTGCGGGGTTGCACATGCCGCGCTCTGTGCCCGTGCCGCAGCCATCAACAAAGCCCACCGAACTGCCCGTTACGAATGCCGCGACGCGCTGGCTGGCGGAGGTATTGGGTCCGCGAATGTCGAACTCGGCGTCAAGCAGCGCTGCTTCTGCCGCCTGAAATGCAATTTGTGAGTCACGTTCAAAACGTGTCGATTTTTCGGCCTGCAACACCAGTTGGGCTGCCCCTACGCCGAGGATGGACACCACCACCAGCAATATCAGGGTGGTGATGAGCGAAAAGCCATGCTGCCCGGTTCTGCGCGTGATGCGCGCAGGACGTCGCGCAGGTACTCGGGAAAATGAGATGGTTTTCATCGGAGCGTCAAATCGTTGCGCAGGTGAACGGTAAAAGTACTTGCCAGGCGCAGGCGCCTATCAGCAGCCACCGCAAGATTGGTGCCGATGTCGGCGCTGCTCGCATACAGGGCTCCCAGTGGTGCGAAGGTGGCGGTGGTCGATTGCTGGGCGGAGCCGGTTGCGCCGCGCAAAACCATACCAACCCTGACTGCACGCACCCGGCGCCAGTTTTCGCGGGTTGCTGATGCATTGCCGGCTACAGTCAACTGATCTGCCCGAAGCCAGCGCTCCGCTACGCTGTCCTGCACGCCGGCGGCAGTGCTGGGCACTGTGGCCGCTGTCACACCATCAGTGCCAAACAAAACTTGGAAGGTTTCAACCCCTTCGATCATCGGCGCCGGTGCCACCCAGGCCCCAGTTGCAAAGTTGTAGTACGAGCAGGAAAGTGCCGGTTCGCCACTGGTACTGCGGGTGACATGAAACATGCTGATTGCGCGTTCGTTCAAGTCGCCATTGATAGAACTGGTTTCACCCTGGCCAGCGCAGTTGATCATGGTGTTGTCGGAGCTGGTGGCGCTGGAAGGAGAGCTCACTCCCTGATAACGAACGAGGAGGACATCACTGCCGTTCTTGCAGGACGTGTCATTAACGGTGCAGGCGGCGGGTCGGTTGTCGGTGGCAATCTGTGTGCTGGTGCTTAACAAAAGATCCGCGGGGAGCTTGTACACGGCATTGTTCCAACCATAGATGTCGGACTCCGGATCGCCACCCAAAAGCGAGGACGATGAGCGCAAGGCTACGTTTGCCGCGCCAAAATCTTGGTAACCCGCCTGAACGATCACGCGCGAGAGTAAATCAATTGCAAACCGTTCGCGATCTCTAAGTTCGGTGGTTGCATCGACGGCCCGGTAGCCCTGCTGGCCTAGTGTCAGCGCAGTGGCGGCTATGACGACGACGATGAGACCCAGACCGAGCGCGACCAGAAGCTCAAGCAACGTGAGGCCATGCTGCTTGTGGCTGGCAAGCGTATGCAAAGTCGATTTCATTGGGAACTCCCTGCGGTAAGCGGGAGCACAACCATCGGTATGCCGGTGCTGGCGGCAAATGTCAAGCTTCCCGCAGTGTTGCTGCTGGTCCAGCTCATTTTGAGAACTGAAAGGTCTCCGTCGTCGGTACACGTCCATCTTGCAACGCCAGCACTGTCATAAGGATTTTTGTCAAAGCATACTTTTACCCTTGGCGTTGGCAAGAACGCCTGGACGCGCGCCTGCCAGTCCGCAACGTCCCAACTTGCCGCATCCTTGAGAATTGGACATCCGGCAGTGAAGCAATTGACACTGAAAGTAGCGACTGTCGATGTTCCAGTGAGCGTCGTGTCGAACAAATAAGGATTGTTTGCGGCGGTGGTCTGGATGGCGATGGTATGGTTGCCCCGCATTCTTTCGCCCAATTCACGCGCAAACGTTACCGCTGCCGCCTGGTTTCTCGTCTCCTTGTTTGACTGCATCGCCGTCGATTGCATGCCGACTGCGCCAAGCATTCCGATGCTCAAAATTATGATGGCAATCAAAACTTCAATAAGCGAAAAACCGACTTGGGCTGGATGGGTCAGAGTCTGACGAGCGCAGTGAACACGAGTGCGCTGACTGCTGATTAAGGGTGTTGCCATGTCAAAAGTGTAGTGTGCCGCCTGCAAAACCTCAATGCATCCGACCACCGCGCATCAACCGGAATCGACCGACCGTCCCGTTCACCCTATTTCTTGCCTGACCGTTCCAGTTACCGCCGAACCTCATCCACCAACGCCCGAAATTCGTCAATGTCCTCAAAGCTGCGGTACACGCTGGCAAAGCGTACGTAGGCCACTTTGTCGAGCTTTTTCAGCTCGCGCATCACCAGTTCGCCCAGGCGGGTGGAGGGGACTTCTTTCAGGCCCAAGCTGAGGAGTTTTTCCTCGATGCGTTCGATAGCGGAGTCAATTTGCTCGGTGCTGACAGGGCGTTTGCGTAGCGCCAGGTTCATCGATCCGAGGATTTTGGTCCGCTTGTACTCGATGCGCCTGCCGTCTTTTTTAACGATGGCCGGGAAGGTGACGTCTGGCCGCTCGTAGGTGGTAAAGCGCTTTTCACACGCGCCGCACTGGCGGCGACGGCGTATGAAGTCTGCGTCTTCTGAGATGCGTGTTTCTACGACCTGGGTCTCTAAATTAGCGCAAAACGGGCATTTCACAATGACACCACGTAATGCATCAACGGTAAACCGGGAACCGGCTCGTCAGCGCATGCACCTTGGCACGCACCGCTTCAATGTTGGCGGCATCACGCGGGTTGTCCAGTACGTCGGCAATCAGGTTAGCTGTCATGCGGGCTTCTTCGTCTTTAAAGCCGCGCGTCGTCATGGCGGGGGTGCCAATGCGCACGCCGCTGGTGACCATCGGCTTTTCCGGGTCATTGGGGATGGCGTTTTTGTTGATGGTCATGTGGGCGCTGCCCAGCACGGCTTCGGCTTCTTTGCCGGTGATGCCCTTGGCCCGCAGGTCCACCAGCATGACGTGGCTTTCGGTGCGGCCACTGACAATACCCAGGCCGCGCTGGGTCAGGGTTTCAGCCACGAT
>JANOWR010000061.1:0-6102 GCA_031417995.1 Polaromonas sp. | reverse complement strand
CGAGCGGCGCGAAGATTACAACGTGCGCGAAAAAGGCAAAGAGGCGGTGCGCACCAACTTTGCCGCGCATATGTACAGCGAGCCGTTCGCCAGGCTGGCGCGCCACCCGCGCATGATCGAGCCGGTCGAAGACCTGCTCGGAGAAAAGCTGTACATGCACCAATTCAAGATCAATGGCAAGATGGCCTTTGAGGGCGATGTGTGGCAGTGGCACCAAGACTACGGCACCTGGCTCAACGACGACCTCATGCCAACTGAACGCGCCATGAACATCGCCATTTTTCTCGACGACGTGAACGAATTCAATGGCCCGCTGATGTTCATCCCCGGCAGCCACAAAAAAGGGGTGGTTGAGGCCAAGCATGACCAGACGACCACCAGCTACCCGCTGTGGACGGTTGACAACAACCTGATTCGCCAACTGGTGCAGCGCGCAGGCGGAAAAGAAGGCGGCATCGTCAGCCCCAAAGGCCCGGCTGGCTCGATGATTTTGTTTCACTCCTGCCTGGTGCATGCGTCTGGCAGCAACCTGTCGCCGTTTGACAGGGTGAGTGTGTACCTGAGCCTGTGCGCGGTCAGCAACCACATTCGTCGCCACAAGCGCCCTGAATATATTGCGCACCGCGACTTCACGCCGATTGAGTGTTTGCCAGACGATTGCCTTGTCAAAGACTACCCGGTTGACTTGCCATGGAAAGACGGCGTGCCTGCGAGTGCGCTGCAAACCTCGGTCGATGAATTCAAACTGGCGGCGTGATTTGTCATGAACCTCTACACAAAACTCCAGCAACGCGCAGCCAACAACCAGCCCATCCGCATCGGCCTGATAGGCGCAGGCAAATTCGGCAGCATGTACCTGGCGCAGATCCCCAAAACACCGGGCGTACACCTGGTGGCGATTGCAGACCTGTCACCCGATGCTGCGCGTGCCAACCTTGCCCGGGTAGGGTGGAATCCGATGCTAGCCCAAGCGATAAGCGCGCAAGCAGCTATTAAAACAGGAGCGACGTGGATCACTGACGACTGGCGCGCTGTGGTCACGCATCCGCAAATCGACATCATTGTGGAATGCACAGGCAACCCTGTGGCGGCGGTTGAACATTGCCTGGCAGCGTTTGCGCATGGCAAGCACGTGGTGAACGTGACAGTGGAGGCGGACGCGTTTTGCGGGCCACTGCTTGCAAGAAAAGCCGCGCAAGCTGGTGTGGTGTATTCCATGGCCTTTGGCGACCAGCCAGCGCTGATTTGTGACCTGGTGGACTGGGCGCGTACCTGCGGTTTTCCGGTGGTGGCGGCGGGCCGTGGCCACAAATGGCTGCCGCATTTTTCAGACAGCACGCCCGACACCGTGTGGGGCAATTACGGTTTGACGCCCGAACAAGCTGCGCGCGGCGGGCTCAACCCAAAAATGTTCAACAGCTTTCTGGATGGCTCCAAACCGTCGATTGAATGTACCGCCGTGGCCAACGCCACAGGGTTGACAGTACCCAGCAACGGGCTGCTGTACCCGCCTGCCAGCGTGGAAGACATTCCGTTTGTGACGCGGCCCATTAGCGAAGGCGGCCTGCTGGAGCGCAAGGGTATGGTCGAGGTGATCTCGTCGCTGGAAGCGAATGGCCGCAAGATTCCGTACGACATTCGCATGGGCGTGTGGGTAACGGTTGAAGCTGAAACCGATTACATCAAAAACTGTTTTGAAGAGTACAACGCCCACACCGACCCAAGCGGGCGCTACTTCACACTGTACAAGCGCTGGCATTTGATTGGGCTGGAGGTTGGCGTGTCAGTGGCCAGCGTGGCACTGCGCGGTGAGCCGACAGGCGTGGCCACCTGCTGGAACGCCGACGTGGTGGCTACTGCCAAGCGCGACCTGAAACCCGGCGACATGCTGGACGGCGAAGGCGGCTACACGGTTTGGGGCAAGCTGCTGCCCGCCGATACGTCGGCGCGCATGGGCGGTTTGCCACTCGGCTTGGCACACAACGTGAAGGTGGTTCGTGCGGTTAAAAAGGGCGAAAGCCTGAGCTGGGCGGATGTGGCCATGGACACCACAACCGATGCCTACAAAGTGCGGCGCGAAATGGAAGCCATGTTTGCGTTGCCTTTGCAGAAAGCGGCATGAAAGCAAGGTGAAAGCCTTCCCGGTTTTATGGCCGCATGATGGTCATATCCATCGCACTAAAACATCATCATGAATATCACCGTACTAGGTTTAGGAAACATGGGCTTGCCCATGAGTCAGCGGCTGTGTGCCGCAGGGTACAGCATCAGCGTATGGAACCGTACACCGGGCAAAGCAGACAGCCTGGCCGCACTGGGCGCGACAGTACACCAGCAAGCAAGCGCTGCTGTCAAAAGCGCGGACATTGTGGTCAGCATGCTGGAAAGCGGCCCGGTGGTGGAAGACGTGCTCTTCAATCAGGGCGTGGCCAGGGCAATGAAGCCAGGCGCACTTTTTATTGACATGGCCTCCATCAAACCGCGTGAAGCGCGTGACCACGCCGCGCGACTGGGTGCGCTGGGCATTGCGCACCTGGACGCGCCCGTGTCGGGTGGCGTACAGGGCGCTGTTGACGGCAAACTGGTCATCATGGTGGGCGGCAAGGCGGCAGATTTTGAACGTGCGCAGCATGTGTTTGCACACTTTGGCCGCGCCACGCACGTGGGCCCGCACGGCAGTGGCCAGCTCACCAAACTGGCCAACCAGATGATTGTGGGTATCACCATTGGGGCTGTAGCTGAAGCGCTGCTGTTTACGCAGCGTGGTGGTGCAGACATGGCAAAAGTCAAAGAAGCCATCACGGGCGGCTTTGCCGACAGCCGTATCTTGCAAGTGCACGGCCAGCGCATGGTGGAGCGCGACTTTGCGCCGCGTGCACGCATGAGCATCCAGCTCAAGGACATGCGCAACGCACTGGCGACTGCGCAGGAAATCGGTTTTGCAGCGCCTGTGACTGCGCTGTTTGAAAAGCTTTACGCTGACGGCATTGAACACGGCTTGAGTGACCTGGACCATTCAGGCCTGTTCGTGGAGCTGGCCAGTCGAAACGGTATGGATTAAGAAAAAAAATCAGGGGACGAAAACATGGATGACTTGCTGATCAAAGGTGCAATGGTGTATGACGGGACAGGTGTAGATCCCGCTATCAAAGACATAGCTGTTTACGCCGGCAAGATAAGGGAGATAGGCGAAATAAACCAAAACTTACCTGAAAATGCGAGTCAAATCATTGACGGCACAGGTTTGGCACTCATGCCCGGCATCATTGACGGCCACACCCATTTTGATGCACAAATCACCTGGGACGCAACGCTGAAGCCCTCCCCCGCGCTGGGCGTGACGACTGCCGTGATTGGCAACTGCGGCTTTACCATCGCACCCTGCAAACCGGCTGACCGCGACATGACCATGCGCAACCTGACACAGGTTGAGGGCATGTCGCTTGAGGCGTTGAAAAGTGGCATCGACTGGGGCTTTGAAACTTTTGCCGAGTATCTGACCATGTTGCGCGGCAAAGGCTGCGTCGTCAACACCGCTGCATACATTGGCCACTCATCAGTCCGTACGTGGGTGATGGGCGCAGATGCATCAAGACGCGAGGCAACGCAGCCAGAGATCGAGCAGATGCAGAACATTGTGCGGAACGCAATGGCTGCTGGCGCTGTCGGTTTTTCCAGCAGCACCAGCCCGGCTCACAACGGCGAAGGCGGCCTGCCCATGCCATCGCGCCTGGCCAGCGATGGTGAAATGATGGCATTGATCACCGCGATGGGCGAAAACGGCAAGGGCGTCTACATGGTGACCAAAGGCGGGCATATGTCGGTGCCTTTTCTGGAAGACATGGCCAAGCAATCAGGCAGGCCGGTGATGATTGCTGCGCTGCTACACAACAGCACCAACCCCGAGGCGGTTTTTAAGGACCTTGACTTAATTGCCGACGCCAACACACGCGGCCACCGGCTGATAGGCCAAGTGTCGTGCTGCCCTTTGAGCATGGACTTTACCCTGGCATCGCCCTACCCTGTGGAAGGTTTGCAAAGCTGGAAGCGGGCGCTCGGCCTGCAAGGCGATGCCTTGAAAACCATACTGAAAGACAAGGCGTTCAGGCAATCGGTACGCGCTGAAATTGCAGCACCTACAACCTTTCGCCTCTTTAACGGCGAATGGGACAAGGTACATGTGGTCGAATGCGCGCTCCCTGTCAATGCTGCGCTAGAGCAGCGCACCGTGGCCGATATTGCACAAGCGCAAGGCCATGACCCGCTAGACGTGATGCTCGACCTGGCTTTGGCCGAAGACCTGCAAACCGTCTTCACCGCCCAGTTGCTCAACAGCGATGCGGACGCGGTAGGCCGCGTGCTGAACCACCCTCACAGCATCATCTCGCTCAGCGATGCAGGTGCGCATTTGACTTTTTTCAACGATGCAGGCTTTGGCCTGCACCTGCTGGGCCACTGGGTGCGTGACCTGAAGGCCATGAGCCTGCCAGAGGCCATACGTCGCCTGACGTCGCAGCCCGCCAGCATCTTTGGCATGACAGACCGAGGCACCATCAAGGAAGGCATGGCCGCTGACCTGCTGCTGTTTGACCCAGCAACGGTAGGTCGTGGCCCCAAGCGCCGTGTGTTTGACCTGCCCGGTGGCGCAGCGCGCCTCACCACCGATGCTCTGGGTGTGCACGGTGTTTGGGTGAATGGCCTGCAAGTGGCCGACAGTCAGGGCTTGCTGGTTAAGCCGCCACTGGCTGGCCAGTTGTTGACAGAATTCGCTTCCTGAAATTTTTACTGAAATAAAAAAGCCGCCAGACATCGTTGCAATGTCTGGCGGCTTTTTTGCGGCATGGCCGCAAAGCTCAAAGAGCCTGATCAGTCACGCGTCGCAGCTTTTGAAAACTTGGCAGATTTCTTGGCTGCATCGCGCGGTACAAACACCTTGCCGGCTGGCTTGGCGAATGCTGGTTTTGCAAAGGCAGGTTTTGGCGCGAAGCCCTCGCCGCGTGAGGCGAACCCATCACCGCGTGGTGCAAACGAACGCTCTTGACGTGGCGCAAAGTTACGGTCTTCGCGCGGTGCAAAGCTGCGCTGCTCTTGCGGTGCGAAATTGCCGCCATTGTCATCACGGCGAGGGCCACGGTCATTGAAACCGCTGCGGTCAGCGTAGTTGTTGCCTTGCGGTGCAGGACGGCCCTGGAAGTTGCCGCCACGGTCTGCAAAACGGTCACCGCCAAAATTGCCGCGATCGCCGCCGAAATTACGGTCACCACCACCGGCATTGAAACCACCGCCAGCAGGCTTGCGGCCAGCGTAACCGCCACCGCCGCCGCCAAAGTTGCTGCGTGGGCCGCGATCATCACGGCCACCAAAGTTACCGCGTGGGCGGTCAGACGTCGGTGCAAAGCGCTGCTGTGGCTCCAGGCCGGCGATCACGCTGGCTTTGAGGTTTTGCTGCGAGTAGTGCTCAATATCCTGAATCTTGCGGCGGTCACGAAACTCGGCGATCGTGATCGCGTTGCCTTCGCGGCCGGCACGGCCGGTACGGCCAATGCGGTGCACATAGTCTTCAGCCTTCATCGGCAGGCCGTAGTTGATGACATGGGTAATGGTGGGCACGTCCAGGCCGCGTGCGGCCACATCAGTCGCCACCAGCACCTGTACGCGGCCATCGCGGAAAGCCATCAAACGGCGATTGCGCAGGCCCTGGCCCAGTGCGCCGTGCAGCGCCACCGCGCTAAAGCCATCTTGCACCAGGTCATTGGCCAGACCATCACATTCAACCTGCGTGCACGCAAACACAATGGCTTGGTTAATCGTGGTGTCGCGCAGCAAGTGGTCGAGCAACTTGCGCTTGTGCGTCATGTTGTCAGCCCAGTGCAGTGACTGGGTAATCGACGCGTGCTTTTCGTGCGGCGAGTCAATTTCAACGCGCTGCGGCTGGCGCATCACGCGCGTGGCCAGCTGCATGATGCGCGGCGCAAACGTGGCGCTGAACATCATGGTTTGCTTGCGCTCAATCGTCAGCTGGTTGACTTCGGTCAGGTCATCAGCAAAGCCGAGGTCAAGCATGCGGTCGGCTTCGTCAACCACCAGAAACTGAACCTGGTC
>JANOWR010000060.1:0-17033 GCA_031417995.1 Polaromonas sp. | reverse complement strand
GTTCGGCGTGGTGGAAGGCCTGCTCAAAATGAGCAGCGACAACGACCAGGGCGTGACGATGACCTACACCGGCGTGCCACGCGGCGGCTGGGTTGGTGAAGGTACAGCCCTCATACGCGAGCCCTACCGCTACAACATTCAGGCGCTGCGCAAAAGCGTGGTAGCAGGCTTGCCTGTAGATACCTTTCACTGGCTGCTCGACCACTCGATTGGCTTTAACCGATTTGTGATGAACCAGCTCAATGAGCGCTTGGGCCAGTTCATCGCCGCCCGTGAGATTGACCGCCTGAACAACCCTGACGTGCGCGTGGCACGCAGCCTGGCCGCGTTGTTTAACCCGGTGCTCTACCCCGGCGTGGGTGAGATTTTGCGTATTACCCAGCAAGAGCTGGCTTACCTGGTTGGCCTGTCGCGCCAGCGGGTGAACGAGGCGCTAACAACTTTGCAAGCCCAAGGGGCGATACGGGTTGAATACGGTGGCTTGCGGGTTTTGGACCTGACAGCTCTGAAAAACACTGTTTTCGGGCATTAAAAAGAGCTATAGCCCAATAGATTCGGGCGCAAGAAGCTATAAATTATATAGCGTCAATCTGTTTGCTCCAGCACGTGTACAAAGCGCTTGTTGCCCGGCAGGCGGTACACCGTAAAGTCCCGCAGGTCAGTGGTGGCGATGCGGTGAATCTTCAGGCTGGTGGCCAAATACACCAGACTCGCATCGCAAAAATCCATCGGCAAGTCTTCATACTTGTCCATCAACGTCCAAAGCGCCATCACGGCATCGGCGGGTGGCGATTCAACGCGCAAATGCCCCAGCTCCTGCGCGTTGGCCGCCCAGGAAAAAAACACTTTCTGCTTACTATGGGTTAACAGCGCACACACCTCAGTAAACACAGCCGAGGTCGTCGTTGTTTGACCTGCGTAGCTCGCAAAAAACGCCTTGCAGCGCGCGTGGTGGTGGTCTTTGGTATTGAACAGCCCAACAAAGTAGCCTGAATCAGCCAGCGTGTTCATTTGGTCTTGCTGGTTTTGGTTGCCCTGGCCGAGCGTCCGGCGTGCTTTTGACGAATCGCATCGCGAACCAGGATTTTGTGAGGGCGCTGTTCGGCTGTTTCGCGCTTCGCATCATGCTTTGCGTTGTTGCTCTCGTCCGCCCCCTCACGCATCGCCTCTTCATAAATCTGAAATGACGACGGCTGCGCGTTGCGAGCCAAAAACTCATGAATGCTGCGCACAATCACGGCCGATTTGGACAGGCCCTGCCGTGCGCTGAAGCCTGCAATCTGGTCTTCAATTTCGGTGGGCAGGCGAAGTGAAATGGGCATAAGTTGCTCCTTTGCGATACATATTCATTATTGTATCTCTCATGACTTGATTCAATCACTGCGGTGCGATTGATAATTCAGGTTATGAACACACCGATCGTTCCTGCCAAACCCACCGCCATCCGCATCCCCAAACCGACAAACCCCGACGGATCGCCGCTTACCATTCGCCTGAACAAGCGCATGGCTGAGCTGGGGCTTTGCTCCCGGCGTGAGGCTGATGCCTGGATTGAACAAGGCTGGGTTCGGGTCAATGGCCAGCCAGCGGTGATGGGCCAGCCTGTGGCGGCCAATGCGCGGATTGAGATTGACCGCGCTGCCGAGCAGCAGCAAAAGCAGCAGGTCACTATATTGATCAACAAACCGGTGGGCTACGTCAGCGGCCAGGCAGAAGACGGGCACGAGCCTGCGGTGGCACTCGTCCAGCCGGGCAACCGCTGGTCTGAATGCAACAGCCGCATGCGCTGGGGCTTTGACCAGCTGCGCGGGCTGGCCCCGGCTGGGCGGCTTGACATTGACTCGATTGGCTTGTTGGTGCTCACTCAGGACGGGCGTGTTGCGCGACAACTGGTGGGTGAAGATTCAGAGATTGAAAAAGAGTACCTGGTGCGGGTCAGCCTGGGTGATTTGCGGGGCGAAAACAATAACGTGCAGGCGCTGTTTGACCCTGAAAAACTCAAGTTGTTGTGCCACGGCCTCAGCCTGGACGGCCAGCCGCTCAAGCCAGCGCAGGTCAGTTGGCAAAACCCGGAGCAACTGCGCTTTGTGCTGAAAGAAGGCAAAAAACGCCAGATTCGCCGCATGTGCGAGCAGGTGGGGCTGTATGTAACGGGCCTGAAGCGGGTGCGGATTGGCCGCGTCAACCTGGGGCACCTGCCTGTCGGTCAATGGCGGTATTTGATGCCGCATGAGGGCTTTTGAAGGCTGTCCAGGCCTGATTTTGAGCATTTTTGGGTGTGTTTTAGCCCTGTAGCCCAATGAATTCGGGCGCAAGCAGCTATTAAATTAATAGTAAACAGCAGCCTTCATCAAAACGCTTTAAAGCCGCGCGGATGATCTTGAAATGGAATCACGGGCAGCGCGTCAAGCGTGCGCAGTCCTACGATGATGCGCGCCCAAGACTGGCGGTTGTTTAAGGCCACCTGCTTAAAGTGGTGAACTGGGGATGCCAGACATGCGGTTTTCGCTGACGGGTCAGCCCTTGTTTACCGAAAGTTGCGCATGGCTCTCATCACCTATCTCGTAGAAGACAACGACATCATTTTGACCAACCTGATCGAAACGCTTCAGGAAATCACTGACGTCAAAGTCATGGGTTGCAGTGCAACCCAGGCGCAAGCAGACCAATGGTTGATGCTGAACGACGGCCGCTGGCATCTGGCAATTGTTGACCTTTTTTTGAAGGAAGGCAGTGGCTTGGGTGTATTGACGGGCTGCCGAAACCGGGAGCCGTATCAAAAAGTGGTGCTGCTGACCAACTACGCCACACCAGAGATTCGCAAGCGTGCAGCGCAGCTCGGTGCTGATGCCGTGTTTGACAAATCGAGCGAACTTGACGAGTTGCTGGCCTATTGCATTGAGCAGACGGCTGAGCACAAAAAAGCCACGGTTCAGGAGGCCGAACGCGTGGCTATTGCGAAAAGCCAACCCCACTAACAAGCGGCTGGTGCGTTGGGCGCGATACCGCCACAATCAGCCCATGACCAAGCCCACCTTACGCGACCAGCTCAACAAACTGCCCACCTACCTGCATGTGTCTGACATTCAGGGCCTGAGCCAGTTGGCCACGCAAGGCGTGCTGGGTGTGACCGGACTGGCTGAGAGCGTGCAGGGCAATGTGTACAAAGCGGTGGCCACGCCGTTTGGGTCGCTGGGATCGCGGTTTGTAGATGCTGCCCCGGGCAGTAGCGGGGTCAAGCCCAGCGGCATCACCGGGCTAGTGTATGGCGGCATCAAAGGGGTCACACGGCTGGCGGGGGGCACAGTCAACGCGGCCTTGCATAAAGCCGGGCCGATGATCACCAAACGCTTTGGCACGCCCACCTCGTCACCCGAACGCGAAGCCGTGCTGTCGGCCATCAACGGTGTGCTGGGTGACCAGTTGCTGGCCACTGGCAACCCACTGACCATCACCATGAGCTTGCGCCTTGAAGGCAAGCCCCTGCTGCTTGAAAAAGCCGCGCTGGCAGAGCGTTTGCCTCAAGCCACCGGCAAGTTGCTGGTGGTGTTGCACGGCCTGTGCATGAATGATTTGCAATGGACTACCGGCGGTAAAAATGAAGCGGGTTACAACCATGCTGATGTTTTGACAAAGGAGTTGGGCTACACCCCCGTTTACCTGCACTACAACACGGGGCTGCACACGTCCCTCAACGGTCAGCAGTTTGCTGGGCTGCTGGAGCAATTGCTCAAAGCCTGGCCTCAGCCGGTGATAGAGCTCAGCCTGCTGGTGCACAGCATGGGTGGGCTGGTCAGCCGCAGTGCCTGCCATGCGGCCGAGCAATCTGGCATGGCCTGGCGCAGCAAGCTGAAAAACATTGTCTTTTTAGGCACGCCGCACCACGGCGCGCCGCTGGAGCGGGTCGGCAACTGGATTGACACCACGCTGGGCAGCAACCGGGTGACCAAGCCCTTCGCCGCAATAGGCCAGATCCGCAGCCGGGGCATTACTGATTTGCGTTACGGCCATGTGCTGACATCCAGCTGGGAAGCGGATGGGATAGAGAAGGACAGATTCGAACGTTCACCTGATTCGCGCGAGCCGCTGTCTTTACCTGCTGGCGTCAATTGCTTTACCGTGGCGGCCACCACATCTGGCGCGGCCAGCCCGCTGAAGGACGCATTGGTAGGCGACGGCCTCGTGCCCCTGCGCAGCGCCCTGGGCCAGCACGACGAAGCGCCGCATGGCCTAGATTTTGATTCTGACAAGCAGTGGACGGCTTATGGCACAAACCACATGGATTTGCTCAAACGACCCGAGGTGACGGCGCAGGTTTTGAAGTGGTTGTCGGCTTAAAATCGCAGACCCCTCACCCCAGCCTTCTCCCCAGAGCGGCGAGGGAGTAAGACTTGAAATCTGCGCAGATTGCCCGAGATACCTTTATTGCCAACTTTTCCATCGCTCTCACATCATGACAACCACTGCCACCCCACCCAAACAAACCATGGCTTTCCAGGCCGAAGTTGCGCAACTGCTCAAGCTGGTCACGCATTCGCTGTATTCGAATCCTGAAATTTTCTTGCGCGAACTGGTGTCGAATGCATCCGATGCCTGTGACAAGCTGCGTTTTGAATCGTTGAACAACGCGGCTTTATTGGAGTCTGACCCCGATTTAAAGGTACGCATCAGTTTTGACAAGGATGCCAAAACGCTGACGATTACCGACAACGGCATCGGCCTGTCAGAGCAGGAGGCCATTGACAACCTGGGCACGATTGCCAAGAGCGGCACACGCGACTTTGTGGCCAGCATGACGGGTGACCAGAAAAATGATTCGCAACTCATCGGCCAGTTTGGCGTCGGTTTTTATTCCGGCTTTATCGTGGCCGACCGCATCACGGTTGAAAGCCGCCGTGCTGGCCTGCCAGCAGCGCAGGGCGTGCGCTGGGCCAGTGAAGGCACGGGCGAGTTTGAGGTGGCGCAAATTGAACGTGCCGAGCGCGGTACGTCCATCACCCTGCACCTGAAAGACGACGCGCAAGACTATTTGAATGCCTACAAACTCAAAGGCGTGATCAACAAATACTCAGACCACATCTCACTGCCCATCCTGATGGAAAAAGAAGAGTGGAAAGACGGCGAACTGATTTCCAGCACCGACCCTGAAGGCGGCAGGCAGCCCGGCGGCATGGCCAAGACCGGTGAATGGGAAACCGTTAACCAGGCCGCAGCGCTGTGGACGCGCGCCAAGAAAGACATCACACCCGAGCAGTACGACGAGTTTTACAAACAGATCAGCTACGACCAAAACGCCCCACTGGCCAGCACGCACAACCGGGTGGAAGGCGCAACCGAATACACGCAGCTGCTGTTCATCCCCAGCAAAGCGCCGATGGACATGTTCAACCGCGACAAAGCTGCGGGTGTCAAGCTGTATGTCAAGCGCGTCTTCATCATGGACGACGCGCAGGCGCTGATGCCGGTGTATTTGCGTTTCGTCAAAGGCGTGGTTGATTCAAGTGACTTGCCTTTGAACGTGTCACGCGAGCTGCTGCAAGAAAGCCGCGCCGTCAAAGCCATTCGCGAAGGCTGCACCAAGCGTGTGCTGGGCATGATTGAAGACCTGGCCGCCAACGAGGCCGACAAGTTTGCAAGTTTTCAAACCGAGTTTGGTGCCGTGCTCAAAGAAGGCCTGGGTGAAGACTTTGCCAACCGCGACCGCATCGCCAAGCTGCTGCGTTTTGCGTCCAGCACCACCGACACAGCCACCGTCAGCTTTGCCGACTACAAAGCCCGCATGAAGGACGGCCAGGACGCGATTTACTACATCACCGCCGACACACTGGCCGCTGCCAAAAGCAGCCCGCAGCTGGAGATCTTCCGCAAAAAAGGCATTGAAGTGCTGCTGATGGCGGACCGCGTTGACGAGTGGGCACTGAACTACCTGCACGAGTTTGACGGCACGCCGCTGCAATCCGTTGCCAAGGGCGCGGTTGACTTGGGCAAGCTGCAAGACGAAGACGAAAAGAAGGCCGCTGAGCTGGCGCAAACCGAGTTCAAGCCAACGCTGGACAAATTGAAAGAAGTGTTGAAAGACAAGGCCAGCGACGTGCGCGCCACCAGCCGCCTGGTGGACTCACCCGCCTGCCTGGTCGTGCAAGACGGCGACATGTCCACCCAACTGGCACGCATGTTGAAACAGGCTGGGCAAGCAGTACCAGAGGTCAAACCAATTCTGGAAGTCAATGCCGAGCACCCGCTGGTTAAAAAGCTTGTGGACTCAGCAAATTTTGACGACCTGGCCCACATCATTTTTGACCAGGCCCTGTTGGCCGAAGGTGGCTTGCCGGCTGACCCTGCCGCTTATGTGAAGCGGGTGAATGCGTTGTTGATTTAAGCTTCAAACCCGCAAGTCAGGCGCAGGGCAGCGGTGTCAGCGCTGGCCATCAGCGCAATCAATGCCGCTGCTGATTCGGGCTGCGTTGAGTTGGCGCACACCGCCGCCGTGTAGGTGGTGGCCAGCTCAAACTCTTTGGGCAGGGGTGCGACCAGGTCAACGCCTGGGGTGTAAACAATCTCGGTGATTTGCGTGCAGCCAATCAGGCCACTTCCTCCGGGTATGGCTTCAGCGTCTGCCATCGCCTTCATGGCAGTGGCACCGTTGGCATGCGGATGCAGTTTACGGGCCAGTTCAACGTCCAGCGCTAACGCTTTGAGCACCTTCATCACATGGATGCCAGCAGTGGCCTTGATCGGGTCCGGAAAGTAAATACCCTTGGCCGCCTGCAGGGTGGCTTTGAGTTTTTCAGGCGTGCTCACATCCACGGTTTTGTCGCCGGACTTGACGGCCACGCCCGTCTTGACGACACCCACATTTTTGGCGCTGCCGGGCAACAGGTGCCCACTGGCCATCAGTTCTGCTATCAACGCGTCGGTCAAAATAATCACATCACAGGGCGCGCCCGCCAGCAATGCGCTTTTCATCTGGCCAACCGCGCTGAACGTACCCGAGATGCTGCACAAGTGCTGCGCTTTAAAGCTGGCTTGCAAGTGCGCAACCAGACCCTGCGCTGCGCCGCCGCTGAGCAAGTGGAGTTGATGGGGTGTGTGCATATAAAACTTCTTAATCGGCTTTGATATTGGCGGTTTTGATCACGCGCGCCCACTTGGCAATGTCGTCCTGCATGTACTTGTCAAACACTGCCGGGTTCATCACCATCGGCACCGCGCCCTGCTTGTTCCACAGTTGCTTCACATCAGGCTGGCTGGCAATTTTTGACACCGCTGCATTGAGCTTGTCGATTACGTCTTTAGGCGTGCCTTTTGGGGCCATCAGGCCCAGCCAGATGGTGGCCTCGTAGCCCGCCAGGCCAGCCTCGGCCATGGTGGGTACGTCAGGCAGCACATCAGAGCGCACCTTGCCGGTGGTGGCAATCGCCTTGACCTTGCCCGCCTTGATCTGCTCGGCCATGGTGGTCACGGCGTCAAACATCACTTCGACCTGCCCGCCAATCACATCGGTACGCGCGCCAGAGCTGCCCCGGTAAGGGATATGCACCAGGTACACCCCCGCCATGCTTTTGAACAATTCACCGGCCATGTGGTATGGCGTGCCCGTGCCTGATGAGGCGTAGTTGATTTTGCCGGGCCGGGCCTTGGCCTGTGCCGTCATGTCTTTGAGATTTGAGAACGTGACCGCCGGGTTGGCCACCAGCACCAGGTCTGAATAGTTGATGGGTGCGACGGGCACAAAATCACGCATCAACTGGTAGGGCTTGTTTTGTACCAGTGTTTCGTTCACCGTTTGGGTGTTGGACATCATGAGCAGCGTGTAGCCGTCAGCCGCCGATTTGGCCACCGCATCGGTGCCGATCACCGAGCCTGCGCCGGGCCGGTTCTCAACCACAAAGCTTTGGCCCAGCGCATCCTGCAAGCCTTTTCCGATAAAGCGTGCGTAGTTGTCCGCCGGGCCGCCTGCTGCAAACGGGACGATGATTTTGACGGGTTTGTTCGGGTAGCTTTGTGCTAACGCAGACATGCTGATGGCAGTAAGCGCAAACCCAAACGCGCTGATAAAAGTTTTGATGATCATGGCTTACTCTACTTTCCCAATACGTTTAACAACAGCAGACATGCGGGTGGCATCCGCCTGCACATACTTTTCAAATTCTGGCGAGTCCTGGTATTGCACCGGGCTGCCTGCATTGCCAATCACTTCTTTGACTTTGGCATCCAGCGCAGCGACTTTGGCAGCAGCGCGCAGGCGCTGGGCAATCGGCTCCGGCACACCAGAAGGGATGAACAGGCCAGACCACTGTGCGTATTCAGCGTTGTAGCCCGCATCTTTCAGGCTCGGCGCGTCGGGCAACGCGGCAAGTTGAGCCGTGCCCCAATGCCCCAATACCCTCAGCTTGCCCGCCTTGACCTGGCTAAGCACAGTGGCCGGGCCAGACGACACCGCATCAATCTGCCCACCGAGCAGCGCCAACACCGCAGGCCCGGCCCCGGTGAAGGGCACGTGCGTCATTTTGATGCTAGAGCTTTGCGACAAAATTTCCATCGGCACATGCATGGTGCCGTAGCTGCCCGACGAGCCGTAGTTGATGGCACCAGGGCGCTTTTTGGCATCGTCCACAAACTGCTGCACGGTCTTCCATGGCGCGTCAGCACGCACGGCCAGCACGGTAGGGTCGGCGGTAAAGCGGGCGATAGGCCGCAGGTCAGACAGTGCAAACATCGCAGGGCGGGCCAGCACCGTATCGGCTTCAGGAATCACCGTGAGTGACGACAGCGCCATCAAAATCGTGTAGCCATCCGGCCTGGCTTTGGCGGCCTGGCTCATGCCAATGCCGCCGCCCGCACCGGCCTTGTTTTCTATCACCACCGGTTGGCCCAGTTCACGAGACATGGCCTCTGCCACAGGCCGCGCCACCAGGTCGGCCAGGCCGCCCGGCGGAAAGGGCACGATCATGGTGATGGCCCGGGTTGGCCAAGGTGCATTTTGCGCGGCGGCCCAGGGTGTGGCGCTGCACAACAAGGCCAGTAGGGCTGCTATTTTGAGGGGGGCATTGAGCCGCATGGTTGTCTCCTGCATCAGGTCATTAATTTGGTTTGCATGCTAACATTTAACTTGAAATTCAGTGTCCACACAATCCCCAAAACCCACAACAGAGACAACCCTTAATGAAAATTGTTGCTTACATATTCAATGGCCAGCCCGGCGTGGGCGTGGTGTCAAAAGACCTGCAAACAGTTCAGCCGTTTGACCTGCCCGAGGCGCAACGCGTACTGGGCGCGCTGCCGATTGTGGAGATGCAGTCAAGCGGCCAGACCCTGCCCAGGTTGCTGGATGCGATTGCCTTGAAAGACGTGCACGTCACAGCACCGCTGCCCAAGCCGCGCCGCAACATTTTTTGCGTTGGCAAAAACTACTTTGCCCATGCCAAAGAGTTTGCGGGCAGCGGCTTTGACAGCAGCGCCAAGTCTGGCGGGGACATACCGGCAGAGCCCATCATCTTTACCAAAGTGCCCGAGTGTGTGGTCGGCCCCACAGACTTTATTGACATGCCGCCCGCACACATATCGACGGCGATAGACTACGAGGTCGAGCTGGCCGTCATCATCGGCAAGGGCGGCAAAGGCATTGCTGCCAACGATGCGATGGCCCACGTCTGGGGCTACACCATCATCAACGATGTCACCGCACGCGACTGGCAAAGCCGCCACCAGCAGTGGCACATGGGCAAGTCGTTTGACACCTTTTGCCCGATGGGGCCGTACCTGGTCAGCGCCGACGAATGCGACGGTACCAACACCATGGTGCGCTGCTACGTGAACGGCGAGCTGCGCCAAAACGCATCGACGGCCGACCTGATTTTTGACATTCCCAAGTTGATTGAAACCCTGTCAGCAGGCATCACGCTTTACCCCGGCGATGTGATTGCCACGGGTACACCCGTCGGTGTTGGCATCGGCTTCAAGCCGCCCAAGTACCTGGTGGCGGGTGACGTGGTGCGAATGGAAATTGATGGCATTGGCGCGCTGGAGAATCCGCTGCGCTAAGACAGTTGCAGTCTGTCAAGCCACCAGTGGCGCGGCCTGCATCGCCTCGGTCTGCTCTTCCAGCATATCGACTTGTCCCTTCCAGTAGTCACTTGAGCCAAACCACGGGAAGTTGATCGGAAAAATCGGGTCATGCCATCGCTGGGCCAGCCAGGCGCTGTAGTGGATCAGCCGCAGTGTGCGCAGCGGCTCAATCAATGCCAGCTCGCGGCGATCAAACTCACGAAACTCTTCATAGCCATCGACCAGCGCGCCCAGCTGTTGCAAGCACTGCGGGCGGTCGCCTGACAGCAGCATCCACAGGTCTTGTACGGCTGGGCCAGTACGGGCGTCGTCCAGGTCCACAAAATGCGGGCCAGCCCCGGGCATGCCCTCGGGCGTCCACAAAATATTGCCCGGGTGGCAGTCGCCGTGCAGGCGAATGTTTTTAATGTCGCCCACGCTTTCAAACACGGCAGTAGCAGTCTGCATGGCTTCTTCGAACGCCTTGAGCCAGCGTGATTCCATGTCGAGCGGCAAATAATTTTTGGTCAGCAGCACCTCGCGCGATGCATAGGCAAAGGTTTGCAAGTCAAGCGCCGGACGATGCACAAAAGGTGTGGCGCTGCCAACCGTGTGAATGCGCGCCAGAAAGCGGCCAATCCACGCCAGCACCTCAAAGTTTTCAAGCTCAGGCCGACGGCCGCCGCGACTGGGCGACACACTGAAGGCAAAGCCCTTGAAGTGATGCAGCGTGCGGCTGTGCAATGGCAACGCGCCAACCACGGGCACTTCAGCCGCCATCAGTTCTGCGGCAAAGCTGTGCTCCTCAATGATCTGCGCGTCCGTCCAGCGGTCTGGCCGGTAAAACTTGGCCACCACCACGTCGCCTGATGCGGCCGCCTTGCCAACGCTGGCCTCTAAATGGATCTGGTACACCCGGTTTTCATAACTCGACAGCGCCATCAATCTGCCATCGCCCGTCAGGCCCACGCTGGCCAGCGCGTCCAGCACGATGTCGGGCGTGAGCGCCTCAAAAGCATGGACAAGTGGCTGGGGTGCATGGGGCGTGGTCATGCACTGATTGTCGTGGTTGAGGGCGTGCGAGTTAATACGCTATAAATTAAGGATCTGCTTGCGCCCGAATCTATTGGGCTACAGGCTTAAAACATGCCTGAAAAGACTTTCAAAACGTCAAAATATGGCCTAGACGCGGGTCATTGCTGCCTTCCAGTACCTGCTGGTAAACCGCTTCGAAACTGGCGCTGCCGCTGTGCTGTAGGGGAGTCAGCCACGGTGCGTCTGGTTGCGTCACCTGAGCGGTAAAAGACTGCCAGGCTGCGCTTAACCTGTCGCTCAGTTCTGCCGCACCCCAGTCCGTGCTGCGTTTTTTGATTTGTGCTGGCGCGAAGAACAGCACGGCCCGCACGCCGGGCAGGTCTTTGGCGCTACCCAGTTCGTTGACATGCGCGCCGCCTATCGAGCAGCTGTATTTGAGGTTTGCAAACTGACTGTGGATGCGGTGGCGCAGCCTGGCATTGCCCGCAAAGTCGATGTACGCACACGCTGCATCGCTGGCCATCTGGTCAAGCTGGTCGTACGTCAAAACACGGTGGTAGCAGCCCAGGCTTTCACAAAATGCCACATTGGCAGCAGACGTCAATCCAACGACTTCAATGTCTTTACGCTGGGCCAATTGAAACGCCGTGCCGTACGCGGTTTTGCTGGACGCGCTGGACAGCAGCAGCGTGGCAGCACCAAAAAAATTGTTGTCAGCCAAAAAGTCATCAATCAAAAACGAAGTGATGAAGAGGGGACGGAGCAATGCCTGAATGTCTTCGGTGTCTGCGCTGTACAGCGGGTCGCTGCGGCTGTAAACATACTGGTTGTAGACCGGGTGCAGCTCGGCGCGGTGCGGCGCAGCATCGTAAAACCCGCGGTCATTGACGCGTGCTGGCAGCAGCGTCACGTGGCTGGCCATCGGGTAATAGCCGTAAAAGCGTTCGCCTATCGTGACACCTTCACAGCGCGATTCGCACACATCAGCAAAGCCCCAAACCGGAATGTTGCCCCAGGCCGCGTCGCTAGTGGGGAAAAACTTCCAGTAATTCATCGCATCGCCAAAGGCGGCGTAAGTGATGTTGTTGGCCGTGAAGGCAAAGCGTTGAATCGCTAAGCGTACTTCACCACTCTTTAGCGCTAAGGTCTGGCTGCTGGTCAAGCGCGTTTGATGCAGGCTGGTTTTTAAAACCTGAAAGTTGAGTTGATGCATGAGCCAAGGTTAGCCACAACAGCGGCCCGCTGCAAGCTGTCACCAGCGCTTTGGTGACAGTTGGTTCTGCGTCTTAAACGACCGTCAGCGTCACATCAATGTTGCCGCGTGTGGCGTTGGAGTACGGGCACACCTTGTGGGTTTTTTCAACCAGGGTCTGCACGGCGGCTTTGTCCATGCCGGGTACGCTGATCTTCAGCTCTACCGCAATGTTGAAACCTTCTGGTGTGGCACCTGCGCCAAACGGGCCAATGCCAACAGCGCCTTCAACTTTGGTGTCAGCCGGGATGGCGATTTTCTCCAGGCTGCCAACGAACTTCATCGCACCCAGAAAGCAGGCCGAGTAGCCCGCTGCAAACAGCTTCTCGGGGTTGACGCCGCCGCCAGCGCCGCCCATTTCTTTGGGGGTGATCAGTTTCACGTCGAGCAGGCCGTCATCAGATTTGGCCTGGCCTTCACGGCCACCAGTGGCGCTGGCGTGGGCGGTGTAAACGATTTTTGCGGGTTTGGTCATGGCATTTTCAAGGTGGTTTAAAAACGTCGATGTTAGGCTGCTTTCAAAATGTCTGCATGATGCCGCTAAACTGCAACCGCATGCAAAAACTACCCAAAAATCAGCCCCAGGTGATTGAAGAGCTGCGCCCCGGCCAGTCCATAGAGCTGCTCAAAGAGCTTCACATCCTGACGCGCGAAGGCAAGCTGAACCAGGACACGCGCCGCAAGCTCAAACAGGTGTATCACCTGTACCAGTTCATTGAGCCCTTGCTCAATGAGGTGGTTAAGGGCGAAGCAGCCTTCACCCTGGCTGACCACGGCGCGGGCAAGTCGTACCTGGGGTTCATTTTGTATGACCTGTTTTTTAATGTGGCGCACGCAGGGCAAAAAGCCAGTGGCCATGTTTATGGCATAGAGACCCGGCCCGAGCTGGTTGAAAAGTCCCGCGCCCTGGCAGCACGCCTGGGCTTTGAGCGCATGTCTTTTTTAAACCTGTCCGTCAAAGAATCTGCCACGTCCACTGATTTGCCAGACCGCATCGACATCGTGACCGCGCTGCACGCCTGCGACACCGCCACTGACGACGCAATAGCCTTTGGCTTGGCCAAGCAGGCGCAGCACATGGTGCTGGTACCGTGCTGCCAGGCGGAAGTGGCAGGTGTGTTGAAAAAAACAAGAGCCTTGAACTTGAGCAAAACCCCGCTGGCCGAGCTGTGGCGGCACCCGTTGCACACGCGCGAGTTTGGCAGCCAGATCACCAATGTGCTGCGCTGTTTGCAGCTGGAAGCCAATGGCTACAACGTCACGGTTACCGAGCTGGTCGGCTGGGAACATTCGATGAAGAACGAACTGATTCTGGCCAGCAAGCCGCAAACGCCTAGCGCTAAAAAAACCAGCGATGCACAAGAGCGCCTCAAGCAGGTATTGGGCGAGCTGGGCCTGGCCGAGATGGCGCAGCGGTTTGCAGTGGTGTAATTTTAAGTGCTATTAAACTAGTAGCTGCTTGCGCCCGAATTTATTGGGCTATAGGCACTTTTGATGGGTAAAAACGCTTAAAAAAAGCTGTTTTTTGTCTTCAAACGATCAAGCCCGCATCCAGCTCTCGCACGCGGTGGTCCACGTAGTAGCCGCCAAATTCGGTGTAGCGCAGCACAAGCTTGCTGCACTGACCGCAGGCAAACACATCACACAGGTTGTACGGGAAAAAGTTAACAGCAATCGGTGCATTTGTAGACGTATAGCGCGTGCCGTCCGGGTGATGTTCTTCTGTACCTGGCTGGTACAGGTCGGGGTCTCTGAGAGTGCCCACGTTCTGCATGTGTGTTTTGGGCCAGCGGTCTTCGGTAAAGCTTTCCCAGCCAGCGCAGGGGCGCAGCGGGCAGGTACAGGCGTCTGGCGTTTTGGCTTTGGCCAATGACTTCAAATCTTCTGCGTTTAACATCAATTGTCAACTTGTAAAACGTTTGCGCGTCAGCGCCAGCGCTACCCAAAAACCCACCACTGCATACACCACCAGCACTGTCAGATGCTGCAAACCCATTGCAGGCCACTGGCCTAAAAAGAGTGGGCGCACCAGCTCCACCGCAGCGGTCAGCGGTAACCAGTCCGAGATGTGGCGCAGCACGCTTGGCAACTGGTCACGCGGGAAAAACACACCACTCAAAAACATCGTTGGCGTTAAAAACAGCGTGAAGTAGTAAGTGAAAAAATCGTAGCCCTTGGCCAGCGCATTGAAGATCAGCGCGATGCATGAAAACGTGATGCCTACCAGCCCGAGCAACGGCAAAGCCAGCAGCAGCATGGGGCTGTGACTGATGCCCAGTACCAGCATGACTGCCAAAATAACCACACTGGTAAACAGCGACTTGAAGGCCGCCCACAGCATTTCAGCAAACACCACATCATCCAGCCGCACTGGCGCGTTCATGATGCCGTCCCAGGTACGCTGCACATGCATGCGCGAGAAGGCCGAGTACAGCGCTTCAAACGACGCGGCGTTCATGGCGCTGGTGCACACCGAGCCACTGGCCAAAAACAAAATGTAGGGCACAGCAATCCCGTTCAAATTGACCTGTCCGATCAGCACACCCAGCCCGTAGCCAAAGGCCACCAGCGTGATGAGCGGCTCGGCAATATTGCCCACCACACTCGGGATGGCCAGCTTGCGCCACACCAACAGGTTACGTCTGAACACGGGCCACCAGCGCATGCTGATGCGGGGGGCGGACCAGATCGAATTCATCACGCATCCTCCCTTATCTGCCTGCCCGTGAGCTTTAAAAACAGGTCCTCCAGATTGGCGGGGCGATGCAACGTGCGCAACTGCGGGTAAGCCGCCAGCGCCTCAATGAGCCGTTTCGAATCCTGTGTGTAAAAAAACACCGTCTCTCCACTGACTTCAACCCGCGCGGCCATTGCCTTGAGTGGTGAATCAAGCAGCGCCAAAGCCCCCACGCCATACACCTCCACCACGTCGGGTTCCAGGTTGTCATTGATCAGCTGGCGTGGCGTTCCCTCGACCATTTTTTTGCCATGGTCCAGCACCAGCAGCCGGTTGCACAGGCGCTCGGCTTCGTCCATAAAGTGGGTGGTCAGCAAGATGGATTTGCCTTGCTGCACCAGGCGTTGCAGGCGCTCCCACATCAGGTTACGGGCTTGCGGGTCCAGGCCGGTGGTGGGATCATCCAGCATCAGCAATTGCGGGTCATTGACCAGTGCACGTGCCAGTGACAGCCGCCGCTTCATGCCGCCTGACAGCTCACTCAGTTTGGCATGGGCCTTGCTGGTCAACGCGGCAAACTCCAGCAGCTTGGGGATGCGCTCCTTGATGACGGCGTCTTTCAAACCAAAGTAGCGGCCAAAAACCAGCAGGTTTTCAGCACACGAAAAGTCAGGGTCCAGGCTGTCAAACTGGCTGACGATGCCCAGCTTGTCCTTGATGGCCAGCGCGTCCATCGGCATCTGCAACGCGCTTTGCCCCGTCTGGTAAAACGACACACTGCCCGCATCAGGGGCAGTCAGCCCCAGGCACATGCGAATGGTGGTGGTTTTGCCCGCACCGTTAGGCCCGATCACACCCAGACATTCGCCGGGTTTGATGTCAAACGACAGGTTATTGACAACGGTGGTGTCACCGTATTTTTTGGTCAGGCCTTGAATGGAAAAAATCGGCGATACGCCAGCTGAATTCATGCTGCTATTGTGCCTTGCGACTATTTTCACGCAGGTGTGCGCAGGTAAACTGGTCTGTCTTTTTTGATTTTCCCATCCCTACCCGGAATTTTTATGACCACCTTCGGCACCCCCCTGTCCCTCAATGCCACCAAAGTCATGTTGCTTGGCTCGGGCGAGCTTGGCAAAGAAGTGCTGATTGCACTGCAGCGCCTTGGGGTCGAGACCATCGCCGTTGACCGCTACGACAACGCACCCGGTCAGCAGGTGGCGCACCACGCCCGCACCATCACCATGAGCGACCCCGCGCAGCTCAAGGCATTGATCGAACAAGAAAAGCCGCACCTCGTCGTGCCAGAAATTGAAGCCATCGCCACCGCCATGCTCGAGGAGCTTGAAGCCGCAGGCACAGCCCGCGTCATACCCACGGCACGCGCCGCCCGCCTGACGATGGACCGCGAAGGCATTCGCCGTCTGGCCGCTGAGACATTGGGGCTGCCGACTAGCCCGTATGTGTTTTGCGATTCACTGGTCGAGCTACAGGCAGCCATTGATTCAAAAATTGGCTACCCCTGCATCGTCAAACCCGTGATGAGTTCATCCGGCAAAGGCCAAAGCAAAATCGCCGGGCCGGATGACATAAAAACTGCGTGGGACTACGCGATGGCTGGTGGTCGGGTCAGCCACGGCCGCGTGATTGTTGAAGGCTTCATTGACTTTGACTACGAGATCACGCAGCTCACTGTGCGCGCCCTGGGTGAAAGCGGCAAAGTAGAAACCCATTTTTGTGAACCCATTGGTCACATCCAGGTCAGTGGTGACTATGTAGAAAGCTGGCAGCCACACCCCATGCGTGATGCAGCCCTGCAACGTAGCCGCGACATAGCCAAAGCCGTGACAGACAACCTCGGCGGCCAAGGTGTTTTCGGAGTTGAGCTGTTTGTGAAGGGCGACGACGTCTGGTTCAGCGAAGTCAGCCCCCGCCCACACGACACCGGGATGGTCACCATGTGTACGCAGGTACAAACCCAGTTTGAGCTGCACGCCAGAGCCATCCTGGGCTTACCCGTCA
>JANOWR010000059.1:0-28146 GCA_031417995.1 Polaromonas sp. | reverse complement strand
ACCGTCTTATTTAGCGCGATCGGTTCATACGCGATGTGGTTGTAGACAACGAGCCTTGTGTCAGCTGAAACCGCAAGGCCCGGGGCAAGCAGAATTATGAATGCGGCAAGAACTAGCTTCAGCATGGTTTGGGGCCTAACGCAATGTGTACCGCAATCCCTGCGGTATAAAAATGGCGCTGCAACATAATCTGGGCATCAACATCTCCTGAAACTGGCTTGCATGTTAGGTTTCAAGGTCATATACTGTAATTTTATACAGTTATAAAAGAACCATGAAACCCCGCAACCCGCCTTTGCAATCTTTACGCTTGCTTGACCAGGTCAGGGAGCGGATTCGTTACCTTCACTATAGCCTGAGTACTGAAAAAACCTATCTCTATTGGATCCGCTTTTTCATCCGCTGGCATGGTCGCAATGGCAAGATGACGCATCCGCGCGACATGGGGGCCAAGCAGGTTGAGGCTTTTTTAACCATGCTGGCGACTGAACGCAAAGTGTCGGCGTCTACACACAATCAGGCCTTGAGTGCGCTGCTGTTTTTATACCGTGAAGTGCTGGAAGAGGATTTGCCTTGGCTGACCGACATCAACCGGCCTGCCCAGGTGCGCCGCATTCCGTCGGTATTGACCAAAGATGAAGTTGCGGGCTTGCTGGCTGCGATGGACGGTGTCACGGCTTTGCTGGCACGTTTGCTGTATGGCACCGGCATGCGGCTGATGGAGGGCATGCGTTTGCGCGTCAAAGATGTTGACTATGACCGCCACGTCATCATTGTTCGGGAGGCCAAGGGTAACAAAGACCGGGTGGTGATGCTGCCGCGCTCCCTGGCACCGGCTTTGCAGCAACAGATGATGGCGGCCCGCACGCTTTGGCAAGCCGATCGCAAGGCTCAGCGCGCCGGGGTGCAGGTGCCAGATGCGCTGGAAGTGAAATACCCGCGCCTTGGGCAAACTTGGGGTTGGTGCTGGTTGTTCCCGTCGCCTACTTTGTCAGTTGACCCGCGCAGCGGCATTGAGCGGCGGCACCATTTGTTTGAGGAGCGGCTGCAACGCGCTTTGAAGCAGGCTGTGCCGCTGGCGGGCATCGTCAACCGTGTCTGTGCATACCCTGCGCCACAGCTTTGAAACGCATTTGCTGCAATCTGGCACAGACATTCGTACGGTGCAAGAGCTGCTGGGCCACAGTGATGTGAGCACGACCATGATTTACACGCATGTGTTGAAGGTGGCAGCTGGGGGCACGGCTAGCCCGCTGGATGCGTTGGCCGTCTAACAACAAGCGCTACTAAATAAGTAGCTGCTTGCGCCCGTATCCGTTGGTCTACAGCCACTTTTAAGCCCCTAAAATCCGCACTTTCAAGGCCATCAGGCAGTTTTCAAACGTAATTTCAGTGCCCTGGATGCCAAAAAAACCCGTTTTTACCCTTTTTTCAGGTGCTTTTTAGGCCCCTAGCCCAATAGTTACGGGCGCAACCAGCTCCTAAAAGCGTAGCATTCAAATCTGCGCAACTCACAACCAGCGCTTGAGCAGCCCCATCACCTGGTCAAAGCGTTTGCCGTACGGTGGGTAGAACAAATCTCCGCGTGCCCACTTCGACTGCACCAGCACGGGCTTTTGCATCGTCAGTCTTAAAAACCCGGCCTCGCCGTGGTAGCTGCCCCAGCCGCTGTCGCCAATGCCGCCAAAGGGCAGGTTCTCGTGGGCGATGTGCATCAGGGTGTCGTTGACGGTCACGCCGCCGCTAACGGTACTGGCCAGCACTTTGTCGCGCGCAGCGTTATCGGTGCCAAACCAGTACAGCGCCAGCGGGCGTGGCCCGGCATTGATCGATGCTATTGCCGCATCCAGCGAGTCGTACGCCAGCACGGGCAGGATGGGGCCAAAGATTTCTTCTTGCAGCAGCTTGCAGTCAGGCGGCGCGTCAAACACCAGCACGGGCGGCATTTGCCTAGAGCCTTCCATTGCTTTGCCGCCCGTGTTGACTGTTTGCAGCCTGGCACCGCCCTGCTCTGCTGCGGCCAGCATGGCCTGCAGGCGCGCGTGGTGGCGTGGGCTGATGATGGCGGCGTAGTCGGGGTTGCCAGCAATGGTGGGGAAGAGCTTGGCCACGGCCTGTGCAAAGGCATGGCCGAAAGCGTCCTCACGCCCTTTGGGCAGCAGCACGTAGTCAGGTGCAATGCAGGTCTGCCCGGCGTTGAGCAGCTTGCCGTGCGCGATTTTGATGGCGGCTGCGTCCAGGTCACAACTGGCATCAATGATGCACGGCGATTTGCCGCCCAGTTCCAGCGTGGTGGGGGTCAGGTTGGTGGCTGCAGCTTTGGCAACCATGCGGCCCACTGCTGTAGAGCCAGTAAAAAACAAATGGTCAAACGGCAGGCTTGTAAATTCGGTGGCTAGTTCCACATCGTTGTCACCATCGCCCTGCACCACGCACACCTCGTCAGGTGCAAACGCTTGGCCAATCAATTCAGCCATCAAGGCGGATGTGTGCGGTGTGAGTTCACTGGGTTTGAGCATCACGCGGTTGCCCGCAGCCAACGCCGTGATGACCGGGCCCAGGGCGAGCTGCACCGGGTAGTTCCATGGCGACACCACGCCCACCACACCCAGCGGCTGGCGCTGCAAATACGCGCTGGCAGGTTGCAGGTACAGCGGCGTGCTGACTTTTTGCGGCTTCATCCATTTGGGCAAGGACTTGAGCGTGTGCGACAGCAGCGTGCGCAGCACAAACAGATCCGCAATCTCCGTTAATTGCGGCGACCGCACACCAAAATCTTTTTGCACCGCCTGTGCCAATGCAGCGCCGTGGTTGTCAATCAGCGCCTTCATGCGCAGCAGGCGGTTGCGCCTGACATCAAGTGGCACGTCGATGTGTTGGCGACTGGCTGCGTGTTGCGCATCAAAAAGTGCGTGAAGGGTACTGGAAGGTGATGGTGTGGTCATGGGGGCATCATAAAAGCCGCGCGGCGTTTGAAATAGGGGAAGCGACCCAGTTTGCGCCTCTGTCTTACAGCCAGTCGGTTAAGGGACTGCTAAGGTGAATAAAGGCGCATACGCGGCTGAGGGACTTCAATGGAATTTAAAGACTACTACGAAACCATGGGCGTGAGCAAAAGCGCAACGCCTGAGGACATCAAGCGCGCGCACCGCAAACTGGCGCGCAAGTACCACCCCGATGTGAGCAAAGAAAAAGATGCCGAAGCCCGTTTTAAAGAACTGGCTGAAGCCTATGACGTGCTGAAAGACCCTGAAAAGCGCGCATCGTACGACCGGCTTGGGGCCAACTACAAGGCCGGGCAAGACTTTCAGCCACCGCCTGACTGGGCGGGCCAATCGCAACGCAGTAATGGTTTTGACGAGGGTAGCGATGCAGACCATAGCGCCTTTTTTGACTCTTTATTTCGCGGCATGGGCGGTGGGCAAAGTGGTGGGCAACGGGGCGGCCAGCGCACGCACCAGGCCTTCGACATGCACGGCCAGGACCAGCATGCCAAGATTCAAATTGAGATTGAAGATTCATACCTGGGCGCAAGCCGCACGCTGCAACTGCGCGTGCAGCTTGAAGGCAGCGATGGCCGCCCTGCCCTGCAAGACCGCACGATTGAGTTTGTCATCCCCAAAGGCATTCGCGCGGGGCAGCACATCCGCCTGGCGGCACAAGGCGGGCCTGGCATGGGCCAGGGCAGCCCCGGCGACTTGTACCTTGACGTTGAAATGCTGCCGCACCCGCTCTACCGCACAGACACCTACGACGTGTTGATGGACTTGCCCATCACCCCGTGGGAGGCCGCGCTGGGCGCAGAGATTGAAGTGCCCACGCCCACAGGTCGGGTGGTGGTCACCATCCCTGCGGGCTCCATCACGGGCCGCAAGCTGCGCCTGAAAGGGCGTGGGCTGCCCGCCAAAACGCCAGGTGATTTTTATTACGTGCTGCATGTCACGCAGCCGCCTGCGGATACCGATGCAGATAAAAAAATCTACGAGACCATGGCCGCCACGTTTTCCGACTTCAAGCCGCGCGCCGCGCTAGAGTCAATTGACGCATTTGAAAAAACCCGGGAGCACGCACGATGACACCCAACTTCATCCTCTCAACACCCATGCAAAGGGTGGATGCTTATGTCATGGAAGATTTAAGCGAACTGACGCTACAAGACCTGTGCCGCGCCTGCGCCGCGCAGGCCGACATCATCATTGAACTGGTGGAGGAAGGCGTGATTGAAGGCCTGGTGCATGAAGTGGGCCAAGCCCCAGACCAATGGCGCTTTACCGGCCTGCACCTGCACCGCGCCAAAGTAGCCCTGCGCCTGCACCGCGACCTGGGCGTGAACTTTGCCGGTGCGGCGCTGGCGCTGCAACTGATGGGGGAGATGGATGTGCTGAGGGGGCAGATGACAGGGGTGCGCCCGACTTAAAACCCACGCAAATCATCCACCCCCACCAGCAGCTTGCCACCCCGAATGCGCTCCAGCGTTTGGGTGATGACATCGACATCGTTGTCGAAGCTGCCGTGGGCAGCGTCTGTCTCAATTTTCGATTTTTTATCAAGGTTGGCCGTTGTGACCTTGTCGCTTTTGATGACGGTGTAGCGATCTGCCTTGTTCAGCCCTGCGCTGGCTGCGGCTTGCCGCCAGGCTTTCAGGGATTCGCCAGTGCTGGAGCTGCCGTCCCAGCCGCTGTAGTCGGCCTTGGTCACGTTGTCCAGCCCCAGGATGGGTGTGCGCAGATCAGACTCCAGCGCGTTGGATACAAAGTACAGCAGTGACTTGCGGTAAATCATGGCGACGTTGTCGTTGCGCTCCACGTTGTTGGCCAGCACATGCATGTACAGGTTTGTCATCACCCCGGTTTGTGGGGCGTAGTGCCTGTTGGCAAACTGCACCGTGCAGGCAGGCGCAAACAGATGGGTTGACTTGACCTTGCCCACCAGACGCCGCGTTTGCAAGGCGCTCAGCAAATGCCCAAGAAGGATGGAGCCTGCCGAGTGGCCCACGATGTGTACCTCCAGCTTGTCGCCCCAGGTGTCAAGCAGTTTTTGCAATGCAGTGATCAGCAAATCGCCACCCCGCCCTGCCCCAAAGGCCAGCTCGGCGTTTTCTTTCATCTCGCTCCAGATTGGTTTGGCCAGCGGCCGGCCAATGGTTGCCTCGATCATCAGATCGGTCTTTTCAGTAAACCACTCGCCGACGCCGCCTGCCAATGCTGGTTTTCGGCGAAATGCATCCTCTGCGATGTTGCCAATCGATTCAAGCAGACCCGTCTTCCAGACCAAAAACAGCGGGTAGCAGCCGTTGCCCAAAAAGTGTCGGCCCATGGCGCGGGCGCGCTTGATGGCGGCGTCTTCGCTGTTCAAGCCGCCGTGGGCGATGATGACCAGGCGCTTGGCGTCAGCTGCAGGCTGGCTGCGAAACCATTGGTCAGGCAGGCCAGCCACCTGGTGCAGCAGTGTGCGGCTGAGTTCGTCTTCGGTCTGGTAGCGCTTGACGCGGCCATCATTGCCCAGTACCACGCTGTGCTGGTAGGCCTTGTCTTCGCTCCACCAGGCGCTGGTGTCCGCACTGCCTGCTACTCCACTTGCTGTGGTTGCACCCTTGCTGTAGCTGCTAACGCGGCCAGCCACCACGCCCGGCACGCCCATGCCCACCACCCAGGCATCCATGGCGTTGGTCAGCCAGTCGGCATAGGTCAACACGGCAAAGCCGCCTGCGCCAAAGTCATGACCCCAGGAGTTTTGAACAATAAATCCCCGCGAATTAAAACCAACCAGTGCAAACGCATGGCCATCGGCTTTTGACGGCCTGCCGTCAAAAACAATGTCTGGCAAGCCGCTGTGGCTGGCAGGCGGTTGGGTGGTTTTGCGCACCTTGTCCCAGCCGCTGTGCGTGTAGGCCGACACAAATACCGCACCGGTTGACTGAATGGCGGCTTGCATGTCGGTGATGGAGTTGAGCTCAATGCGGTAGTACACACCCAGGGTGTTGTTGGCAGCTCTTTCGGCATAGCCATATTTGGGTTGCAAAATTTTGGTGTCACTAAAGGGCCAGTCAGACTCCATGCACACACCATGGTTGAACCAGCCTTTCAGCGCACCCCGGCAGCTGGAGCCGTCGTAGTCTTCGCCTGCATATTCGTCATAACGGCGGGCAAAGTTGTAAAACATGCGCGGGCTGACAGAAGCCATTTTTTTCGGGTAGCCCGACTTGGCCCAGCGCAAATAATTGACCACGCAAGCCAGGCCAAAGCCGGTGCATGCGCCTTCCTGGCCCTGGTTCAAAATCATGCCCGCCTTGCTGTAGGCGGGCAGAAATTGGGCAATGTCTTTGTCAGCGGGAAAGGCCTCTTGCAAGCCCACAGGCGGTGGCAGGTACGGCCTGTCGTTGATGTCTTTCGGGTCTTTGCGTACCGTTAATGAGCGCCGGGTGGCTGGGGCTGTTACAGCAGTCGCGACGACCTTCAGCCTGGCACTGCTGCCAGCCTTGCCGCCGCCCTTGCCAGCCAAGGCCACGCTGTTGACGGTGGCCTCAGGCCAGGCCGTGTCGGCCAGTTTAAAAACATCCTTGAACCTGTCCAGCCCATGCGCCCCACCATTGACCAGCTTGCGTGCAGCAGCAAACTGACTTGCGGCCAGTGCAGTGCGCATGGCATCGGCATGGCTGGCTAAAAACTGGGCCAGCAGCAATGCGGCCACTTCAGGCGCGTTGGCCAGGTCGGCTTTGGCGGTCAAGTCCATTGCAACCACAGCGCCGTATTTGGCGTAGTTATAACGCCCCGTAAGTTGCACAAAACCACGCCCCTTGAAGCGCGCACCATCGCCCACAGTGGTGTTGCCCAGCTTGTTGCCGGGCACTTCATACATGGCAAACGGCGCGCCCCCGGGCTGGGTGTTGTACTGCGACTGAAACTCGGCGATCGGCAAAAAGCCTTCGCTCTCGGCGCGTATGGTGCCCAGTGCGGCGCAGACCATGGGGCGGTCTGTCAAACCCATGGCATCCAGCGCTGCGGCGACATACGGCAAGTAACGGGCAATGTTGGCAGGCTTGGTCGCAGGGAACAAGCGGCGTACCAAGTCAAGATTCAAGCTCAAAGCCAGCGGCCCTGTAGGGCGCAGGCCCAACACCGTCTGGCAATACGGCCCCATCACACCATCGGCCACCAGGCCCACCCCTGCTTGCCAGCGGCGTACGGCGGCCTCGGTGTCAGCGTCCAGCGCATCGCTTGTGGCCAGGGTTGCAAACGCTGCCGCATCAAGGCCCAGTTGTTTGACCAACGCCTGCTTGAGTTTGCGGACGTCGCTGCCTTTGCTGCCACGAATCAAAAGGTTTTGCATGCTGGGCTCCCTGGAGTAGTCGTTAACGCCAGCCGCCAGTTTGCAACATGCCAATGCAATCGTCATCCCCTAATTAGAGGAGGAAACGCTAAAAAATCTTTATGCTATCTAATCAGTAGCTGCTTGCGCCCGAATCTACTGGGCTACAGCCACTTTTGATATCTGAAAACGGCATTTTTAAGGCTTTTATGGCCTGTTTTGAAGCAGTTCGAGCCATCTACACCGCTGGTGCATGCAGAAGCGACATGCCAGTCAAGCCCAAAGCACCTGCATGGCCTTTGAGAAATCATCCGCCAAGCCCTGCCAATTTTCAGCACGCCCACCTTGCACCACGCGCTTACCCGCCACGTACACCTCGCTCAGCCGCGCGTCCGGGCTGGAGAAAACCATGGCGTCCAGCAGATGGTCGTTGGGTACGCCTAGCAGCGCTGGCGATGTGGTGGCTATGACTGAGAAGTCTGCACGGTTGCCTGTGGTCAGGCCAGCAGTGCGCTGGCCGCAAGCTGCGGGGCCGCCTGCCAACGCGGCATTGAACAGGGCTGCTGCCGTTGAAGCCTGACTTGCCGCAGCAGCCATCACATTGCGTTGCCGCAACGTCAGGCGCTGCGAATATTCAAGCAAACGAAGCTCTTCTTGCCAACTGCGGGCGACGTGGCTGTCTGAGCCTATGGACCAGTTGCCTTGCAACGCGGCATAGGCTGGCAAGTCAAACACGCCGTCGCCCAGGTTGGCCTCAGTCGTGGGGCACAGCACGATGGATGCGCCGCTGGCTCTGACGCCTTGAAGTTCGGCAGGTGTGGTGTGGGTGGCGTGCACCAGGTTCCAGCTTGAGTCAAGCCCTGCATGGGTCAGCAGCCACTCGACGGGGCGTTGATCCAACGCACTCATGCAATCGGCCACCTCGCCTGTTTGCTCGGCCACATGGATGTGGATGGGCATGTGATGCGCTTTTGCGTAGGCGGCGGCTTCTTGCAACGCGCCCTGCCCGACGGCGCGCAGGGAATGCAGGGCCAAGCCTGTGTTGACCAGTCCACTGCCAAATTGTTTCTCAATACCTTCACACAGTTTGAAAATTGAATCCGGCGTTGACGCAAAGCGTTGCTGGTCGTTACGTAGACCCGTCGCAGCAAAACCCGAGCGCATGTACAGCGTGGGCAACAGCGTGATGCCGATGCCCACGCGCTGTGCGGCGCGTACCAAGGCGCAAGACATCTCTAGCGTGTTGGCATACGGCTTGCCGTGCAGGTCGTTGTGCAAATAATGAAACTCACACACTTGCGTATAGCCCGCCTGTAGCAACTCGACGTACAGCAGCGCAGCGATGGCTTCAAGCTGCGGGGGAGTGATGCGCTGGGCGGCGCTGTACATGCGGTCGCGCCAGCTCCAGAAGTTGTCTTGACCGCCAACTGCACGTTCAGTCATACCCACGATGGCGCGTTGAAAAGCGTGGCTGTGGGCGTTGACCAGGCCGGGGATGACAGGGCCATTTAACCGGGTTGCACCACGCTGTGCGTCTGCGCTGGCATTCGCTTCAAAGCTGGCCCATGTGCCGTCGTCCGCAACGCCAATCAGCACGTCGTTGGCCCAGCTGCCATCAACCCATGCCACGGGCGCGAAGTACTTGGCGTTTTCAGGCATACAAAGCCTTGGCCGCTTGCAAACTGGCTTGCACCATCCGTTTAAGTGTGGGTTGCAGTTGTGCAGCCAGCACTTCGTCGTAAGCAAATGGCGGCGCCTCCTGCATGTACAGGCTTTGGCACTTTTCAAGCTGAATGGCGTGGACTTGGCTAGCGGGTTGGCCATAGTGGCGGGTGATGTAGCCGCCCTTGAAACGGCCATTAACCACATGCGTGAAACTGTCAACTGCACTTACAGCAGAATCAGACACAGCAATGGCCGCTGCCGCGCCGCTGGCCGTGCCGATGTTCAAGTCAGGCAGCTTGCCCTCAAACAGCCACGGAATATGCGAACGAATGCTGTGCGCGTCCCACAACAGGGCAAAACCATGAACGGCCTTGATGCGCGCCAGCTCAGCGGCTAACGCATCGTGGTACGGCTGCCAGTAAACATTGCGACGGCGCTGCACTTCTTGCGGTGATGGCTCTTGTCCCGGTTTGTACAGCGCGTCACCATTGAAAAAATGGGTGGGGCACAGCTCGGTGTTGGCAGCGCCGGGGTACATGGGCGTGTCTTCCGGCGGGCGGTTCAGGTCAATCACGTAGCGTGAATATCGCGGCTGCAACACACTGATGCCAAGCGCAGGTAAAAAGTCATACAGCCGGGCCAGGTGCCAATCGGTGTCTTCAACAGCCAGGGCACGCGGTACATAGTCGCTTTGCATTTCAAGCGGAATATTTGTTCCAATGTGCGGCATGCTAACCAGCATGGGAGCAGTGCCCTTTTGCAGCATAAAAGTCATACAGCCACCCCATTAAAGACTGTTTGCAAGCGTGGGCAGCTCCCAAAAGCGTAGCTAAGCTCCGCAGCCGACGCGACGTCCCACAGCACAAAATCAGCCCGCATGCCTGCTGTCAGCACGCCGCGATCCTTCAAACCCAATGCACGCGCTGCGTGACGGGTCACGCCTGCCAACGCTTCTTCAGGCGTTAGCCTGAAAAGTGTGCAGGCCATGTTCAACATCAGCAGCAGCGACGTGCAGGGCGAGCTGCCGGGGTTGCAGTCGGTTGAAATCGCCATCGGCACACCAGCACTTCTGAGTTGTGCAATCGGTGGCAATCTGGTCTCACGTAAAAAATAAAACGCACCGGGCAGCAGCACAGCCGTGGTGCCAGCACGCGCCATGGCCTGCACGCCTGCATCGCTCAGCCATTCAAGGTGGTCGCAACTGATGGCGTTGTAACGCGCAGCCAACGCCGCACTGCCGCTGTCGCTGAGCTGTTCGGCATGCAGTTTGACGGGCAAACCCATGCCGCGTGCGGCTTGAAAAATCCGTTCCGTCTGCGCTACGCTAAAACCAATCCGCTCACAAAACGCGTCTACCGCATCTACCAGGCCATCAGCATGCAGCAGCGGCAGCATGTGCAGCACCGCATCTACATAGTCATCCGTACGGCCCGCAAACTCAGGCGGCACAGCGTGTGCGCCTAAAAAAGTGGTTTGTACCGACACCGGGTGCGTAGCGCCCAGGCTGCGTGCCACGCGCAGCGTTTTTCGCTCATGTTCTAGCGCCAGGCCGTAGCCTGATTTGATCTCCAAGGTGGTCACGCCTTCAGCCAGCAAAGCCAACAGGCGCGGCGTACTTTGGGCCTCAAGTTCATGCTCCGTCGCAGCCCGAGTTGCCTTTACCGTCGATACGATGCCGCCACCCGTCCTGGCAATGTCTTCATAGCTTGCACCGTTCAGTCGCTGTTCAAACTCCCCTGCCCGGTTGCCGCCATACACCAGGTGTGTGTGGCAATCAATCAGGCCGGGCGTGATGAGCGCGCCCTTGGCATCCATCGTTGGCGTGCTGTCATTCAGCAAGTTGGCAGGCAAGTCGCTGCGCGGGCCCACCCATTGCAGCGAGCCATCGCTGACAACCAGCGCGGCATCTTCAATCAATCCGTAGGGCTGTGCAGCGCCCGCTTGCAGGGTGGCTGCTTTGCAATTAAGCCAAATACTGGGTGATGAAGTCATACGTTAATTTCCATCAAAAGCGCATCGTCACTCAGTAGATGAAGGCTCGTGTTCGCCTCAACAGGCATCCAGCCAAAACAATGGGGCGAAAGTGCATGAAATTCACTGCCTATTTGCAGTGTAGCCCCCGCTTTGCTGGCGTAAACAGCCATTATTTCAGGAGCTTTAAAAGTCATTTGCAAGCTGTGATGAACCCGCTGCATGCGTGCTGATGCACCGCCCTGCACCATCAAATTAAAGTCTTGTGTTGCACCGCCCAGCAGCTTGCAAGTCGTTGTAGCCGCGCCATCAAATGTCAGTGGTGAATCATCTTTACGCAACACGTGCTGACGACCGTTTACCGTCAAGCCAACGCCATCGCCCTGAAGTACCGCAAACCAGCGCCGTACCCCGACAAAGCTTGAGAACGGCCCATCCTGAATCACCTCGGCTACCGAAGCGCGCCATTGCCAAGCCACCGAATCAGGCCAGGCCACCAGCTCACGGGTTGTACCGCCGCCATTGCGCCAAGGCACAGGCGCAATGAAATTCAAATCAATAATCTGCCATGTCATGCCTGAAACTGCCCCGCAAAACTGTAGCGCGTGCCCGGGTACACCAGCCGCGCCACGCTGGCCACGTTTGCCCCACTGATGGTACGGCGGGTAATGGACAGGCACGCCTCAGATGGTTTGATGTGCAGCAGCTTGGCGATGGCGGTGCCCGGCAGACAGGCTTCTATTTGATAACTGGCATCCGTCAGCGGCGCGCGGGTCAGCAAATGGTGGGCTGGCGTGAATCGGGTGAAATCAGTTTTTAAAAAGTCAGGCGCGGCCAGCGGGTTGACGTAGCGGTCTTCATGCTGAATAGGGATGCCGTTTTCAAGGTGCACCAAAACGGTATGAAAGACTTTGCTACCCGCGCGCAAGCCCAGCGTTTTGGCCAGTGCAGTCGTGGCTTTTTCAGTCGCCACCAGCAAGACGCTGCTAGCGTGCGCATGACCTCGTTCGACCACCTCGTCTTTAATATCCCGAATCGTCAACCGCGATGAAATGCGGTGCAGCTCAGCCACCCGTGTGCCCGAGCCTTGAATGCGCGTGACCATGCCTTCAGTTGCCAGCTCGCGCAGGGCGCGGTTGACTGTCATGCGGCTGATGCTGAACTGCGCCATCAACGCGGTTTCACTGGGTACCGCGTCGCCCGGCCTCCATGTGCCAGACGTGATGCGGGTCTTGATGAAGGTCTTGACCTGTTCGTATGCAAATAACGGAACTTTCATACCTATTGATTTCATGCCTATAGATTACCCCAGTTGACACAAGTTGTATAGACAACTATATTTCTAACAGTCATATTTTTAGCGGTCATTGCGGACTTGATCCGCAATCCATGACCCCGCACCAATCCAGCACCGCAGAAGGCATGGATTCCGGGTCAAGCACGGGATGACAGCGCGAGATGTATTGAACAGGAGAAAGCCATGTCGGATCTATCACATTCAAAATTCATGGACAGCAAAGCCAGAGTGGTTCGGTCACCGCGTGGAAGTGAGATCACCTGCGCCAACTGGCAAATTGAAGCAGCCCTGCGCATGCTGCAAAACAACCTCGACCCCGACGTGGCCGAGAACCCAGACGAGCTGGTGGTGTATGGCGGCATCGGCAAGGCGGCGCGCAACTGGCCTGCGTTTGATGCGATTGTTGACTCACTTAAAAAGCTGAAACCTGATGAAACGCTGCTGGTGCAGTCGGGCAAGCCGGTAGGCGTTTTTCGTACGCACACGGGCGCACCGCGCGTGCTGATTGCCAACTCCAACCTGGTGCCCAAGTGGGCGACGTGGGAGCACTTCAACGAGCTGGACCGCGCGGGCCTGATGATGTATGGGCAAATGACCGCTGGCAGCTGGATTTACATTGGCACGCAGGGCATTGTGCAGGGCACCTATGAGACCTTTGTGGAAGCAGGCAGGCAACACTACAACGGTGATTTAAGTGGCCGCTGGGTGCTAACCGCCGGCCTGGGCGGGATGGGTGGCGCGCAGCCGCTAGCGGCAACTTTTGCAGGCGCTTGCTCGCTCAATATTGAATGCGACCAGAGCCATATTGATTTCAGGCTGCGCACCCGCTATGTTGACAAACAGGCCGCTACGCTGGACGAGGCCTTGGGCCTGATCAAGTACCACACCGAGCGCAAAGAAGCGGTGTCGATTGCATTGTGCGCGAATGCGGCTGATGTGTTCCCGGAGCTGGCCAAACGCACCCAGGCTGGCAGCATCCGCCCCGACATCGTGACCGACCAAACCTCGGCGCACGACATCATCAATGGCTACCTGCCCGCAGGCTGGACCAATGAGCGTTGGTTGGCCGCCCGCAAAGACCCGGCGCAGCATGCCGCACTGACGCAAGCTGCTGGCGAGTCATGCGCCACACAGGTCAAAGCCATGCTGGCGTTTCATGCCATGGGTATACCCACGGTGGACTACGGCAACAACCTGCGCCAGGTGGCCAAAGACTTTGGGGTTGCCAATGCGTTTGACTACCCTGGTTTTGTACCCGCGTACATTCGCCCGCTGTTTTGCAGCGGTACCGGTCCCTTCCGCTGGGTGGCACTCAGTGGCGACCCCGAAGACATTGCCAAGACCGACGCGAAGATGAAAGAGCTTTTCCCCGCCAACAAGCACCTGCACCGCTGGCTGGACATGGCCGCTGAACGCATCAGCTTTCAAGGTCTGCCTGCACGCATTTGCTGGATTGGCCTGGGCGAACGGCATATTGCCGGGCTGGCGTTTAACGCGATGGTCAAAAGCGGCGAGCTGAAAGCGCCCATCGTGATTGGCCGCGACCATCTGGACAGCGGCTCCGTCGCGTCCCCCAACCGTGAAACAGAAGCCATGCAGGACGGCAGCGATGCCGTGAGCGACTGGCCTTTGTTAAATGCTCTGCTCAACACAGCAAGCGGTGCAACCTGGGTCAGTTTGCACCACGGCGGTGGCGTGGGCATGGGGTATTCGCAGCATTCAGGCGTGGTGATAGTGGCTGACGGCACGGACGGGGCAGCTGAAAAATTGGGCCGCGTACTCTTCAATGACCCGGCCACAGGCGTGATGCGCCATGCCGATGCAGGCTATGACATTGCCAGGGCGAGTGCCAAAGCCAATGGCTTGAATTTGCCGATGATTGGCTGACATGGCGCATGAATTGCTGATCCCCGGCCATCTAAGTCTGGCGCAACTGCGCAGGTTGTGCAGCAGCAAGCACTTGCCCGTGCAACTGGACGCTGCTTGCCGTCAAGGCATTCGCGCCAGTGCTGCACTGGTGATGCGTGCGGCAGACGGCGGTGCTGCGGTGTACGGCGTGAACACCGGTTTTGGCAAGCTGGCCAACACGCGCATCGCCAAGCCTGACCTGGCCATCTTGCAGCTCAAGCTGCTGCGCTCGCATGCCGTCGGCGTGGGCGAGCCGCTGGCCGAAAATATTGTGCGGCTGATTTTGCTGCTGAAAGCTGCCAGCCTGGCACGCGGCTACTCGGGTGTGCGTGAAGAAGTTGTAGATGCATTATTAGATTTGTATAACCATGGCATTTGCCCCGTCATCCCTTGCCAGGGTTCGGTGGGTGCGTCAGGTGATTTAGCTCCCCTTGCACATCTGTGTTTGCCGCTGGTGGGTGAAGGCGAGGTGTTTTACCAAGGGCAACGACTGCCGGCTTTGGAGGTACTTAAAAAAGCAGGTTTGCAAGCCATTGCCCTGTCAGCCAAAGAAGGCCTGGCACTTATCAACGGCACGCAGGTATCAACAGCAATGGCCATTGACGCACTGTTTGCCACGGAGCGCGTGTTTGAAGCCGCCGTGATTGCAGGCGCGCTGACGCTGGATGCTGCGCGTGGCAGTGACGGCCCGTTTGATGCGCGGATTCACGCGGTGCGCGGCCAGCCAGGGCAAATCGATTGCGCTGCCGCCTACCGGGCACTGACCGAAGGCAGCGCTATTCGCAAGTCGCACCTGGAAGGCGACGACCGGGTGCAAGACCCGTACTGCCTGCGCTGCCAGCCACAAGTGATGGGTGCCTGCCTGGACCAGATGCGTTACGCCGCCCGCGTACTGGTGATTGAAGCCAATGCCGTGACCGACAACCCGCTGGTGTTTGCGGTTGACAATGCGCTGGTTTCAGGGGGCAACTTTCATGCAGAGCCGGTGGCTTTGGTTTGCGACGCATTGGCAGTGGTGATTGCAGAAATCGGCGCGATTGCCGAGCGGCGCATTGCCATGCTGGTGGACACCAATGTGTCACGGCTGCCACCCTTTTTGACGCCCGATGCAGGGCTCAATTCTGGCTTCATGATTGTGCACGTCACAGCCGCAGCACTGGCGTCTGAAAACAAGTCCCTTGCCCACCCAGCCAGCGTCGACAGCCTGCCCACATCGGCCAACCAGGAAGATCATGTGTCAATGGCCACCTTTGCCGCGCGCCGCCTGCAACCGATGCTGCACAACACCGCACACATTGTGGGCATTGAACTGCTGGCGGCGGCGCAGGGGATTGAATTTTTACGGCCCCTGAAAAGCTCTGCCCCGCTGGAAAGCCTGCATGCCCTGATTCGCAGTGCCTCGCCCGCCATGATGCAAGACCGAAGTCTGGCTGGTGACATGACAGAGCTGCAAAAGCAGGTCATCAGCGGCGAGGTAAGTGCTGCGCTGGAAGCGCAACTACCGGAATTACACGCATTGCAACTCGCATGATCAATGCGTACATTTACGTCTTTCCATCCCCTTTTTAACCACCGGAGAAACCCATGAAAAAACTGCTCGCCCTGTCCATTGTTGCCCTTGCTTGCGCCACCGCCCAGGCGCAGGAAACCAAACTGACCTTTGCCATGTCAGGCTGGACAGGCTTTGCGCCCATCACGCTGGCCAAAGAGGCGGGTATTTTCAAGAAAAACGGGCTGGATGTTACCGTCAAAAAGATCCCGCAAAAAGACCGTCACCTGGCCATTGCCTCAGGTGATGTGCAGTGCGCTGCCACCACGGTTGAAACCTGGATCAACTGGAACGCCAACGGCGTGCCGACGACACAGATTTTTCAGCTTGACAAAAGCTTTGGCGCTGATGGCATCGTTGTCAAACCCGGCATTGCCAAATTCAGCGACCTGAAAGGCAAAACCATCGCCGTTAGCGCGCCAGGCACAGCGCCTTACTTCACCCTGGCCTGGATGCTGAAGAAAAACGGCATGAGCATCAAGGACGTGAAGCTGGTCAGCCTGGAGCCGCAAGCTGCAGCCAATGCCATCATTGCAGGCGTTGCTGATCTGGACGCAGCCATGACCTATGAGCCGTTTTTAAGCGCTGTGCGTGCCAAGCCAGAGGCCGGCAAGATCATGGCCACCACGCTGGATTACCCGATGGTGATGGACACCGTCGGCTGCACGCCCAAGTTTTTGAGCGACAACCCAAAAGCCGCAAAAGCCCTGGCCGACAGCTACTTTGAAGCGCTGGAAATGATTCAAAAAGATCCGAAAAAGAGCTTTGAAATCATGGGTGCTGATGTCAAGCAGACGGCTGAGGCATTTGAGGGCAGTCAGAAATTCTTGCGCTGGCAAGACCGCGCTGCAAATCAAAAGTTTTTTGCGGGTGAGCATGCCGCTTTCAGCAAAGAAGCCGCCGATTTGCTGCTGGAAGCAGGCATCATTAAAAGCCTGCCAGACATGACGAAATTAGCCGACACACGCTTTCTCAAGTGAAGCCACTTCAGCCAGTAGCCCCCAGCACGCGCGTCGTGCTGGGCATCAGCTTTTTCATCCTGTTCTTCGCGCTATGGGCAGCGGTGACGTTTGGCGGGCTGGTTTCAAAAACCTTTTTGGCCGACCCGCTGACCATGGTTCGCTCTGGCTACGACCTGCTGGTCAACCAGGGATTCATCAAAGACATTGGCATGACGGTATGGCGCGTGTTTGGCGGCTTTTTGCTGGCCGCTGTACTGGCGATTCCGCTGGGCGTTTTGATGGGCGCGTACAAACCCATTGAGGCGTTTTTCGAGCCCTTTGTCAGCTTTGCGCGCTACCTGCCTGCGTCGGCTTTTATACCGCTGCTGATTTTGTGGGCGGGCATCGGTGAAGCACAAAAGCTGTCGGTGATTTTCATTGGTTCATTTTTTCAGCTGGTGCTGATGATGGCGGTGAGTGTGGGCAACACGCGGCGCGATCTGGTTGAAGCCGCGTACACGCTGGGTGCCACCGACAAAGGCATCGTGCTGCGCGTGCTGGTGCCCAGCAGCGCACCCGAGATTTTTGAAATCCTGCGCATGGTGCTGGGCTGGGCCTGGACGTATGTCATCGTGGCCGAGCTGATTGGTGCGTCCAGCGGCATCGGCCACATGATCACCGACAGCCAGGCGTTGCTGGCCACAGACCAGATCATTTTTGGCATCATCGTGATTGGCGTGATTGGACTGGTGACGGACCTGGCCTTCAAGGCCATGAACCGCAAGCTGTTCCCGTGGGCAAAATTATGAGAGCGCAGCATGAGCATTCTTGAAGTCAAAGGCGTTTCCAAAACCTTCACTGGCACAGGCGCAGCCAAAAGCACATTGGCCCTGCAAGCCACCGACCTGAGTGTTGAAGAAAACGACTTCATCACCATCCTTGGCCCATCAGGCTGCGGCAAAAGCACGCTTTTGAGGATGGTGGCTGGCCTTGACACGCCGACGACTGGCAGCATCACATTGGACGGCAAGCCCGTCACCGCACCGGGCGCTGACCGGGGCATGGTGTTTCAAAGCTACACGCTGTTCCCTTGGCTCACTGTGCTGGAGAACGTCTGCTTTGGCCTGCGAGAAAAGGGTTTGGCACTGCCCGAGCAACTGGCCATTGCCCACCCCTTTATTGTCAAAGTCGGTTTGAAAGGTTTTGAAAACCACTTCCCCAAGCAGCTCTCAGGCGGCATGCAACAGCGCACCGCACTGGCCAGAGCACTGGCCAACAACCCACGCATGCTGCTGATGGACGAGCCCTTTGGCGCGCTGGACCACCAGACCAGAGAACTGATGCAAGAGCTGTTGCAAGGCATTTGGGAAGCTGAACGTAAAACCGTGCTGTTTGTGACGCACGACATTGATGAAGCCATCTTCATGGGCAACCGCGTGGTCGTGATGAGCGCCCGGCCTGGCCGCATCAAGTGCGACCTGCCTGTGGCCATTGCCCACCCGCGCCACTATTCGGTTAAAACCACACCGGTGTTTATGGCGCTGAAAGCACAGTTGACGGAAGAGATCCGCATCGAAGTGCAACGCGCGGCTGGGCTGGTGGCTGAACCTGCCCAAATTTAATCGCTATTAAATCAGTAGCTACTTGCGCCCGAAAACATTGGGACGAAGCCATATTTGGCACTGTTTTTGAGCGTTTTAGTACCTGAAATACAGCTGAAAGTTTATTTTTTGCTTTCATGGTCGCCCCTACACTTAAGCCCATGACTACAGAACGCGCCAAAGCCAAAAGCCCCAAGTCCCTGTCGGGCCTGACCCCTTTCCTGCGGCCGTACATTGGTCATATTGCGGCGGCCGTGTTTTTTCTGGTCATGGCGGCCATTGCCACGCTGGTTTTCCCGCTGGCGCTGCGCAGTTTGATTGATGGTGGCCTGGTCGGTGGTGACACCAGTGCCGCAGGCAAGGGCAGCCAGCTGATGGCGCTGCGCACCCACTTTTTTGAACTGTTTGGCGTCGCGGCAGCACTCGGTCTTTTTTCGGCCGGACGTTTTTACATGGTCAGCTGGCTGGGCGAGCGTGTGACGGCTGACCTGCGCAATGCGGTGTATGGCCATGTTCTCAAGCAGAGCCCGGAGTTTTTTGAAACCACCCAAACCGGTGAGGTGCTTAGCCGCCTGACAGGCGACACCACACTGGTGCAAACCGTGGTGGGCTCGTCACTCAGCATGGGCTTGCGCAATGCGGTGATGGGTGTCGGCGCCATTTTCATGCTGATTTACACCAACCCGTATTTGATGTTTCAGGTGCTGGGTGTGCTGGTGCTGATTGTTGCGCCGTCGGTGTGGTTTGGCCGGCGTGTGCGCAAGCTGTCGCGTGCCAGCCAGGACCGGGTGGCCGACTCGAGCGCCATTGCAGCCGAGGTGTTAAACGCGATTCCGGTGGTGCAAAGCTATACCGCCGAAGCGCGGGAAGCGGCACGCTTTAGTGTGTCCACCACCAACGCGTTTAACGTCGCTGTGCGCCGTACCCAGGCGCGTTCGGTGCTGGTGGCCTTCATCATCATTGCCACGTCGGCTGGCTTGCTGTGGGGCTTGTACCAGGGCACGCAGGCGGTGATGCGGGGCGACATCACGGCGGGCCATCTGGGCCAGACGGTGGTGTATGTGATTATTCTGGCCAGTGCCACCGCCGTGCTGGGCGAGGTGTATGGTGACTTGCTGCGTGCTGCCGGTGCGACTGAGCGGCTGATGGAATTGCTGGAAACACGCTCACCGATTTCTTCACCGCCTGATCCGGCGCCAGCCCCCGTCATTAGGGCGGGAAGCGCTATTGAATTTGAAGCAGTCAATTTCAACTACCCGTCTCGTCCGCTGCAAGCGGCGCTCAACAACTTCAGCATGCAGGTTGCACCAGGCGAAACCGTGGCCATTGTTGGCCCCAGTGGTGCGGGCAAAAGCACGGTGTTCCAGTTGTTGTTGCGCTTTTATGACCCGCAATCAGGCCGCATTGCGCTTGATGGCATCGCCACGCGTGACATGTCACTGACCGACCTGCGCCAGCGCGTGGGCATCGTGCCGCAGGACGCGGTTATTTTTTCAACCAGTGCGCTGGAGAACATCCGCTATGGCAAGCCCGATGCGACGGACGAAGAGGTCATTGCAGCCGCCAAAGCCGCATTTGCCGATGAGTTCATCACCCGGCTGCCCGAGGGCTATGACACCTTTTTGGGTGAGCGCGGCGTGCGCCTGTCAGGTGGCCAGCGCCAGCGGATTGCGATTGCGCGGGCCATGCTGAAAAACTCACCCCTGCTGTTGCTGGACGAAGCCACCAGCGCACTGGATGCGACCAGCGAACGCATGGTACAAGCCGCCCTTGAATCAGCGATGAAGGGCCGCACCACGCTGGTGGTGGCCCACCGCCTGGCCACCGTGCAGCAAGCTGACCGCATTCTGGTACTCGACCACGGCAAGCTGGTTGAACAAGGCACCCATGCTGAGCTGGTGGCGCGCGGCGGTGTGTATGCGCGGTTGGCAGCCTTGCAATTTACAAGTTGACATAAATCGCTAAATTTTTCATCTATGCGTTTTTTGCATAGACTGACATCAAGCTGGCCTTAGACAATTTGCGCGCAGGCTTCTACAGTGGCATCTTCTTCGCAAGATTTCCAACTCAGGAGTTCTCCATGTCAAGCCCATCTGCCCCCACCAGCGCCGCCGACCACAGCGCGCACCCCCTGCCCTCGTATCTGGATGCCAGCAACCTGGGCCCCTGGGGCAATTACCTGCAACAGGTTGACCGCGTTATTCCGCATCTGGGCAATCTTGCGCGCTGGGCTGAAACGCTCAAGCGCCCCAAGCGGGTGTTGATTGTGGACGTGCCGATTCACATGGACGACGGCACGGTAGCCCACTTTGAGGGCTACCGGGTACAGCACAATGTGTCGCGCGGGCCCGGCAAGGGCGGCGTGCGTTTTCACCAGGATGTGACGCTGTCTGAGGTGATGGCATTGTCGGCCTGGATGTCGGTCAAGAACGCGGCTGTAAATGTGCCTTATGGCGGTGCCAAGGGCGGCATTCGCGTGGATCCTAAAAAGCTGTCACGCGGCGAACTGGAGCGCATGACACGCCGCTACACCAGCGAGATTGGCATCATCATTGGCCCCAACAAGGACATTCCTGCGCCTGACGTCAACACCAACGAGCAGATCATGGCGTGGATGATGGACACCTACTCGATGAACACCGGCTCAACCGCCACCGGCGTGGTGACGGGCAAACCAGTTGACCTGGGCGGCTCCCTTGGCAGGCGCGAAGCCACTGGCCGTGGCGTGTTTACCGTGGGGTGTGAGGCGGCCCAGCATATCGGGCTGGAGATCAAAGGAGCACGCCTGGCGGTGCAGGGCTTTGGCAATGTAGGCGGCGTGGCAGGCAAGTTGTTTGCCGAGGCCGGTGCCCGCGTTGTAGCGGTGCAAGACCACAGCGGCACGATTTACAAAGAGGCAGGCCTGGATGTGCCGGCTTTGCTGCAGCACGTGGCGGACACAGGCGGCGTAGGCGGCTTTGCACAGGCGGAAGTGATAAGCAACGACAGTTTTTGGGATGTTAATTGCGATATTTTGATTCCGGCTGCTTTGGAGCAGCAAATCAACGCACAAAATGCAGGCCGCATCAAGGCCCGCATGATCATCGAAGGTGCCAACGGTCCCACAACGCCTGCTGCTGACGATATTTTGGCCAGCCGCAACATTCTGGTGTTGCCCGACGTGATCGCCAATGCAGGCGGCGTGACGGTCAGCTACTTTGAATGGGTGCAGGACTTTTCAAGCTTTTTCTGGGATGAGGAAGAGATCAATGCGCGTCTGGTCAAAATCATGAAGCACGCCTTTGCAGGGGTGTGGGCCGTGTCGCAAGACCAGAAAGTCAGCTTGCGCACCGCAACGTTTATCGTGGCCTGCAAACGGATTTTGCATACACGCGAGTTGCGCGGTTTGTACCCTTGATGGCTCAGGGGGCCAATCATGTCTGAAAAACTCAAAAAAGTGCTTTTTCAGGCAATAAATAGGGCTGTAACCCAATGAATTCGGGTGCAAGAAGCTACTGAAACAGTAGCACTTGAGGTCAATTACTGTAGTGTTTCTTTAAGCGCTGCTGGCATCGGCAAGGCCATCACATCAATGCCTTCCTCGATCAGCTCTGAAGCCTCGCGCGGTGTGGCCTGACCGCGAATGCTGCGCGGCTCGGCGTCGCCATAGTGCATGGCTCTGGCTTGGTTGGCGAATTTGTCGCCAACGTCTTCGGTGTTGGCCAGCACATGGCGCACTGCATTTAAAAATGCAGCTTGCTGCTCGAAGCTGGGGGCACTTTGCGCAGGCTGGTCAGCAGTCGTGGTCAATTCAGTGGATGGCGATGTATCTGAAGCTGTGTCTACTGAGCTGGGCGGCAACGGACTGCTGGCTGCTTCAGATACTGCGCTGGGTGGTGCATGTCCGCCAAAATTAAGCCGTGGCGCACTCGGCATTTTGACGATGGCCTTGTCAGCACACATCGGGCATTCAACCAGGCCGCGTGCCAGTTGCGACTGAAAATCGTCCTCAGAGCCAAACCAGCCTTCAAACGAATGCTGATGGCCACACTGAAGATCAAGAACTTTCACGACACAGCTTTCATGGCACACATACGGCCAGCGTATGCCTTAGCTGCCCAGCGTTTTGACGATACTGCTGATGGACTGGGCGCACAGTGTCATCAAACCACCTGGCAAGATACCCAAAATCAGGATGAGCGCCCCGTTGATGGTCAAAACCACCCGTGCATCCGCAGGTGCAGTAATGGGATGCACCGGGCTTTGCGGTGCATCAAAGTACATGACTTTGACAATACGCAGATAGTAAAACGCACCCACCAACGACATCAATACGGCAAAAATAGCCAGCAACAAATAGCTTGTTTGCTGCGACGAAATCAAGGCCTGCAACACCGACAGCTTGGCATAAAAACCCACCAGCGGCGGCAAGCCTGCCAGCGAGAACATGACCACAGCCATGACACCCGCATACAACGGGCTGCGCTGGTTCAGCCCAGCCAGGTCGCTGATTTCTTCAGATTCATGGCCCGCGCGCGCCAGCAGCATGATGATGCCGAACGCCGCCAGCGTGGTCAGCACATAGGTGATGGCGTAAAACATGGCTGCGCTGTAGGCCGACTCAGTATTGAGCTGGTTGCCATTGACCACGCCCGACAGCAAGCCAAGCAGCAAAAAGCCCATCTGCGAAATGGTCGAGAAAGCCAGCATGCGTTTGAGGTTGCTTTGCGCAATAGCCGCAAGATTGCCAACCAGCAGCGAGCCAATCGCCATGACTGCCAGCATTTGTTGCCAGTCAAAAGCCAGCGGCAGCAAGCCTTCTACCAGCAGGCGAAGACAAATCGCAAAGGCAGCCAGCTGCGGCGCGCCACCAATCAGCAGCGTGACTGCCGTAGGTGCGCCCTGGTATACATCAGGCAGCCACATATGAAAAGGCACAGCACCAAGCTTGAAAGCCAGGCCAGCAACAATGAACACCAGGCCAAACACCAATACCTGGTGCTTGACCTGCCTGCTGGCAATCGCGTTGAAAACTTCGTTCAAATCAAGCGAGCCTGTCGCGCCATACAGCATGGACAAGCCGTAGAGCAAAAAGCCTGAGGCCAATGCGCCGAGCACAAAATACTTCATGGCAGCTTCAGTGGCTGTGGCGTTGTCGCGTCGCAGGGCCACCAGCGCGTAGCTGCTGAGTGTGAGCAACTCCAGGCCCATGTAGATGACCAGAAAGTTGTGACCAGAAATCATCACAAACATGCCCAGCAACGCAAACAGGCTGAGCGTGAAAAACTCGCCACCGCGCAGCATGTCACGGTCAAATGCGTAGGGCCTGCCGTAAACCAGGGACACCATCAGCGCGATGCATGAAAAACACTTGAGCCAACTGCCCATCGGGTCCACCACCACCATCTTGCCGAAACCGTAGAAGGTTTCACCACCCAAAGCGTAGGCGGCCTCAAGCGCGGCAACCACGGCCAGCGTGATGAGCGTCAACACATAAGTGAGGGTACGCATGGGCGATTTAACGCCCAGGTCAACCAGCAAGATAACGCAGGCCATCACAGCCAGAATGATCTCGGGGTAAACCGCTATCCAGGAAAGTTTGTCAATCATCTGAATTCTTCTTGTACGTTGTTGCTTTAGTTCAGTTTGGAGAGCGCAACATGCTTGAGCAGGTCGATCACCGACGTGTTCATCACATCGGTAAATGGCTTGGGGTACAGGCCCATGTAAAGCGTGGCGGTGGCCAGCATGGCCAGCATCAAAAATTCCCGCGCATTGATGTCCGTCAAATTCTTCACGTCATCATTGACCACAGGACCGAGGTACACGCGCTTGTACATCCACAAGGTGTAGGCTGCGCCAAAAATCAAAGCCGTGGCAGATGCAAAACCAATCCAGAAATTGAATTTGACGGCACCCAGAATCACCATCCACTCACCCACAAAACCAGCGGTAGCTGGCAAACCGCAATTGGCCATGGCGAAAAACAGGGCAAACGCCGCAAACTTGGGCATGGTGCTGACCACGCCGCCGTAACTGGCAATCTCGCGCGAATGCACCCGGTCATACAGCACACCAATGCACAGGAACATCGCACCCGACACAAAGCCGTGGGCAATCATCTGCACCAGGCCGCCTGACACGCCCAGGTCATTGAAGATAAAAAAGCCGAGCGTGACAAAACCCATGTGCGCGACCGACGAGTAAGCGACGAGCTTTTTCATGTCCTGCTGCACCAGTGCTACCAGGCCAACGTAAATGACAGCGGTGAGTGACAAGGCAATCATCAACCAGGCCCATTCGCGCGAGGCGTCAGGCGCAATCGGCATCGAAAAGCGCAGGAAGCCATAGGCACCCAGCTTGAGCATGATGGCGGCCAGCACAGCCGAGCCGCCGGTAGGGGCTTCAACGTGAACATCCGGCAGCCAGGTGTGTACGGGAAACATGGGCACCTTGACGGCAAAAGCCGCAAAGAAAGCGAAGAAGAGAAGCGTTTGAATGGTGTTACCCAGCGGCAATTTGTGCCAGGTCAAAATATCAAAACTGCCCCCTGACTTGTTGTACAAATAAATCAGGGCTACCAGCATCAACAGCGAACCAAGCAACGTGTACAAAAAGAACTTGAAAGCCGCATAAATCTTGTTCGGCCCACCCCATATACCGATGATGAGGTACATCGGTATCAGCGTGGCTTCAAAAAACACGTAAAACAACAAGCCGTCGAGCGCCGTAAATACGCCAATCATCAGACCGCTCAAAATCAAAAACGACGCCATGTACTGGTTGACGCGGGTGGTGATGGACTCCCAGCTGGCGATGATGACAACCACGTTGATGAATGCGGTGAGCAACACAAACCACAATGAGATGCCGTCAACACCGATGTGGTAATTGACATTGAAACGAGCAATCCAGCTGCCTTTTTCAACGAACTGCATGACAGACGTGTCGAGCTTGAAGCCTTCGTATAAAGGCAGGGTGACCAAAAAACTGACAAGCGCGCCGATCAGGGCGATCCAGCGCACGCTGCGCGCCTGGTCGTCCCGACCCAGGGCCAACAGCACAACACCAAAAAATATTGGTGTCCAAATCGCAAGGCTGAGCAATCCCATTCTTATTTTTCCTGCTTGTTCTTATTTGCGTAGCGTTTACTTGTTCAGCCAGACGAAGTACGTCATAAGCACAAACACGCCGATGATCATGCCAAAGGCATAGTGATAGATGTAGCCCGACTGCAAGCGCCGCACCATGCTGGACACCCAACCCACGACTTTCCAGGAGCCATTGACCAGCGCACCATCGATGATCTTCTGGTCGCCGACTTTCCACAGACCCATGCCCAGGACGCGCGCACCACGTGCCAACACGTTTTCATTGAACCAGTCGAGGTAATACTTGTTTTCAAGCAACGTGTACACCGGCTGAAAAACGCGTTTGATGGTGGCAGGCAAGACTGGATTAACCATGTACATGTACCAGGCCAGCACAGCACCCGACAAGGCCAGCCAAAAAGGCGCCGTCATCAAACCGTGCAACGCCATTTGTGCCGGGCCATGAAACATTTTGGCCAGCTCTGCCATAGCAGGGTGCTTGTCAAGATTGACAAAAATAGCATCTTTGAAAAAATCGCCAAACAGCATGGGCTGAATCGTCATGAAGCCAATCACCACGGAAGGAATGGCCAGCAACACAAGCGGCACGGTCACCACCCAGGCGGATTCATGCGGCTCGTGGTGCGCGGCATGGTGGTCGTGTGCATCATGCGCGTCGTGGTGCGCATCCGGGTTTTGGTCATGACGCTCCTTGCCATGAAACACCAGAAAATAAAGGCGGAAAGAATAAAAAGCGGTAATGAATACACCTGCGAGCACCGCAAAGTGCGCAAAACCGGCACCGGCCAGATGGCTTTCATGCACGGCTTCAATGATGCTGTCCTTGGAGTAAAACCCTGCAAACAATGGCGTGCCAATCAGGGCCAATGTGCCAAGCAGAAAGGTAATCCAGGTGATCGGCATGTACTTGCGCACACCGCCCATCCAGCGGATGTCCTGGTTGTGGTGCATGCCCAGAATGACCGAACCCGCGGCCAGAAACAGCAAGGCCTTGAAAAAAGCGTGCGTCATCAAATGGAACACGGCCACTGAATAAGCTGAGGCACCAAGCGCGACCGTCATGTAACCCAGCTGCGACAGGGTTGAATAGGCCACCACGCGCTTGATGTCGTTCTGGATGATGCCCATGAAGCCCATGAACAGCGCAGTAATGCCGCCAATCACCATAATGAAACTCAGCGCGGTATCACTGAGCTCAAACAGCGGTGACATGCGCGCCACCATGAAAATGCCGGCCGTGACCATGGTCGCCGCATGAATCAACGCGGAGATGGGTGTCGGTCCTTCCATAGAGTCGGGCAGCCACACATGCAACGGAAACTGTGCCGACTTGCCCATCGCGCCAATGAAAAGGCAGATACAAATTACCGTGACCAACATCCAGCTTGTGCCGGGAAGCGTGAGTTTTGCAAGCTCGCCGCCCTTGGCAAATGCTTCGCTGTAATTCAGTGTGCCCGCGTAGGCAGCGACCAGACCAATGCCCAGAATGAAGCCGAAGTCACCCACCCGATTCACCAAAAACGCCTTCATGTTGGCATGGGTGGCGCTGGGCTTGTTGTAGTAAAAACCAATCAGCAAGTACGACACCAGGCCCACAGCCTCCCAGCCAAAGAACAGCTGGAGCATGTTGTTGCTCATCACCAGCATCAACATGGCAAAAGTAAACAGCGAGATGTAGCCAAAGAAACGGTTGTAGCCGTCTTCTTCTTCCATATAGCCAATGGTGTAGATGTGCACCATAAGCGAGACAAACGTCACCACGCACATCATCATGGCGGTCAGGCCATCGACCAGAAATCCGACTTCCATTTTCAAACCGCCCACCACCATCCAGGTATAGAGCGTTTCATTGAATCGAGCGCCGTCCATGGCCACGCTTTTGAGTGTCAAGGCTGACAAAATGAAAGCCAGCAGCACGCCCAAAATCGTCAGCGTGTGCGACAGGCGGCGGCCCAGCCAGTTGCCGCCAAAAGCGGTGCCAAAAACACCCGCCAACACAGCGCCTGCCAAAGGCAAGAGCGGAACTGCAAGCAGCGTTGAAACAGAAAGGGTTTGACTCATTTTCTAATTAACCCTTGAGCGTGTTGAGTTCGTCCACGTTGATGCTGGATTTATTACGGAACAGTAAAACGAGAATTGCCAAGCCAATGGCAGATTCAGCCGCTGCAACCGTCAGAATAAAAAACACAAAAATCTGACCTGCCATGTCGTTCAGGTAATACGAGAACGCAACAAAGTTCATGTTGACCGCCAGCAGCATCAGCTCAATGGCCATCAGCAAAATAATGAGGTTTTTGCGGTTCAGAAAAATACCGATGACCGACAAGGCGAACAACATCGCGCCTAGTGACAGGAAATGACCAAGTGTGAGCGTCATGCTTTTTTCTCCTCAATGGCCGGGGCAACTTGCGTTATTGCTTCGGGCATGACCGACTTCATTTTGACCAGCGTCACGCGGTCTGAACGCTTGACCCTGACTTGCTCTGACGGGTTTTGTGATTTGGAGTCTTTGCGGGCGCGCAATGTCAATGCAATGGCCGCAATGATGGCAACCAGCAAAATGATGGCCGCAATTTCCAGCGGATAAATGTATTCGGAATACAGCACCTTGCCGAGCTCTTTGGTGTTGGATACCTGCGCGCCCATTTGTGCGGCTGCCGAACCCGACAGACTTGCAGCCTTGGGTGGTTCCCTGAAACCACCCATCAACACATAAGACATTTCAAGCGCAATCAGCGCGCCCACAGAGCCCGCCAGCGGGAAGTGCTTCCAGAAACCCTGGCGAACACCGTCAAGGTTGATGTCAAGCATCATC
>JANOWR010000058.1:0-18151 GCA_031417995.1 Polaromonas sp. | reverse complement strand
CAGCTGGCGTATGCGGCGTGCGTGCAGACGCAGCATGGCCTCGTACAGCTCGACATGGTTGGACAGAATCTTCTTGAAATCGGCTTTGGCCACACACAAGATGGTGGTCTCGCCATGTGCGTAGGCATCGTGCGTGCGCCGGTCGCCGTCGAAGATCGCCACATCGCCAAACCAGATGCCCGGTTCGACATAAGTCAGGGTGATCTGCTTGCCAGAGATTGAGGTGGAGCTGACGCGCACCGCGCCTTTGGCACAGGCTATCCACTCCTCGGGCGGCTCGCCCCGGGCGGCTATCAGGTCGCCGTCTCGAAATCGTTTGACGTAGGCGCATCGCAGTATGTCGTGCCTAAGCGACGGGGACAGGCTTGAAAACCAGCGACCAGCGTTGATGGATTCGCGTTCGTCAATGGTAAGGATAGGGTCGTCCATGGCTTGTCTTTTGGGTGACTGCGTGAAAAGCCATTGTCGCTTGAGGGACGGTGTGGAGTTGCCCGTTGTGTCGCCAGCGTGTCCGCTGGAAGTCTTGCAACTCTAACGGTACTGCGGTTTGCGTTTGGTCAAAAAAGCGTCGATACCCTCACCGCCATTGCTGTGGTGCAGGTTGCGCACAAAGTGGTCGCGTTCATCTTGCAGTTGCTGGCTCAGGGTGTGGTTGGGTGCGTCGTTCAGCAGTTCCTTGATGCTGGCCAGCGCGTTCGGTGCCCGGGCATTCAGGCGTTCGGCCAGTGCCAGCGCTTCGCGCAGGGCGCTGCCGCTGCTGCACACCTGGTTAACCAAGCCAAGCGCATGCAGGCGCTGCGCATTGATGCGTTCCCCGCACATCAGCAGCTCGTTGGCAAGTTGGCGGGGCAGAGCGCGGCCCAAAGCCCAACTGCCGCCGCCATCGGGCGACAAGCCTACTGTACTGTATGACATGACAAACACAGCGTTGTCAGCGGCCACGCAAAAGTCACAGGCCAGCGCCAATGAAAACCCGGCACCTGCCGCCGCGCCTTCAACCGCTGCAATGATGGGCTTGGGGTAGGTGCGGATGGAGTCAATCCAGTTGTGCAGGCCGTCAATGCTTTGCGCCTGTACGTCTTTGGGTTGCTGGCGGTTGGCCAGCAGGCGCTGCAGATTGCCGCCTGCACAAAACGCAGCGCCTTCACCGGTAATGATGACGCTGCGTATTTCGGGGTTGGTTTCAGCAGCATTCAATGCTTCAATGCCAGCCGCGTAAATCTCGGGGCCGAGGGCGTTTTTAAGTTCTGGGTTGCTGATGGTCAGGATCAGTGTTTGACCTTCGCTGGTGCTTTTTAAGGAAGCTGTCACTTTAGCTTTCCTCGTGCATCAGGCTCAGGCCAATAGCGCCCCTGCGACGCAACCACGGGGAAGGGCGGTAGCGCTGGTCGCCATAAACGGTTTGCATGTTGAAGAGCACTTCCAGAATATTCGTCGGTCCGTAACGGTCGCCCATCGCCAAAGGCCCGAGGGGATAGCCCAGACCGAGTGTGACTGCCGTTTCCAGGTCTTTAGGGCTGCAGATGCCTTGTTGGCAAATATCACTGGCAATGTTGACGATGGTGGCCACCACCCGCTGGGTGACAAAGCCGCCGCTGTCGCGTATCACACTGACGGCCTTGCCATCACGTGCAAACAGGGCGTGCGCCGCATCACGCATGTCGGTGCGGGTGGCGGGGTTGGTGGCCAGCACGCGGCGTTTGGTGGCTGCATCGTCAATCAGCATGTCAATGCCAATGGTGCGGGCAGGGTCGAGCCGCTCCACCACGGCAACGGTGGTGATGTCAAAACCCAGCGGCGCGACCAGCATCAGCGCGTTCGGCGAGGCGGACACCCCGGTCTCTATCGTGGCGCCCAGGTTTTTGAGCAGTTGCAATAACTCTGAGCGCCTGGAGGCGCGTGGCGAGACCCAAATGGGCGGCATTTCTGACACCTCGGGTACGGATGCTTCCGGGCTGACCTGCATGGTGCCGCCCTCGTATTTGTAAAAACCTTCCCCCGTTTTGCGGCCCAGCAAGCCACCTGCCAGGCGCTGCGCCGTGATGACGCTGGGCCGGTAGCGGGCTTCCTCAAAATACTGGTGGTAAACCGACTCCATGACCGGGTGCGACACGTCAAGCGCCGTCAAGTCCATCAACTCAAATGGCCCGAGCTTGAAGCCCACCTGGTCACGCAAAATGCGGTCAACCGTGGCAAAGTCTGCAATGCCCTCGCTGACGATGCGCAGGGCTTCGGTGCCGTAGCCGCGCCCTGCATGGTTGACGATAAACCCCGGCGTGTCTTGCGCCATGACCGGTGTATGCCCCATCTGGCGCGCGTAGTCGGCCAGCTGGGTACAGCAGGCGGGCCCGGTTTTAAGCCCGGCAATCACTTCTACAACCTTCATCAAGGGCACGGGGTTGAAGAAGTGATAGCCAGCAAAACGCTCTGGTTGCTTGAGCATTGCCGCAATCGCCGTGACCGACAGGGAGGACGTGTTGGTGACCAGCACTGCTTGCGGCGACACGACGGCTTCAAGTTCAGAAAACAGCGCCTGTTTGACATCCAGCCGCTCGACGACTGCCTCAACCACCAAATCGCAATCGGCCAACTCAGCCAGCGTGTCAACCGTCAAAACGCGGGATTTATGGTCTAGAGCGGTTGTCGGGTCAAGCCTGTTTTTAGCCACCAGCTTGTCCCACTGGCTGGCCAATTCGGCTTTGGCCTTGGTGCTGGCCTGTAGCTGCACATCGAATAATTTGACAGTGCTGCCCGCTTGAGCGGAAATCTGTGCGATGCCACGGCCCATGGCACCTGTACCCACCACGCCGACTGTTTTAAAAATAGGTTTCATGGAAAAGTATTATTACGCAGCCTTTGAGCGAATGGGCTGTGCCAAAATCATAAACAGTCACTTACAAATGTCGTTGTGAAAAAAAGTTCTGTTTTTCTGTCCATATTGCTGCTGTTGGCTGTTGCCGACAGCATCGCCATGTCACTGGGGCGGCATCGCGGTGCTGTGCTGATTGGCCGGCCGCTTGATATGTCGGTGCAGGCCGTACTTGACGGCCAGGAAGATTTGAACACCCTGTGCCTGGATGCCGATGTTTTTTATGCGGACAACAAGCTGGACAAATCGCGCGTTCGGGTGACGGCCGAGAAAACATCGCCGACATCGCAGGATGCGGTCATTCGAATCCGGTCGACGGTGGTCATAGATGAGCCGATTGTCACGGTGTATTTGCGTGTGGGGTGTCAACAAAAGACGGAAAAGCGCTACGTGGCACTGGCCGATATGGTTTCTGACACTGCCCCAGAAAAAGCCAGTCAACCGGTTCTGCAGCCGGTTGCTCCTACACTGCCAGTCGTCACGCCACGCGCCTTAACTGATCAACCGCTGGCAGACCAATCTGCTGCAAAGCCCACTCGCCGCAGCAAATCCCGCGCATCTGGTGCCGTCGACAAGCCGCCTGCAGGGGGTCAGACTGAAGGTCAAACCGGCACGCCGGTGGTCACTGCTCCTTTGCTCAAGAGTCTTGAGGCCGCACCGAAGCCCAGAAGCTTTCGCTCTGACAATGAAAGCAACGGCGGCAAAGTGGCCGGACGCAGCGGCGCGCGGCTCAAGCTGGAGCCGCTCGACTTGACCATTGAGCGTGACCCGCAGCTGAAATCTTCTGCTGAATTATTGAGCGTGCCTGCATCCAGTCCACAGGAGCGCTCTGCGGCTGCTGCTCTGTGGCAAGCCTTGACGGCGCAACCGCAAGATATTCTGAGGGACACTGAAAAATTGCAGGCGCTTGAAAGCTCGATGCGCAGCCTGCAAGCGCAAACTCAAAAAAATCAGCTCGCCATCGACGATCTGGGCGCAAAGCTCCAGAAAGCACAGGCTGAGCGTTATGCGAATGCCCTGGTTTATGCACTGGGTATTTTGCTGATAGCCGCTCTGGCTGCTGTGGCCTATCTTTTACGCGCCAGGTTTTCCCGTCAGCGCGTCGTTGGGAACGACTTGCCCTGGTGGCGAAAAAATGAAAACTACCAGGAGCCACAAAAGGGCTGGGTAAACAGTTTGCCGCAAGCAGACCCATACGATCCAGACAACAGTGTTGAGCCCAGAAAGAAAGGCCTTGGTGGTGCCAAACCTTTGTCACCGGGTGTTGATTTGGACCTGAATTTTGCGCAACCTGGTGCTGCCAAGGTCAAACACATTGCAAGCCCTGACGCTGACCCAGACTCCTTGCCGCCTTCGGCATCGAATTATCGACAGGATTTCGCACTCAGCATGACGCACCCGTCCCGTGCCGTTAAGGCCGAGGAGTTGTTTGACGTTCAGCAGCAGGCTGACTTTTTTGTGTCTATCGGGCAGCAAGAGCAGGCCATCGAGGTGTTGCGAAGCCATATTGGCGAGGGTGTTGAAACGAGTGCGCTGGTCTACCTTGATCTTTTCAATCTTTACCACCAGCTCAACCGTGCACCAGAGTACGAAGAACTGCGCGCAGACTTCAACCAACGCTTTAATACAAAAATCCCGGCATTTGAGCTGTATACCGACAGTGGTCCAGGACTTGAGTCCTACCAGAGTGCATTGAGTCGCATCGAGGCTTTGTGGCCTTCGCCCAAAGTGCTTGACATTATTGAAGAGTCCATTTTCAGGCGACCTGACACGCATGCAGATGCCTTCAACCTTGAGGCCTATCGCGAGCTGTTGCTGCTCTACGCAGTAGCAAAAGAAATCATCAACCCGGAAGCCAAAGCGGCGGTTCGTCCGAAAAAGTTTGATCTGCCAGATGCGCCCCAGGATGCTGTTGACTCCATGCCCATGACTTTCATGTCCACGTCAATCCAGCCTTTGTCGGCCAGCATTGACGAAGACGACAAGGAAGCGCTGTATGGCCGACTTGATGGCGAACCACTCCTGGCCTCTGTTGTGCCGCTACCTTCGCCGCGATTGGGGCTGGACCTTGATTTGAGTGAAATGGCAGGCGTCGGAGACAGCAGCCTGTTACCGGATGCGCAATCCGATGCTCAGTTTTTTGTCCAGTTTGACGACGATGCGAAAGCTCCGTTACCTGCGTTTGAGCCTGCCTCAACGGCTGCTTCCAGCTCTGCAAAGCAAGCAGACAATCTGATTGATTTCGATGTTTTTGACTCGGCGATGAACGTCTCAGAGAAATTCAAAAAAACCTGAGACCGGATTGCAGAGCCGATTACCGCCGCACTTGCAGGGCGCCTGGATTGACGATGTTGGTTGGCGTGCCTTTGATGAAATTGATCACATTGTCAAATGCGGCGCTGAAATACATCTCGTAGCTGTCTTGTTCGACATACCCAATATGTGGCGTACAAATACAGTTTTCGAGCCTGAGCAGGGCGTGCCCCTGCAAAATGGGCTCGGACTCGAACACATCAACTGCCGCCATACCCGGACGTCCCCGATTGAGCGCTGAAAGCAGTGCTTCCGGTTCGATCAGTTCAGCACGTGACGTGTTGACCAGCAGCGCCGTTGGTTTCATGCTTGAAAGATCATCGAGTGTCACGATACCGCGCGTGTCCTCATGCAGGCGAAGGTGCAGGCTGAGCACGTCACTCTGTTCAAAAAACTCGGCCTTGCTGTTGGCAATTTCAAAACCGTCTGCATAGGCCTTTGCCTTGGAGGCTTCACGTCCCCAGATCACGACACGCATGCCAAATGCGCGACCATAGCCCGCCAAAATCTGCCCAATCTTGCCGTAGCTCCAGATGCCGAGTGTTTTGCCTTTCAAGACGGTGCCAATGCCGAAATTCGGCGGCATGGATGCTGATTTGAGGCCTGCCTGTTGCCATGCACCGTGCTTAAGATGCGCAACATAGTGGGGAATGCGCCGCGTCGCAGCCATGATCAACGCCCAGGCCAATTCTGCAGGTGCCACCGGCGAGCCGACACCCTCAGCTACAGCAACGCCGCGTTCCGTACATGCACCCACATCCACATGTGAGCCAACCCTTCCGGTTTGCACAATCATTTTGAGCTTTGGCAGTTTTTCGATGAGCTGGCGGCTCATCTGCGTTCGCTCGCGAATAAGCACAATCACATCAGCATCTTTGAGTCGAACTGACAGCTGGCCAATGCCTTTGACTGTGTTGGTATATACCTTCGCGGGATAGGCATCGAGTTTGGCAGCGCAGGCCAATTTACGCACGGCATCTTGGTAGTCGTCGAGGATCACAATATTCATACCAATATTGTGCCTGCAAGTTTTTAAGTCTTGAGACGGGCAGTATCTTTTTGTGAGATTCGATCCAGCTCAGCACACACATCGGCCATGCGTCCAGAAATCACCATGCGGCCAGACTGGGAGCGTCCCATGCCGGGCTCAAATTCACGCATGACTTTCAACCGGCTGACGGGGCGTGTACTGGTTGCAGCAAGCGCTAAGGCAGAAGCCCGCCTGTTGATATTTTGCACATTTGCAGGTTGCTGCACAGGGCGCTGAATGACCGGGCGATGAATGGCCTGCGAAAGCTGAACCGGCATAAAAAATGCCACCAATGCCTGAACGGGTGCAAGCACCATCGACAGACTGGGTGAGCCGAATCGGGAAGGTGAAAAACTGGCGATTCCCATGACTAACTCCTAAATGGAAAATGTTTTCAGTTCAATACAGTGTTGCGGATCAGGCCGACGGCCAGCCCTTCAAGCTCAAAAGGCTCACCTGGCTCGACAATGATGGTGTTGAAGTCAGGGTTTTCAGGCAACAGCTCAATCCGGTCCCTGGTACGCCGAAAGCGCTTGACCGTCACTTCATCGCCCAGGCGGGCAACCACGATTTGACCGTTTTTTGCTTCTTTGATTTGTTTAACCGCCAGCAAGTCGCCGTCCATGATGCCAACGTCACGCATACTCATGCCGCGTACCTTGAGCAGGTAGTCCGGTTGTTTTTGAAACAGGCTGCTTTCAAAAGTGTAGGTTTGTTCAATGTGTTCCTGCGCGAGAATAGGGCTGCCAGCAGCAACCCGCCCCACCAGAGGCAGGACGAGTTGGGCCAGGCTTTGCAACGGCAGGGAAAACTGCTTGAGTCGGGATTCATTGAGTATGCGCATGGCGCCGCTTCGCAGCCTGATGCCGCGAGAAGTGCCACTGACCAGCTCAATCACACCTTTACGTGCAAGAGCCTGCAAGTGCTCTTCAGCAGCGTTGGCTGATTTGAAGCCCAGTTCAGTAGCGATTTCAGCACGGGTAGGTGGCGCGCCAGTGGTGGCGATGGCGCGTTGAATCAGTTCAAAAATCTGCTGCTGGCGGGCGGTGAGTTTGGGACCTTCAGAGGACATATCGGAAAAGTGATTCAAAGTGCTCATGGCTGTAAATCCTTGGTAAAAATATTCTTGGTGAAACTGTTTTAATACCCAGTGGCTGTATTTTTATCCAGCTTTTTGTGAAATGCAAGCTATTTTTAAAATACTGACCTATGCAAAACAAAAAAATCGTTATTTTGGGTACGGGCGGCACGATTGCTGGTACAGCCAGTTCGGCCAGCGCTCCAGGGGGCAATATCAACTACACAGCTGCCCAGATTGGCGTTGATCAATTGGTGAGCGCTGTCCCGGCACTGGCGGACGCAGGTGGCATCTCGTTTGAGCAGGTCGCGCAAATTGACAGCAAGGACATGAGCTTTGAAATCTGGACACTGCTGGCTGGTCGTGTGCAGCATCATCTGGCGCAAGACGACGTAGGCGGCCTGGTTATCACACATGGGACTGACACACTCGAAGAAACGGCTTATTTTTTACAGACCGTTATAAGCCCTGCCAAACCTGTGGTTTTGACCTGTGCCATGCGTCCCGCCGATGCACTGGTGCCTGATGGTCCGCAAAACATGCTGGACGCTGTGACAGTAGCGCGTTACCCCGGCGCGCAGGGCGTGGTGGTGGTCTGCTCAAGCCTTATTCACAGCGCCCTGGATGTGCAGAAAACGCATACCTACCAGCTCAACGCTTTCGGCTCTGGCGACGCTGGTGCCATCGGATTTATTGAGGAAAACAGCCTTAAATTGCTACGAAAATGGCCTGTAGCCCAACAAATTCGGGCGCAAGCAGCTCCTGAAAGCATAGCTATGTTAAACAGTGTCAAATCCTGGCCCAGGGTTGAAATCGTCATGAATTACGCGGGTGCAAGCGGCGATCTGGTTGATGCGCTGGTTGCCTTGGGTGTGCGCGGCCTGGTGGTGGCAGGTACCGGCAATGGCACCCTGCACCATGCGCTTGAAGCTGCATTGCTGAAAGCGCAGGCGCAGGGCGTTCGCATCGTCCGTTCAACGCGCTGCGCACAAGGACGCGTGCTTCACAAGGCGGATGATCTTTTCCCTGCTTTTGATGGGTTGAGTCCGGTCAAGTCACGCATCGCCTTGATGCTCCAGTTGATGGGCATCGCGGCATGAACTTTTTTGCAGCGCTCAAGTCCAGCGTCTGGGCCTATCCGGCGCTGGAGGTGATGCACATTTGCGGTATTGCGCTGCTGCTGGGCAACCTGGTGTTGCTGGAAATGCGGGTGTTTGGGCGCGGTGCCGGGTTGGACGTGAAAGCGCTGGCTGGTTTGAGTCTGGGCATTGCCGCCTTTGGTTTTTCACTGGCGGCAGCCTCGGGTTCGCTGATGTTTGCGTCGCAGGCGGCCGAGCTTTTGACGAACCGTGCTTTTACCCTGAAGATGGTGTTGCTGATGCTGGCGGGCTGTAACGCAGCCTGGTTTCATGGACGTGGGTCGTTAGCCAGACTCGATGGTGTGGCCCGCTTGCAAATGGTGTTGTCGAGTTTGATCTGGCTGGCGATTGTGATTTGTGGGCGCTGGATTGCGTATGTTTAAACCCAAGGAGTTCATCATGAGACGACGTGATGTATTGAAGAGTTCTGTGGTGCTGTCTGTTGCAGGTGTGTGCTTGCCAGCACTTGCGCACCATGGCTGGAGTAGTTTTGACCAGGACCGGCCGATTTATCTGGAGGGCAGGGTCGTCAAATCGGTTTGGCAAAACCCGCATGTCGAGCTGATGATCGACTTGCCTGCAGCTTTGAGGTTGCCTGCTGATCTGGCGCAGCGAACGCTGCCAGCCCAATCTGCCCCGGTGGATGGCAAGGCATTACTGGCAAAAGCAGTGCTGCCAACGCGCCGGGACAAGCGCTGGGAAATTGAACTGGCACCGCTCAGTCGAGTTCAGGCATGGAGCGTTGCCGAGATCAAGCCTGGCGACAGCATTGGAGTGCTCGGCTTTACTTTCATGGGCGAAAAGGGCGCGGCAATACTGCGCGCAGAATACCTGTTTGTGTCGGGCAAGACTTACGGGCTGCGCTCAAGCCCTGTCTAGCAATCAGCCAGCCAGCGCTTTCAAGGCGCGTTGTGTGATGTCCTCAACACTGCCCATGCCGCTGATGGCGCGGTAAGCAGGTGCCAGCGTTGGTTCGGCCTTTGCCCAGTCTGAGTAATACGCCACCAGCGGGCGGGTTTGGGCGCTGTAGACCTCCAGCCGCTTGCGCACGGTTTCTTCCTTGTCGTCCTCGCGCTGAATCAGCGCCTCGCCCGTCACGTCGTCCTTGCCTTCGACTTTTGGCGGGTTGTACTTGACGTGGTAGGTACGGCCAGACGCGGTGTGCGAGCGGCGACCACTCATGCGTTCAATGATGGCTTCGAAAGGCACGTCCATTTCAAGCACGTAGTCGAGCTTGACGCCAGCCGCTTTCATGGCATCTGCCTGTGGCAGGGTGCGCGGAAAGCCATCAAACAAAAAACCCTCAGCGCAATCTGCCTGTGCAATGCGTTCCTTGACGAGATTGATGATCAGGTTGTCGCTGACCAGACCCCCCGAGTCCATGATTTTTTTGGCTTCTATTCCCAAAGGCGTTCCAGCCTTGACAGCAGCACGCAGCATGTCACCTGTCGAGATTTGCGGAATGCTGTATTTTTGGCAGATGAAAGTGGCTTGGGTGCCTTTGCCCGCACCCGGCGCGCCCAACAAAATCAGTCTCATGGTTGTCCTCGTCGTTTTTATATCAGGTGATGTGAGCCAGCGATTCTTGAACTCGATATCGTTACGCAAAGGATAGCACGCACCCCTTGACGCACCCTTACGGCAAATTATGAAGACCTGGCGAAAAGCTGGCGTACGGCCGTCAGGTCTTCGGGTGTGTCCACGCCCATGCCGGGCGAGCGGTTCGTGGTGTGTACCGCAATTTTGTAGCCATGCCACAAGGCCCTGAGCTGCTCCAGGCATTCAAGCTGTTCAACCGGCGCGGGCGGCAACTTGGGAAAGGCTTTTAAAAATCCGGCGCGATAGCCGTAAATACCCACATGACGCAGCGGTCTGGGCAGCCCTGGCCAATCATGGGTCGCATGGTCACGTGCGCAGGGAATGGGGGCGCGGCTGAAGTACATGGCTGTTTGCTGAGCGTCAAGCACCACTTTGACAATGTTCGGGTTCAGGTAGTCGGCCCTGTGTTCAATAGCGTGCGCCGCTGTGCTCATGGCACAGTCAGGCCGATCGGCCAGCAGTTGCGCTACAGCATCCATCAAAGCCACATCAATCAGTGGCTCATCACCCTGCACATTCACCACAACCGAGTCGTCTGGCAGGCCCAGCAACGTGCAAGCCTCTGCCAAACGGTCGCTGCCGCTGGCGTGTGTGGCTGCCGTCATCACCGACTGAATATTGAAACGCGTGCACTGGTTCATGACTTCCAGGCTGTCGGTCGCCACCACCACGCTTTCAGCCCGGCTGAGTTGCGCACGTTGCGCCACACGTACCACCATGGGCGCACCGCCCAGGTCGGCCAAGGGTTTGTTGGGCAGCCGTGTAGAGGCCAGGCGGGCAGGGATGAGGACGGTAAAGCGCATGCGGGTGACTGCCTCAGATTCCAAGCTCTTCGTCGGACAGGACGCGCGCCTCGTTTTCCAGCATCAGGGGCATACCGTCGCGCACCGGGTAGGCCAGGCGCGCACTGCGGGAGATCAACTCTTGCTTGTTTCGGTCAAATTCAAGTGGACCTTTCGTAACTGGGCAGACCAGCAATTCGAGCAGTTTCGGGTCCATTTTTGTATCCATTTCATGAAAGTAATTCAGACGGGTTGCGCAGCAGCGGCGCAAGCAAAACATCAACGGCATTTAAAAATGCCGGCTCGGGCGCGAACTCAAGTGGCACGGCGAGCAGCCTGAAGGCGTTGCTCGCGGACAGCTTGAAAAGCTTGACGGCATCCTTTTCGGTACACAACACGGTAGCACCAGCCTGCGCGGGCAGGGAATACTGTGAAAAATCAAAATGATCTGGCAGGTTGATCTTTTGCACCAACTGTAAACCCCGTGCGCTGAGCATGTCAAAGAACGCGTCAGGGTTGGCAATGCCTGCCATAGCGGTGACGGGTTGATGCTTTAAATCATCCAACAGGACTTGTCTGCCATCGCTGGCCACAGCGTAGTCTGCCAGACGCCGGGTTGACACAAAACCGCCAAACGCAGGCGATTGACCGGTATGCAGCACCAATCTTTGCTGTTGGCTGCTAGGCCAGCTTTCGCGCAACGGCCCGGCAGGCAATAGCCAGCCGTTGCCGATGCCCCGGTCATCAAACACGGTGATTTCAACGTCGCGTGCCATGCCGTGATGCTGCAAGCCGTCGTCGCTGATGATGACTTGGGTGGCCGGGTATTTTTCCAGCAGCGCACGTACGGCCTCGAAGCGTCGGTTTGCTACAAATACAGGAGCTGCTTGCGCTAACAAAATAAGGGCCGGCTCGTCACCAGACTGTGAAATCGGGGTGTTTTCAAGCACCTCCAGGCAGTTTTTAGCTTGGCTGCCCTTTCTCCCATATCCGCGCGACACCACGCCCACCTGTAGCCCTTGCTGATACAAATGTCTCGCCAGCGCTATCACCAGCGGTGTTTTGCCAGCGCCGCCCGCAATCACATTGCCCACCACGATAACGGGCACAGCGGTGTGTTCGGTTTTAAAGATACCTGCCTGGTACAAGTACCGATGCAAGCCAGATAACAACCCATAAACCAAGGACAGCGGCCATAGCAAACATGCCGTCAGCCCACGCTGATGCCAGGTGCGGGCAAGCCAGTTGCCCATGCCTGTCATGATTTAACGCCCCCCAGCCTGTGCAGCGCTTTGCGTGGCAAAGGTAATTTGAGTGAAGCCATTGCGGCGTGCTGCTTCCATCACCGTGATGACTGACTGGTGTGTGCTGCTGGCGTCAGCACTGATGATGATGACACTGTCTTTCCCCGCTTTGGCGGCCAGCACCAGCGCGGCACCCAGACTTTCTATGCTGCGGCCTTCTACCAGCGCCTTGTTGATCATGTAGCGGCCATCGCTGCTGACCGCCACAATCACCTCTTTGGGGTAGTCGCGCTGTTGCTCTGCGTCAGCCAGTGGCAGTTTGATTTGCAGCTCGGTAAACTTGCTGTAGGTGGTGGACAGCATCAAAAAAATGAGCACCACCAGCAACACATCAATGAACGGAATCAGATTGATTTCAGGTTCGTCCCTGGCGCTTTTGCGAAAGTTCATGGCTTGGACTTTTTATGGTTTGCGCAGTGTCTTGAGATGCCGTACAAACCGCTCTGATGCCAGCTCCATCGTCAACAGGTAGCCGTCAACGCGGGCCCTGAAATAGCGCCAGAAAATCAGTGAGGGAATCGCGACGATCAGTCCAAAAGCCGTGTTGTACAGCGCAATGGAAATGCCTTGCGCCAACTGCGCTGGATTACCCACACCAGCGCCCGCAGCGCCACCTACTGCACCGCCGCCAGCTTGCGAGCCAAAAATTTCAATCATGCCAATCACTGTGCCCAGCAAGCCCAGCAAAGGTGCTGCGGAGGCAATGGTGGCCAATGCGGCCAGGTAGCGCTCCAGCTCGTGGGCCGCCTGGCGCCCGGCGCCTTCAAGAGTGGCGCGTAAATCTTCTTCGCTGATCCGGGGGTTGGCATTGAGCGCCCTGAAACCACTGGCCAGTATCTGGCCGAGCAAAGAGTTTTGCTCCAGTTGCGTCACTACATCTGGCGCCGGCACTGCTGTTCTTGAGACCGTGATGGCTTCGTCAAGTAATTTTTGGGGAGCGACTTTACGGGTTTTGAGGCTGCTGAAGCGCTCAATCACCAGCGCAAGCGCCAAAATAGAGCAGGCAACCAGTGGCCAAATAGGCCAGCCTGCGGCTTGTATGATGGAAAACAACACGTATCTCCGGACAGATAAATTGGATTGAATTATGGCTTACTGGCCACTTGATTCCAGCGCGTCTTAACTCACAGAAGATGTGGATAACTTTGTGAGCAAGTAGGCGTTGGCAGGCCGCAAAACCATGTCTGGCCTGCAATATGACAAAACGATGAATTTTTGAGCAGAATCAAGTTGTTGAAAATCAATGCCTTACACCGATTCCCTGTCGCCATGGCGGCATATTCGGGCGCGCGTCTGGGTCTGCGCCGCCGCTGGGGCGCAATGCACATTCAAAAATCCGGGGGGGCAATATGACCGAGTCTGTTCCGGGCTTGGACAAGCGCGAGTTCGGCGTTCGTTCCAGCGTGCGTATCTGGCCTGTTGGCTCATTGCTCAGAGCGATTGCCGACAGCCTGGAAGCCCGCTTCAACCCGGTGGCCGTTGAAGGGGAAATATCCGGTTTTTCGCGCGCTGCCAGTGGGCACTGTTATTTTTCTCTCAAAGACGATGAGGGGCAGATACGCTGCGCGATGTTTCGAAGGGCTGCTTCACTCCTTGACTTCACGCCGCGAGACGGCCAGCGGGTTGAGCTTCGTGGCCGATTGGGCGTATATGACGCGCGCGGCGAGCTGCAATTGGTGGTCGAGTCTCTGCGGCAAGCCGGGCAGGGCACGCTGTTCGAGCAGTTTTTAAAGCTCAAAGCGAAGCTGGAGGCAGAAGGGCTGTTTGATGCCAGCCGCAAACGGTCATTACCGCTGATGCCCAAAGCCATCGGCGTGGTGACGTCTTTGGGCGCTGCCGCGCTGCATGATGTGGTGACGGCCCTGCAACGCCGCGCACCCCACATTCCGGTCGTGATTTATCCGGCCAGCGTTCAGGGCGCGCAAGCGGCAGTCGAGCTGCGTCAGGCGCTGCTGACGGCTTACAAACGCCGCGAGGTTGATGTGCTGCTGCTGGTACGCGGCGGCGGCGCCATGGAAGACTTGTGGGCGTTTAACGATGAGCAACTGGCACGCACCCTGGCCGAGTCGCCAGTTCCCGTCGTTTGTGGCGTCGGGCATGAAACCGACTTCACCATCGCAGATTTTTGTGCAGATGTACGCGCACCAACCCCAACCGCCGCCGCCGAGCTGTGTGCCCAGCCGCAGTCTGTCTGGCAAGATGTGCTGGCGTTGATGCAATCGCGCCTTCAAAACGGGATAGACCGGCACATGCAGGCCAGCAGCCAACGGCTTGATCTGGCGACCTCGCGCTTTAGCCGCCCCTCCCACTTTGTAACTCGCCAGCAAGCCCGTTTGGCGCTGCACAGGCAAAACCTGTCACACGCTATGCGTCATGGCTTGAGCCGTCTGACGGGTCGATTGGACGCACTCGGAGCGGGTTTTCCGGGTGCGGTTGAACAGGCCCAGCAGCTAAAAATGCAGCCACTCGCCACCGCCCGGCTGCGTCTGGAGTTGCTCAACCCCCAATTGGTTTTAAAACGTGGCTATGCATGGTTGGCCACGACAGAGGGACAGGCCATCACGCGCAGGGGACAGACCCATATCGGTCAGCAGGTTCGCGCTACCCTTATGGATGGCGAGGTCGATTTGGTCGTCTCGGCGCCGCGTCTTATATAGTTTTTACAATCATTCTGGTAAGCTTTTAAATTAACGACCCGCTTCACACAAAAGGAAAATCATGGAACACCAACTGCCCCCACTGCCTTACGCCATCGACGCGCTGGCACCCAACTACAGCAAAGAAGCGTTTGAATACCACCACGGCAAGCACCACAACGCTTACGTCGTCAACCTTAACAACCTGCAAAAGGGCACCGAGTTTGAGGCCATGACGCTTGAAGAAATCGTCAAAAAATCAAGCGGCGGTGTGTACAACAACGCGGCCCAGATCTGGAACCACACCTTTTTCTGGAACTGCATGAAGCCCGCTGGCGGCGGCGAGCCATCAGGCGCGCTGGCTGCGGCCATCAACGCCAAGTTTGGCTCTTACGATGCTTTTAAAGAAGCGTTTGTCAAATCGGCCGTGGGCAATTTCGGTTCAGGCTGGACCTGGCTGGTTAAAAAGGCCGATGGCTCGGTCGATATCGTCAACACGGGCCCAGCAGGTACCCCGCTGACCACTGCCGACAAAGCACTGATGACGGTTGACGTGTGGGAACACGCTTACTACATCGACTACCGCAACATGCGTCCAAAATTTGTTGAAACCTTTTTGGCAAGCCTGGTGAACTGGCGCTTTGCCGAGGCCAACTTCGCTTAACTGCTGATTTGAAATTAAAAAGCCGACGTTTGTGTCGGCTTTTTTTCGTCGACGTTTTGACGTGGCTCAGCGTTGCGCCTGAAACAGTGGCCCTTTCAGCTTGGCTCCAGCTTTGATGCCTTTTTTGGCAAACCAGCCTTTGTTCATTTCCAGCACATAGCGCACTGGCTTGGCAGAACAATGTGCATCAAGCGTTTGCGGCTTCATGTCCTCGATGTTGACAATGGTGCCGTCGTCGGCAATGAAAGCTGCGCTCAGCGGCAGAAGGGTGTTTTTCATCCAGAAGCATTGCTGGGCAGGCTGCTCGAACACAAAAATCATGCCTTCGTGCTGCGGCATGTCTTTGCGAAACATCAGTCCGGTCTGGCGTTGGTCTGGGGTAGCTGCCACCTGCACATCCATGCGGTGCATGCCTGCCGTCAGCATGATGCGTTGCAGGTTCATTTGTGGTGCGTCTTGGGCTTGTGCGACAAAAGAATTCGTCAGCAAAGCACCGAAAAAAAGAATATTAGCCAGCAGGTGTCGTTTGAATGTCATAGCGATGATCGTTGGTTGATAGACCGATACAAAAAGCATAAACCAATCGGCTCAAATTCAAATGCCCATAAAAAATGCCCGCACGAGGCGGGCATTTTTTAGGTCAGCTGCTAATTACTTGGCAGCAGGCTTGGCTTCAGCTTTGGCGGCTGGCTTGGCAGCAGCTTTTTTAGCAGCAGCGGCTTCAGCTTTTTCTTTCTTGGCGGCAGCAGCTTTTTCTTTCTTGGCGGCTTTAGCAGCAGCTTTGTCTTCTTTGCTCGCGGCGGCTGGCTTGGCATCAGCTTTCACTTCGGCTTTGGCCATTGGCTTGGCTTCGGCTTTCACTTCAGCTTTAGCAGCAGGTGCAGCTGGGGTCGCAGCTACAGCAGGGGTAGCAGCTACAGCAGGGGTAGCTGGCTTGGCAGCAGGAGCAGCAGGTGCCTGGGCGTAAACACCAGCAGCAAAGAAACCAGCGATCAAGGTTGCGAGGATTTTGTTCATTTGGATTTTCCTGAAAATAACATTATTAGAGAAAGTACCCCGAATTTTTCGGAGGCCTAACCGTAACGAGACCGCTTTGCAATCGGTTGACACGCCGTTCAATTTTTTTTTATCAAAGCTGTTTGCGGCTAGAATTTAGGGGTTTTTACCTAAACCGCTGAAAACGGCGTACCTCATTGACGTCCGCATTGGCTCAAATTCCCGTTTACTGGAGACCTTTTAAACATGTACAAGCACATCGTCATCCCCGCTCAGGGCAAAAAAATCACGGTCAACGCGGACAATTCCCTGAATGTGCCGGATGAGCCGGTGATCCCGTTCATTGAAGGCGACGGTACTGGCCAGGACATCACGCCTGTGATGCTGAAAGTGGTTGATGCGGCGGTAGCAAAAGCTTATGGTGGCAAGAAAAAAATCCACTGGATGGAAGTTTATGCCGGTGAAAAGTCCACCAAGGTGTATGGCCCCGACGTCTGGTTGCCTGAAGAAACCCTGCACGCGGTGCGTGACTATGTGGTCTCTATAAAAGGCCCCCTGACGACCCCCGTTGGCGGCGGTATTCGCAGCCTGAACGTGGCGATGCGTCAAGAGCTTGATCTGTATGTTTGCCTGCGACCCATTCAGTACTTTAAAGGCGTGCCATCGCCTGTCAAAGAGCCACAAAAAACCAATATGGTGATCTTCCGTGAGAATTCGGAAGACATTTACGCGGGTTTCGAGTTTGAATCTGGCAGCGACAAGGCCAAAAAACTGATCAAGTTCTTGCAGGACGAAATGGGTGTCAAAAAAATCCGTTTCCCCAACACGTCAGGCATCGGCATCAAGCCTGTTTCAAGCGAAGGTACCGAGCGCCTGATGCGCAAGGCCATACAGTACGCCATTGACAATGACAAGCCCAACGTGACCATCGTTCACAAGGGCAACATCATGAAGTACACCGAAGGTGGCTTCCGCGACTGGGCATACGCACTCGCACAAAAAGAATTCGGCGCTGAGCTGGTTGACGGGGGCCCATGGTGCAAGTTCAAAAACCCTAAAACCGGCAAGGAAATCATCGTTAAAGACGTGATTGCCGATGCATTCTTGCAGCAAATTTTGCTCCGCCCAGCTGAATATTCAGTCGTGGCCACGCTCAATTTGAATGGCGACTATATTTCTGACGCATTGGCTGCGCAGGTGGGCGGCATTGGCATTGCGCCAGGTGCCAATTTGTCTGACACCGTGGCCTGCTTTGAAGCAACCCACGGCACCGCACCTAAATATGCGGGCAAAGACTACGTGAACCCAGGTTCCGAGATCTTGTCGGCCGAAATGATGCTGCGCCACATGGGCTGGTTTGAAGCGGCTGACCTGATCATCAGCTCGATGGAAAAATCAATCGCCTCGAAAAAAGTGACCTATGACTTTGCCCGCCTGATGGAAGGCGCAACGCAGGTCAGCTGCTCTGGTTTTGGCCAGGTCATGATTGAAAACATGTAATCAGCCCCCAGATTGGGTTGATGCACAAACCGCCCGGGAGTGATCCCGAGGCGGTTTTTTATTGGGATATTTGAAACCGCTGCGCAAAAGGCTGGCACGATGGCTAGAATGAAATTTATGGCGACAAAATCCCCGAAAAGCCCAGCGAGCCCCAGCGTTCCCACGTACAAGCCTAATAACGGCGACAGCGACGATGGCGGCACCGTGGTGCTAGAGCGCAGACCGCAAAAAACCAAACCCC
>JANOWR010000057.1:0-5882 GCA_031417995.1 Polaromonas sp. | reverse complement strand
CGACGGTGACAAGGGAGAGCTGCTGTACCGCGGCTACCCGATTGAACAACTGGCCACCAACTGCGACTATCTGGAGACCTGCCATTTATTGTTGCATGGTGAGTTGCCGAATGCTGTTCAGAAAAAGGACTTCACCAGTCTTGTGACTAACCACACCATGGTCAATGAGCAGATGCAGTTTTTCCTGCGTGGTTTCCGCCGTGACGCGCACCCGATGGCCATCATGACTGGCCTGGTCGGCGCACTGTCGGCTTTCTACCATGACAGCACAGACATCACCAACCCGCAGCACCGCGACATTTCAGCCATCCGCCTGATTGCCAAGATGCCCACCCTGGTGGCTATGGCCTACAAGTACACCCAGGGCCAGCCTTACATGTACCCCAAAAACAGCCTGAGCTACGCGGGCAATTTCCTGCACATGATGTTTGCCACGCCGTGTGAAGAGTACAAGGTCAACCCGGTACTCGAACGCGCGCTGGACCGTATCTTCATCCTGCACGCTGACCACGAGCAAAACGCATCGACCTCCACCGTGCGCCTGTGCGGCTCGTCTGGCACCAACCCGTTTGCTGCCATTGCGGCAGGCGTGGCTTGCCTGTGGGGCCCGGCCCACGGCGGCGCGAATGAAGCAGCACTGAACATGCTGGGCGACATTCAAAAGAACGGCGGCATTGAGAAAATCGGCGAGTTCATCAAGCAGGTCAAAGACAAAAACTCAGGCGTCAAACTGATGGGCTTTGGCCACCGCGTCTATAAAAACTACGACCCACGCGCCAAGCTGATGCAGGAGACCTGTAAAGAAGTGCTGGTGGAAATGGGCCTGCAAAACGACCCTCTCTTCAAGCTGGCCATGGCCCTGGAAAAGATTGCCCTGGAAGACGACTACTTCGTCAGCCGCAAGCTCTACCCCAACGTCGATTTTTACTCAGGCATCGTGCAGCGCGCCATCGGCGTCCCCGTGCCGCTGTTCACAGCTATTTTTGCCTTGGCTCGTACTGTCGGCTGGATTGCCCAATTGAACGAAATGATTGGCGACCCGGAATACAAAATTGGCCGCCCGCGCCAGTTGTTTACTGGCTCGATGTCACGCGACGTGAAGCCTTTGGCAAAACGTTGATTTAGCCTGGTTCAGCAAAAAAGCCTGTTGATGGTGACATCAGCGGGCTTTTTTACTTGCTATTAAATAAATAGCTGCTTGCGCCCATATTAATTGGACTACGGCCTTAAATAATTACTGAAACATCCTTGAAAAAAGTGACTTTTGCTCATTCTGGTGTCGTCTGCTGCTGCTTAGCCAGGAATCTCAGGTTCAACCAGCCGCGCCAGGTTTTGCAGCGATTCCTGCCAGCCCAGGTAGCAGGCTTCTACGGGAATCACATCTGGAATGCCCTCTTGCACCACTGTCAATTCAGTGCCGACAGACACCTTTGTCAGGGTGATCGTCACCGTCATCACACCGGACAGATTCGGGTCGTCAAACACGTCGGTGTAGCGCAGCCGTTCGTTGGGCACCAGCTCCAGGTAGTCGCCGCCAAATGAAATGGAAATACCCGTGGTGAAGTTGGTAAACGACATTTTGAAAGTGCCACCCACTTTGGCGTCCATATGCTGCACCTTGCCCGTGAACCCATTGGGCGGCAACCAGCGCGCCATGGCATCGGCATCAACAAAAGCGCGGTAAACCTTTTCAGGTTTGGCAGTCAGCACGCGGTGCAGGTGAACAGAGTTTTTCGTGGTCATGGTGTTTCCTTGTTCAGTTTTTTTCAGCGAGGGCCTTCAGATTGCCAAGGCCTTCCTCGTACTTGCTGCCGACCATTTTGTCCATGCTGAAAGCAAGACTCATCAATTTTGAAATATAGGGGCTGGGGCCATACATGGCCTGGGTGACACGGGTGCCGCCTGCCTCCTCGCGCAATACAAACTCCACTTTATTTCTAGCTTCAAAGGGTTTGATGAAATGCAGGTTGAGCACTACTTTTGTAGGCAACGTGGACTCTGTGATCTCCATGCGACCATGGCCCACCTCACTGTTGCCCTGCCACTCATAAACCACGCCCACGCCGCTGTTGGCCCCGCTGTAGGTACGCTTGAGCGCTGGGTCCAGCTTTTCCCAGGGCGACCAGGGCTCCCACTGGTGCAGGTCATTGATCAGCGGGAATATTTTGTCTGCCGAAGCCTTGATGGCGATGCTGCGCTCTACGCGAAAAGTGTCTGGCTTGGTGGCCGCGTAGATCAGCACGGCGCCTACAGCTACCGCCACGATGACAAAAATTGTTTTCAGCATGAATGGCTCCAATAGAAATGTTGTTCTTCATTCTTACGACGAAGCAGCCTGATCGATTTCGACACAATCTTCCCGGTAAAAACCCTTGGCTGATAGATATGCCTTGCAAATCAGGTGAAGCAAGGGCCGACTTCTCGCACCGCCACTGTGCACCACTGGGCATTGAGCCGGCCAGAGTACTGCACCATGCGGTCATACACTGCCTGCCCTTCGGCGTCGGTGCGGGTGTTGCGTTGCTGCGGGTCTTCAACAATCAGCAGGGTGTAGGGCATGGCTGTCCTTTCAAACCAGTGGCGGGGCAATCCGGTGTAGTTTGAACATTTAACCAGAGCTGACCTGATTCACCGAACTGGGTTGCGACTTGTCACACAATGACTGCAAATTAAATGCTATTAATTTAAGAGCTGCTTGCGCCCGAATCTATTGGTCTGGAGGTTAAAAATATCCTCAAAAATGGCCTTTTTGACCTCGAAAATCCAAATTTCGAGCTCTTTCCTGAAAATCAGCCGTTTTGGGTAAGCCCAGCATCGCCAAACGCGATGACTACATCGTTTTGTTTATTGCAAAATACCAATGCATCGTTTTTTACGATGTATTTAAGCCCCACATGACGCCAAAAAGCTCAGAACGCAACTTTGCCCGCCGCATCGACCTGACCTCGCTTCAGCTATTTGTGGCCGTGTGCGAGCTGGGCAGCATTGGCAAGGCGGCGAAGCGTGAATTTATTGCCGCATCGGCCGTCAGTAAGCGGCTGAGCGACCTGGAGGCCACCCTGGGCACCGCCCTGCTTTACCGCCACACGCGCGGCGTGGGCTTGACGCCTGCTGGTGAAAGCCTGCTGCACCATGCGCGGTCGGTGCTGTTCAGCCTGGAAAAAATGCAGGGCGAACTGAGCGAATACGCTGACGGTGTGCGCGGCCATGTGCGGGTACACGCCAGCATTTCAGCCATTGTGCAGTTTTTGCCCGAAGACCTGGGTGCTTTCATTCGCACCCACCCTGAGGTCAAAATTGACCTGGAAGAACACCTGAGCACCGAGGTGGTCAGGGCTGTGGCTGAGGGTGCTGCGGACTTGGGGATTTGCAATACGCAAGGCGGTGTGGGCGAGCTTCAAAGCCAGCCTTACCGTACCGACAAACTGGTATTGATTGTGCCGAAAGGCCACGTTTTACGGGCGCAAGCAGCTATCTATTTTGAAGCATCGTTAGACTATGACCAGGTCGGCCTGCACACCAATAGTTCGATTTACATCGCCATGCAGCAAGCCGCGGCAGCTACTGGCCGCAGCATCAAGCTGCGCATTCACGTGACCAGCCTGGACGCGATGTGCCGCATGATTCACAACGGACTTGGCGTGGGCGTGATGCCGCAGCGCGCGTTTGAACTGATGAACAGCGTGGGCTCTCTGGAATCGATTGAGTTGCTGGACAACTGGGCGACGCGGCACATCCATCTGGTGGCACGAGATTTTTCAACCCTGCCCGTCACGGCGCGCTTGCTGGTTGAACATTTGACAGCCGAACAAGACACTTAAAATCACTGCAATACGAAAGAAGAACATGACCAAAACACTCTACGACAAAATCTGGGACGAACACGTCATTCACACCGAGGACGACGGCACGTCCATCCTCTACATTGACCGCCACCTGGTGCATGAAGTCACCAGCCCGCAAGCCTTTGAAGGCCTGCGCGAGGCCAAACGCAAGGTCTGGCGCATCAGCTCCATCGTGGCCACCGCAGACCACAACACACCCACCACAGGCTGGGAACTCGGCTACGACGGCATCACTGACCCGGTGAGCAAAGAGCAAATCACCACGCTTGACAGCAACATCAAGGAGTTTGGGGCAGCGGCGTTCTTCCCGTTCATGTCAAAGCGCCAGGGCATCGTGCATGTGATAGGGCCTGAAAACGGCGCGACGCTGCCCGGCATGACAGTGGTGTGTGGTGACTCGCACACGTCAACCCACGGCGCATTTGGCGCATTGGCGCACGGCATTGGTACCAGCGAAGTCGAGCACGTGCTGGCCACCAACACGTTACTTGCCAAAAAAGCAAAAAACCTGCTGATCAAGGTTGAGGGCACGCTGCCCCTAGGCTGCACGGGCAAAGACATTGTGCTGGCCATCATTGGCAAAATTGGCACCGCGGGCGGCACGGGCTACACGATTGAATTTGCAGGCGCGGCCATCCGGGCACTGAGCATGGAAGGCCGCATGACGGTCTGCAACATGGCGATTGAAGCGGGTGCGCGCGCCGGGCTGGTGGCCGTTGACCAAAAAACGTTGGATTACGTCAAGGGCCGCTTGCTGTCGCCGACGGGTGTCGAATGGGACTTGGCCGTCAAGTACTGGTCAACGCTGCAATCCGACGCTGGCGCGGTGTATGACAAGGTGGTCGAGCTGGACGCGAGCCAGATCACACCGCAGGTCACCTGGGGCACGTCGCCTGAAATGGTGCTGTCCATCAACGACATCGTGCCCGACCCCGACAAGGAAAAAGACGCCAACAAACGCGATGCGATTGAGCGCGCGCTGAAGTACATGAACCTCGAACCTGGCAAGGCTTTGAACGACCTGTACGTGGACAAAGTTTTCATCGGCAGTTGCACCAACAGCAGGATTGAAGACATGCGAGAAGCTGCCGCTGTGGTGAAAAAGATAGGCCAGAAGGTTGCCAAAAACATCAAGCTGGCATTGGTGGTGCCCGGCTCGGGTCTGGTCAAAGAACAAGCCGAGCGCGAAGGCCTGGACGTGATCTTCAAGGCCGCAGGCTTTGAATGGCGCGAACCAGGTTGCAGCATGTGCCTGGCCATGAATGCCGACAAACTGGAGCCTGGTGAGCGCTGCGCAAGTACCAGCAACCGCAATTTTGAAGGCCGCCAAGGCGCGGGCGGACGAACGCATCTGGTCAGCCCGGCGATGGCGGCTGCGGCGGCTGTACACGGTCATTTTGTTGACGTGCGCCGGTTTGTTTAAAAGATTCAGATAAAAATCATCATGCAAAAATTCACCCTCCACACTGGCCTGGTCGCTCCCATGGACCGCGAAAATGTTGACACCGACGCCATCATTCCCAAACAGTTTTTAAAGTCGATTCGTAAAACCGGATTTGGCCCGCATCTTTTTGATGCCTGGCGCTATCTGGACACAGGCGAGCCGGGCATGGACTTGAGCAGCCGCAAGCCCAACCCTGACTTTGTGCTGAACCAGCCGCGCTACAAAGGTGCATCTGTACTGCTGGCGCGCAAAAACTTTGGCTGCGGCTCGTCGCGTGAACACGCGCCCTGGGCGCTTGACCAGTACGGCTTTCGGGCCATCATCGCGCCCAGCTATGCCGACATCTTTTTCAACAACAGTTTTAAAAATGGCCTGCTGCCCATCGTGCTGCCAGAAGCGCAAGTGGCCGCGCTGTTTGCAGAAGCGCTGGCCTTCCCCGGCTACAAGCTGACGATTGACCTGGAGCGCCAGGTGATTGTGAAAGCCCAAGGCGAAGAGATTCCTTTCAGCGTCGAAGTGTTCCGCAAATATTGCCTGATCAATGGACTGGACGACATTGGACTGACGCTGCGGCACAGTGACAAAATCAAGGC
>JANOWR010000056.1:0-13556 GCA_031417995.1 Polaromonas sp. | reverse complement strand
CTTTGAAACCGGCGGGCAACTGCTGCATGAAGGTGCCCATGGTAGGAATGGCCCAGTCGCCCGTGACCGGGTTGGTGTACTGCAACTTGTGGCCCCAGCAGACGTGCGGGTCGTCGTGGCGGCTCAACGTGTCGAGTGCCTCCAGCGTGCGGCCATACGGGTACCAGAACATGGGCGATGTTCTGGAGCGTGTCTTGTATTGCACCGGCTTCATGGTGTTGCCAAAGCGCGCGAGGTTGATGTTGGCGGAGCTGGCGGTGTGCTGCGTGTCCTCGGTTCCGTCTTCGCGAAATTGCGCGTCGAGTAGCTCGACAATCGGTATGTCCAGTCCGTCCAGCCAGACCATGGGCTCGGACGATTCGTTGCCGTGGTCGTGAAACGTCCATGACGGGGTGATCACAAAGTCGCCGGGGTGCATCACCACCTTTTCGCCGTCTACGGCGGTGTAGGCACCGTCGCCATGCAGGATAAAGCGCAGGGCTGACTGCGAGTGCTTGTGCGCCGGCGCCACCTCGCCAGGCAGTATGAGCTGCAGGCCCGCATACAGGCTGTGGGTAACGCGGGTCTGCCCACGCAGGCCGGGGTTCTCCAGCACCAGCACGCGCCGCTCGGCCTCTTTGGCGGTGATGAGCTGGCCACCTTCTTGCAGCCAGGGCCAGACGGTTGCCCATTGCCACAGGTAGGGCAGGCAGGGCGTGTTGGGAGTGGCGGTAATCAGGCCGTGCAGCACTTCCCACAGGGGCGTGCAGTTGGCCGTGCTTATCTTGTCGTAATAGGCTTTGCGCTGTGTCGCAACCTGCCCGGCAGGGTTGCCAATGATTCTGTCGCCCGTCATGCAGCCTCCCGTTTTGCAGCAGACACGGCGACTTGCATGCCACCGATGCCTTCAAATTCGGTGACGATCACGTCGCCCGGCACGACGGGGCCCACACCTTCGGGTGTACCGGTGTAGATCAGGTCGCCGGGCAGCAGGCTGTAAAAAGACGAGGCGAATTCGATCAATTCCCCGATGCTCAAAATCAGATCGCACGTGTTGGCTTTTTGTTTGACCTGGCCGTTGACGGTGAGCGAAAAGCCCAGCTTGCCTGAATCGGCAATCTCGTCTGCCGTGACAAACCAGGGGCCGAGCACGCTGTAGCTGTCAATAGATTTGCGCAGGCTGCGGTCTTCTGGGCCACGGGTCGTCATGTCCAGGCCGCTGCTGTAACCGGCAATGTGCAGGTGCGCATCAGCCCGCGAGATGTTGCGCCCCGCCTTGCCAATGACCACCACCAGCTCGGCTTCATAGTCATTGCGGCGGTCCGGGTGTTGCAAAATCACGCCATGGCTGGGGCCTACCAGTGAGGAATTGGCTTTTAAAAAAACACCGATTTTTTGAATCTCGGCGATCTGGCTGTTGTGGTGAATTTGCGCATCATCGCGCGCTTCTTCGAGGTGCTTTTTGTAGTTGACGGGTGCACCAATAATCTTGCCGGGGTTGGCAATAGGCGCCAGCAACTCACGCCCCGCCAAAGGCAGCAGAGATGAAGTAGGGGCAAGCACCTTGATGCGCGCTACCAGCGTCTCAAGGTTGGCGATCAACGGGTCAAATGCCGGTAACGGGTAACGGCAGGCGGGCAGGCTGTCGAGGGCAGCGGTGACATCGCGTACCTGGTCACCCTCCACCAGTCCAAGGCGGTTGTTGTCAAAACGGCAAATTTTCATGGTCGGTCTCCTGGGGGGGGTTAGCCGACTTCAGCAATCATTTCAATCTCCACACACGCGCCCATCGGGATTTGCGCCACGCCGAATGCGCTCCTGGCATGCGCGCCGATGGCAGGGCCAAAGACCTGGCCCAGCAGCTCGCTCGCGCCGTTGGTCACCAGGTGTTGCTCGGTAAAGTCGCTGGTCGAATTGACCAGGCTCATCAGCTTGACGATTCTGGTGACATCGTTGAGCGTTTTGCCAGTGGCGCTCAGGGCGGCGTGCAGCGTTCCCATCAGGTCAATCGCAATGGCGCGGGCCGCGGCCTTGCCTTCGTCTGTCGTGGTGTTTTTACCCAGCTGGCCAACCCAGGCCTTGCCCTCTTTTTTGGCGATGTGGCCACTTAAAAAAATCAGCTTGCCCGTTTGTACAAAGGGCACATAAGCGGCAGCGGGTATGGCAACTGGCGGCAGCGTGATGCCCAGACTACTGAGTTTTTGATAAACGTCATGCGATGGGGTGCTCATTGGGATGTCCTTGTAGATGTCAATTCAAATTGCATTTTGGCAATGATAAGCTGGTATCTCTTCGTAGCATTGCAATTTACCTTCTAACGCGCGGGAGTCATCAGATGGCACTATTCAACCAGGACGCATTGAACCCAGGCGTTAAAAAACGCGAAGTGTTTGGCTGGGCGATGTATGACTTTGCCAACTCGGGCTACACAACAGTTGTCATCACGGCGGTATTTGCAGCCTATTTTGTCGGCGGTATTGCCAAAGGTGCAGATTGGGCTACCTTTGCCTGGACGGCGGCGCTCAGTATTTCCTATGCGATCGTGATGCTCACCATGCCCAGCCTGGGTGCATACGCTGACCTGCGCGCCGCGAAGAAAAAACTGCTGGCGATTTTCACCATTGGCTGCGTGGTATCCACCGCCGCGCTGGCTTTGGCCGGGCCGGGCAGTGTGGCGCTGGCGTTTGTGCTGATTGTGGTGTCGAACACTTTTTTCAGTTATGGCGAGTCGATGACGGCCGCATTTTTGCCCGAACTGGCCAAGCCCGAGGGCATGGGCAAGGTCAGTGGCTGGGGCTGGAGCTTTGGCTATTTTGGCGGCATGCTGGCACTCGGTATTTGCCTGGGCTATGTGATCTGGGCGGGCGGGCGCGGCATCAAGGCCGACAGTTTTGTGCCGGTCACGATGCTGATCACCGCCTTGATTTATGGTGCGGCGGCGCTGGTGACGTTCAAACTTTTAAAAGAACGCGCTGTGCCCAACCCGGCAGCGATGGGACAAACCGGCATGAAGGCATCGCTGCTGCAACTTAAAAAAACGTTTCACGATGCCAGGCGCTACCCGGACTTCATGTGGCTGCTGCTGTGCGCGGTGTTTTACCAGGGCGGCGTGGCGGTGGCCATCACGCTGGCCGCCATTTATGCCGAGCAGGTGATCGGTTTTGTGCAGCAGGAAACCATGGTGCTGATATTTGTGCTGAACTTTGCAGCGGCTGCGGGCGCGTTTGGTTTGGGCTATGTGCAAGACCGCATTGGCCACAAGCGTGCGCTGGGCTTGACGCTGATCGGCTGGACGCTGACCTGCATCATCGCCGCCATGACGACCAGCAAAGGCATGTTCTGGTACGCCGCTGCACTGGCAGGCTTTTGCATGGGCAGCAGCCAGTCAGCCGGGCGCGCCATGGCGGGCTTGCTGGCACCTTTGAACCAGGTGGCGGAGTTTTACGGCCTGTGGACCTTTGCCACCCGGCTGGCCAGCATCATTGGGCCGTTAAGTTACGGTGCCCTCACTTGGGCAACGGGTGGCAATCAGCGTATATCCATTGCCAGTACGGCTGTGTTGTTTGTGGCGGGGCTGGTGGTGCTGCAGCGCATCGACATGGCGCGGGGCCGCAGGGTGGCTACACAGGCTATTTGAGGCACTTTTGAGCCAATTATACCCATGTTTTAGGGCTCTAGCCCAATAGATTCGGGCGCAAGCAGCTATTTATTTAATAGCAATTCGGATTCAATGGGCGTGACAGTGACGGCTACATCCAGAATGTGCTGTGCGCCACCGCGTATCACGCCGCGCAGGGGTGACACATCCAGAAAATCCCTGCCCGTGGCCAGCGTCACATAGTCTTCGCCAGGTGTGCGGTTGTTGGTGGGGTCAAAGTCGAGCCAGCGGCCATTGGGACTGTCCGTCCCGTCCGGGCAATATACCGACGCCCAGGCATGCGATGCGTCGCAACCAATCAGGCGCGGCTGGCCGGGCGGCGGCTGCGTCAGCAAGTAGCCGCTGACATAGCGGGCAGGCAAGCCCATGGCCCGGCAACACGCCACCATGATGTGTGCAAAGTCCTGGCAAACGCCTTTGCCCTGGCGCAGTGCTGTGAGGGCAGGGGTGCTGGCATCGGTGCTGTCACCGTCGTACACCATGGCGCTGTGGATGCAAGCCATCAAGTCGTTGGCGGCTTCACCCATCGGGCGACCTGCGGTAAAGCTGGGCCGCGCAAATTCTGCAAACGCATCATGGCGCGGCACATAGGGCGATGCAAACAAAAACTCCCAGGCACTGTTGTAGTCTGCCCCTGCCCGGTAGCGAAACTGTTCGCGCACGCGCTCCCAGGGTAAGTTGGCGGTACTGTCTGGCTGCTTCATGTGGGTTTCAATCATGCTGTCGGCCACCACGCGCAAGCCATCGTGACTGCCATCGAATGAAAAAAACGTCCGGCTGTTGCCATACACATCAAGCGCTTCGCGTTGCTCGGCGGGTCGAGGCATGATGTCCAGGCTGTGGCGGAGCACCGTTTGACTGGCGCTGCTATTTGGCTTGAGATGAACAACATGGTGCGCGCTTTCAACCTGCGGGCTGTAGCGGTAACGCGTTTCGTGGTTCAGGTTGAGCAGCATGGTTTGTTCGGCTCAGGTGCCCAGGCTCTGGTTGGTGCCACTGGCGTGGCTAAAGTAACGTCGGCTGATGCTGTCTGACAGCGCAAATGCTGATGCCTGGCATTGCTCAAAAACGCTGGCCAGGTCTTGCGCGCTTGCCATCAAGACGGGCAAGTTGGCAGGCAAATCTGCGGCCAAATTGGCGTCTTCACGCGACGTGTTGTTGGCCAGCTTGGTCAGTCGGCCTTGCAGCGTCTCAATCACCCAGCTCAGTGAGCGCGGGTTGTCACGGTCCAGCACCAGCAAGTCCAGCAGGGCTGGCAAGTCGCGCCGCTGCTGGTACTGCGCATGAAAGGTAATTGTGCTGTCAAACAGGGCCACGATGGCGGAAAAACCGCCGTCGTCATACACCGCCCGGGTTTCAAACCCCCACGCCAACGCGCCAGACAGCGTGGCCAGCCGTTCAATGTGCCGCCCCATGCTGAGCAGACGCCAGCCGTCGTCACGCATCATGCGATCGGTTTGCGCGCCGGTGATGGCCGCCAAATAGCCGCTGGCTGATTCCAGTGCGCGCAGTGCGTCAAGTGCGGAATAGTCGGGTGCGCTTTGGCTCGCATCAAACGGTGGTTTGAAAATCTCGCAGCGTTTGAAAAAATCATGCTCCATTTGCACAATCACGTGCCACTGCTCTTGCGACAAACGCTCGCGCACTGACGATGCCGCGTTTTTCAAGGCTCGCAAATTAAAGCCTACGCTCGCATTGCCTTCCACGTCGGCCAGGCTGGCAATCAAGGCGCGCTCGAACACGCGCCGTGCTTGTGGCGCGTGGCTGGCGGCGGGCACGCTGCTTAAAACCAGCGCGTTGCTAACCGCCATCGCCGTCAACCAGGCCAGCAGGGGCTTCGATGAGGCATCGTCACCAGCCAGACTCTGCAAGGTCAGCTGCGACAGACGCAATGAGTTTTCAGCGCGTTCGGTGTAACGCCCCAGCCAAAAAAGGCTTTCTGCGGCGCGGCTGGTCACGGGCTGCTTGCGGCTGCTGCTGGCCATGAACGGTACCGCTATGGGCCGTGCATCAAGGGCATGCGCCGATGTTGATTCAAGCGGTTCTGGCGCCGCCTGTACGCTGCCCAGCGCCCATACATCGGCGCTGCTACCGCCGCGTTGCATGGACGCGATGTTTTCGTTTTTGCCAGCCAGTCGGGCCAGTCCGCCCGGCAACACACGCCAGGAGCCGTGACCGTCAGGCAACGCAAAAACACGCAGCATGGCTGAGCGTGGCGCAATTTTTTCGCCGTGCCAGGTGGGTGTTTGTGACAAGGGCAAATACGCCTGCACCGTGTAATCTTCACCATGCCGCAATATCCGGCCTGCCCATTCGTCCAGAGCGCGCTGGCTCAAGGTGTGGCCAATGACTGATTCCATCCCTGTGCCGGGGTAGGTGGGTTTGATCACGCAGTTTTTAAGCTGCGGCAGCATGTCCTGCATCACCGCCTGTTCACCGCACCACCAGGTGCTAAGTGATGGCAAGCGCAATTCTTCGCCCAGCAGATGCCTTGACAGTGCAGGCAAAAATCCCAGCATGGCGCTGGACTCCAAAAACGCAGAACCCGGCGCATTGGCGACCTGCACGTTGCCCGCGCGTATGACCTGCAGCAAACCGGGCACACCAAGCGTGGAGTCTGAGCGCAATTCAAGCGGGTCTAAAAACTCATCATCAAGCCGTTTTAACAAGCCGTGTACGGGCTCCAAACCTTGCAATGTCTTCAGGTACAAGCGCTCGCCGCGCACCAGCAGGTCACTGCCTTCAACCAGCGTCAAACCCAGGTAGCGTGCCAGGTAGGCGTGTTCAAAATAGGTTTCGTTGTAGGGCCCAGGCGTGAGCAACACAATGCGGCTGTTGGCCACCGGGCTCAAGGTCTTCATGCTGTCGACCAGGGCTTTGTACGAGTCGGCCAGGCGGGTCACGCCCATGCCGCGAAAAGCCTCGGGGAACAGCAGTGAAATACTCAGGCGATTTTCAAGCAGGTAGCCCAGCCCTGAGGGTGCTTGTGTGCGCTGCGACACCACCCACCATTTGCCATCGGGCCCGCGGGCCATGTCAAACGCCGCAATGTGTAAAAACATGCCACCTTGAGGCTGCGTGCCGTGCATGGCACGCAAATAGCCCGGATGACCTTGTACCAATGCGGCTGGCAACAGGCCTTGTGACAACAAGGTTTGCGGGCCATACACATCGGCCATGACCTGGTTCAGCAAGCGGGTGCGCTGTTGAATGCCGGATGCAATACCGGCCCAGTCGTCGGCTGAAATGATCAGGGGAAAGAGGTCTAGCGACCACGGGCGTTGCGGGCCATTGGCATCGGCGTAGACGTTGTAGGTAACGCCGTTGTCCTTGATTTGCCTGCGCAAGTTGGCGGTGCGGTGGTTCAGGTCATGAAAACCGTCGCTGCCCAGAAAATTGAAAAACGTGGTCCATGTCTTGGCAATGGCGCCTGGCGCGCCAGATGCGCTTTCTTGCGATTGACCTTGACCTTGACCTTGACCTTGACCTTGCGTCTGACTTTGAGATTGACTTTGCGACTGGCCTTGCGACTGATTGGTACCAGGAGGCCCGCGCAGTTCATCAAAATGCCCCTTGGCTGCGGGTGGTGCCAGCGCAGCTGCCAGGGCACTTGGCGCTGCCAAGGCCGGTGCGGCAAGGGGCGATTTGTTGTTGTCGTTCACGTTGTGTTGGCCAAGCCCTTTATCTTAGATCAAGCGTGAACGGAAACTCGCGGCTCGGCTGCACAGGCGCCACCTGCATCTTGCCAGGCGTATGGCCCATTTGCAAAAACCGGCTCAGGCGGCGGCTTTCAGCCTCGTAGGAGTTGACAGGCAAACTGGCATAACTCAGGCCGCCCGGATGCGCCACATGGTATTGGCAGCCACCGAGTGAGCGCTCCATCCAGGTGTCGACAATGTCAAACGTCAGCGGTGCATGCACACCAATCGACGGGTGCAGCGACGATGGCGGGTTCCAGGCTTTGTAGCGCACACCCGCCACGTACTCGCCCACAGTACCCGTGTTTTGCAGCGGCAGCGCGCGGCCATTGACGGTGACCACATAGCGGCTGTCGTTCAGGCCTGTCACACGCACTTCAATGCGTTCGAGTGACGAATCGACATAACGCGCAGTACCGGTTGACGAGCCTTCTTCGCCCATCACATGCCACGGCTCCAGCGCGCTGCGCAGGGTCAGTTCCATGCTGTTGACTTTGACTTGGCCAATCATCGGAAAGCGGAACCCAAAGTGCGGTTCAAACCAGGCCATGTCAAACGCATAGCCTGCCTCATTCAGCTCTGTCAGCACATCCATAAAGTCCATGCGCACCAGCGACGGCAGCAAAAAGCGGTCATGCAGCTCGGTGCCCCAGCGGGTCAGGCGGTTGGTTGCGCCCAGATATGGCTTGTTCCAGAAACGCGCGACCATCGCACGCAACAACAACTGCTGGGCAATGCTCATGCGGGCGTGCGGTGGCATTTCAAAGGCGCGCAGTTCCAGCAGGCCCAAGCGGCCAGTGGCGGAGTCTGGCGAGTAAAGTTTGTCGATGCAAAATTCGCTGCGGTGCGTGTTGCCTGTCACATCGACGAGGATATTCCTGAGCGTCCGATCAACAATCCACGGCGGCATGTCCTGGCCATATTTCTCGCGGTTCACCGCAATCTCGCGCATCGCAATTTCCAGCTCATACAACTGGTCATTACGCGCTTCGTCCACACGCGGTGCCTGGCTGGTCGGGCCAATGAACATGCCTGAGAACAGATAGCTAAGCGACGGGTGGTTGTGCCAGTACGCGACCAGACTGGCGAGCAGCTCTGGCTTGCGCAGAAACGGGCTGTCAGCAGGCGTGGCGCCGCCCATCACAAAGTGGTTGCCACCGCCCGTGCCGGTGTGGCGACCATCGGTCATGAACTTTTCAGCCGACAAGCGCGTTTTATGCGCGATGTCGTACAAAAACTCGGTGTGCGCCACCAGTTGACCCCAGTTTTCAGCCGGGTGAATGTTGACTTCAATTACACCCGGGTCAGGCGTCACAGCCAGCACTTTGATGCGCGGGTCGCGCGGCGGTGGGTAGCCTTCAAGCACGATCTTTAAATTCAACGATTGCGCAGTGGCTTCAATGGCGGCAAGCAAATCAAGGTAGTCTTCCAGCCGTTCCATGGGCGGCATGAAGATGTACAGCGCGCCTGTCTCGCCGCGCACCGATTTCAGCCCAGCTGTCCTGGCATCGGCCTCAGCTTTTGCTTTGGGGCCATTGGCTCGTTGCGGGTCACGTACTTCAATGCACAACGCAGTGCGTGTCAGCCAGGCGGCGGACTCAAATGCATTTGGCGTGCGAGCCGTCGTGTCTACGGTTTGCGACATCATGGGTTGTGATGAAGCAAAGGGCTGCATCACACGTTTGGCTTCATACCTTGGCGGCACGCCGTGTTTAAAGCCAGACAGGTACTGCTCCACCCGCTGCGGTGTGGTTTGAAGGCGCTGATTAACCGGCAAGCTGGCGTTGTACCTGCCGCTAAATGCAGCAGCAACTGGCAAGGCGGCGCGCGGTGCAAAGGGGTCTTCCTCGGGCGTGTACGGGTTGTCGGTTTTGGAAACCCAGGGCACCGAGTCCAGCGGCAAGCGGTAACCCATGGGCGAATCGCCGGGCATCAGGTACATGCGCTCATCCCTGAAGAACCAGGGTCCGGTCGTCCAGGCAGGCCCGGCCAGTGGCGCTGTCGAGCCGGGAATCACCGGGCGCGGCTTGAGCGGCAGCACATAACCAACAACAGAGTCCAGCCCCTGCATGAAGACGCGGCGCAGGCGCTCGCGCTCCATCGCGTCGTCCAGTTTTGAGTCAAATGGATCCACATTGACAGGCAAACGACGCTCACGCCACAGGTAGTACCACACGTCCTCAAAGCCTGGCGTGATGTGGTCAGGGCTTAAGCCTAATTTGTCGGCCAGCGTGGCGGTAAAGCGCGCGGCGTCTTGCGCGGTGTAGTTGCAGGGTTCGCTCTCGTTGGCAAACAGGGCAGGGTTTTGCCAGACGGGTTGGCCGTCTTTGCGCCAGAAGATGCTCAGCGCCCAGCGCGGCAACTGCTCGCCGGGGTACCACTTGCCCTGGCCAAAATGCAAAAAACCGCCTTGGCCATATTCAGCCCGCAGCTTTTGCACCAGCTCTGTGGCGTAGCCGCGTTTGGTCGGGCCCAACGCGTCAATGTTCCATTCAGCGCCATCAGGGTCATTCGTCGCCACAAAGGTAGGCTCGCCACCCATGGTCAGGCGCACATCGCCAGCGGTCAAATCACGGTCAACTGCCTCGCCCAGAGCCAACACCCTGGCCCACTGGTCGTCGGTGTAAGGCTTGGTCACGCGCGGGGATTCGTAAATGCGCTGCACGCCCATGTGGTGGGCAAACTCGACTTCTGATTCATCCACACCGCCTTCAATCGGTGCGGCGCTGGAGGGCTCTGGCGTGCAGGCCAGCGGTATATGACCTTCGCCGGCCATGAGGCCCGATGTAGGGTCAAGCCCCACCCAACCCGCTCCTGGCAAAAACACTTCGCACCATGCGTGCAGGTCGGTAAAGTCTTTTTCAGTGCCGCTCGGGCCGTCAAGCGATTTGACGTCGGCCTTCAGTTGAATCAAATACCCCGACACAAAACGCGCGGCCAGTCCCATGTGGCGCAGCAGTTGCACCAGCAACCAGCCTGTGTCTCGGCATGAACCCAAAGCCTTTGCAAGCGTTTCTTCCGGCGTTTGCACACCCGGCTCCATGCGGATGGTGTACTTGATGTCTTGCTGCAATTGCTGGTTGACGCTGACCAGAAAATCGTTGGTACGCCGTGGCGTGCGTTCAATCTTGTCAAGGTAGGCTTGCAGCAATGGCGTGGCTGGCTCGACTGCCAGGTAGGGCGTGAGCTCTTGCTCCATGGCGGGCGCGTATTTGAAGGGAAACTCTTCCGCTTCGGGCTCCAGGAAAAAGTCAAACGGGTTCAGCGTGACCATGTCAACCACCATGTCCACCGTGACTTTGAATTCACGCGTTGGCTTTGGGAACACCAGGCGCGCCTGGTAGTTGGCAAAAGGATCTTGCTGCCAGTTGATGAAGTGCTCGGATGGTTCGACCTTCAGCGCATACGACAAAATCTGCGTGCGGCTGTGCGGGGCTGGGCGCAGGCGGATGATTTGCGGGCCCAGGTTAACCAGGCGGTCGTAGGTGTAATGGGTGATGTGGCTAAGGGCAACGTGAATGGACAAGATGATCTCGATTCGTGTGGGAATACTGAGCCTTGATACTAGCAAGAGATACGCCATAAATCATCTGTGTCGGCTTAAATACATGCTTACCCGTTGAACATTCGGTCATGCATGCACCGCATGACAACAAAAAAGGGTTCCGTGGGAGACAAATTTGCATCACACACTGACATTCGCCCAGCCCGGCTGCTGGCTGGCTTGCTGCTGGGCTTTGTGCTGGGTGTGGCAGTGCAGCTTCAGCAGGCGGTGCTGTTTGAACGGCTGATTTATGCGGTTTTAACTGCTGTGGCGTTGCTGGGGCTTGGCTTGCTGCTGTGGCGGCTTATGTGGCTCTGGCGGCCCTGGCTGGGTCTGTTCCTGGCATTGGCGCTATCCGCGAGCCTGGGTTTTGGTCTGACGGGCCTGCGTGCCAGTGTTTACAGCGCTAGCGCATTAGCCCCTTTGCTCGAAGGCCAGGACATTGACGTCACAGGCCAGGTCATGGCCATGCCGCAGTTTGGGGAAGACGGGGTGCGGTTTCGCCTGGCGGTAGCATCAGCGCGATTGAAGGGTGAAAAAGTTACTCTGCCGCCGCAGATTGCACTCGGCTGGTATTCGGGTTTTGGGTCGCGTCCGGCCAAAGTGCAGCCCGTGACAGATGGCGACCCCGAACCGCCCGAATTCTCATTGGAATTGCAGCGCCAGCCACAGCCGTTGCGGGCAGGCGACAACTGGCAAATGACGGTGCGCCTGAAAGCCCCGCATGGCAACAGCAACCCACATGGTTTTGACTACGAGCTCTGGCTGTGGGAACAGGGCATTCAGGCCACCGGCTATGTGCGCGCCAGCAAAAGCGATACGCCGCCCAAAAAGCTTTCAAGCAGCTGGACGCACCCGGTCGAGCGCGCCCGCCAGGCCGTGCGCGAAGCGATTTTTGCGCGGGTGGATGACCGCAAAATGGCCGGTGTGCTGGCCGCGCTGGTGGTGGGTGACCAAAACGCGATTGAACGCGCCGACTGGGACGTTTTCAGGGCCACAGGCGTGGCGCACTTGATGAGCATTTCAGGCCTGCACATCACCATGTTTGCCTGGGCCGCATCGCTGGTCATCGGCTGGCTGTGGCGGCGTTCTGCCAGGTTAACGCCCGCCTTTTGCATGGCACTTCCCGCCAGCAGCGCGGGCGCCTGGGGAGGCCTGGCACTGGCCACGTTGTATGCGCTGTTTGCAGGCTGGGGCATACCGGCCCAGCGCACCATCTGGATGCTGGCTACTGTCGTTGTTCTAAGGCAAAGTGGCAAGCAATGGCCCTGGCCACTGGTCTGGCTGCTGGCCATGGCAGTGGTGGTTGCGCTAGACCCGTGGGCACTGATGCAGGCCGGGTTTTGGCTGTCGTTTGTGGCAGTGGGGGTTTTGTTTGCCAGTGGTTCAGATAAATCAGATGCTACAAATTCAGGAGCTGTTCGCGCCCGAATCCATTGGGCTACGGCTATAAAAGGCAGTCAAAAATGGCCTAGAACGTTGCTTTTCCGATCTATTCTGGCTGGTTTGGCCGCCAATCTGACTTCGGCGGCTCGGGAGCAATGGGTCATCACGCTGGCGCTGACCCCTTTGTCTTTGCTCCTCTTTAACCAGGTGTCTCTGGTTGGCTTGCTGGCCAATGCGGTGGCGATTCCGTGGGTCACGCTGGTGGTCACGCCGCTGGCGATGGCGGGCGTGTTGTGGGCGCCGCTGTGGGATGCCGCTGCGCTGGCCACGCAGGGGCTGAGCTTTGGATTGCAGTGGCTTGCCAGCATGTCGTGGGCTACCATCAGCGTGGCTGCTGCACCGCTGTGGTGTGCCATGGCGGGCGTGGTGGGCGGTGCGCTGCTGGCCATGCGCCTGCCGCTGCATTGGCGCGCATTGGGTGTGCCGCTGTTGTTGCCTGTGTTGCTGTGGCAGCCATTGCGGCCAGAGCCAGGACAGTTTGAAGTGCTGGGGGCAGACGTTGGGCAGGGCAATGCATTGATTGTGCGCACGGCCACGCACAGCATGGTGTACGACACTGGGCCAAAATTTTCACGCGAAAGCGATGCGGGTAACCGGGTGCTGGTGCCTCTGCTGCGGGCTTTCGGCGAGAAAATTGACCTGCTGATGCTCAGCCACCGCGACAGCGACCACATCGGCGGCGCGCCTGCTGTGCTGGCCATGCAACCGCAGGCGCGCCTCGTCAGCTCGATTGAAGACAGCCATGAGCTGCAAGCCGTGCGCCAATCTGAACGCTGCCTGGCCGGGCAATCCTGGCGCTGGGACGGGGTTGACTTTGAAGTGCTGCACCCGCTGCCCGCTGACTATGACAGCACAACAAAATCAAACGCCATGAGCTGCGTACTGCGCATTTCAAACGGTGTGCGCACCGCCTTGCTGGCAGGCGACCTGGAGGCCGCGCAAGAGCTGCGGCTGGTGGGCAACCCCGATATGCTGCCAAAACTCAAGGCAGATTTTTTACTGATACCGCACCACGGCAGCAAAACATCGTCAACCGGGCCGTTTCTGGATGCCGTGCAGCCGCAGTGGGCCCTGGCACAGGCGGGCTACCGAAACCGCTTTAACCACCCGGTCGAATCCGTACTGGAACGCTACCGCGAACGAAGCATCACTGTCATTAAATCACCCACTTGCGGCGCGGCGACCTGGCAGAGCCAACAGCCTCAAAAAGTGCTCTGCCAACGCGAGCAGG
>JANOWR010000055.1:0-34366 GCA_031417995.1 Polaromonas sp. | reverse complement strand
TGGTGCCGCGCACATCACCAAACTGGACTTGACCAACAACCGGCTGGTGCCCAACGCGATGGAGCCGCGCGCGGCAATCGGATCGTACAACCGGGCCAATGACGACTACACGCTGTATGTGTCGAACCAGAACCCGCACGTAGAGCGTCTGCTGATGACGGCTTTCGTGATGGGCTTGCCCGAGCACAAGGTGCGCGTGATTGCGCCAGACGTCGGTGGTGGTTTTGGTTCCAAAATCTATTTATACGCTGAAGACGTGTGCCTGGTCTGGGCCTCCAAAAAGCTCAACCGCAACATCAAGTGGACGGCTGACCGCAGCGAAGCGTTTGTCAGCGACGCGCATGGCCGTGACCATTCAAGCCACGCCGAATTGGCGCTTGACAAAGACGGCAAGTTTTTGGCCCTGCGTGTGCATACCGATGCCAACATGGGTGCGTATTTGTCAACCTTTGCGCCGGCGGTGCCCACCATTTTGTACGCCACATTGCTGGCCGGCCAGTACAGCACACCCTTGATTTACTGCGAGGTCGATGCCTGGTTTACCAATACTGCGCCGGTGGATGCTTACCGTGGTGCGGGCAGGCCAGAAGCGACATACTTGCTGGAGCGCATCGTGACGCGCGCAGGCTGGGAACTTGGATTGTCTCAAGACGAAATCCGCCGCCGCAACTTCATCAAAGACTTCCCGTACCAGACACCTGTTGCGCTGCAATACGACGTGGGCGACTTTGCATCACTGCTCAAACGCGCCAACGAGCTGGCCGACGTTGCCGGTTTGCCTGCACGCCAGGCGGCTTCAAAAGCCAAGGGCTTGCTGCGCGGCATTGGCTACTCCAGCTACATCGAAGCCTGCGGCCTGGCACCCAGCAACATTGCTGGTGCACTGGGTGCTCGTGCCGGCCTGTTTGAATGCGGCGAGGTGCGCGTCCACCCCACCGGTAGCGTGACAGTGTTTACCGGCTCACACAGTCATGGTCAGGGGCATGAAACCACGTTTGCGCAAGTTGTCGCGGCTCGCCTCGGCATATCGGTCGATGCGGTAGACATCGTGCACGGTGACACGGGCCGTGTGCCGTTTGGCATGGGCACCTACGGCTCACGCTCGATGTCCGTGGGCGGCACCGCCATCATGAAGGCGCTCGACAAGATCGAGACCAAGGCGAAGAAGATCGCCGCGCATTTGATGGAGGCCAGCGACGCTGATGTGGAGTTTGCCAACGGTGAATTTACCATCAAGGGTACGGACAAGAAAGTGACTTTTGGGCAGGTGGCATTGACAGCTTATGTACCGCACAACTACCCACTCGACAAGCTGGAGCCGGGGCTGAACGAAACCGCGTTTTACGACCCGACCAACTTCACCTTCCCGTCAGGCACCTACATTTGCGAGGTCGAGGTTGACCCGGCTACGGGCACCGTCAAGGTCGAACGCTTCACCGCAGTCGACGACTTCGGCAACATCATCAACCCGATGATTGTTGAGGGCCAGGTGCATGGCGGTCTGGTGCAAGGCATTGGTCAGGCGCTGCTGGAAAACTGCGTGTACGACGAAGAAACCGGGCAGCTTTTGACCGGCTCGATGATGGACTACACGATGCCGCGCGCAGACGACATGCCCAACTTCACGCTGGACACACTTTGCACACCTTGCAGCCACAACCCGCTGGGTGCCAAAGGCTGCGGCGAAGCGGGCGCAATTGGTTCACCGCCAGCGGTCATCAACGCTGTGCTCGATGCACTCAAACCACTCGGTGTGGTTGACTTTGACATGCCCGCCACGCCAGGCCGTGTGTGGGAAGCCATTCAGTCAGCAAAACACTAAAACGTAAGGACACACATCATGTACGCATTTACTTTAGAGCGCCCAACGACTGTGCAAGACGCCGCCAGGCTGGCAGCCAGCGGTTCCAAACCGTTGGCTGGTGGCCAAACCCTGCTGGCTTCCATGAAGCTTCGCCTGTCAAGCCCAGACAAACTGGCTGATCTAAGCGGCATCAAAGACATGAGCAGCATCAAGCGTGACGGCAACAACATGGTGATTGGCGCCATGGCGCGCCACGCCGATGTGGCCATCAACGCTGATGTGCTGGCGGCTATTCCTGCGCTTGCACATCTGGCTGGCAACATCGGTGACCGACAGGTACGCGCCATGGGCACGATGGGCGGTTCAGTGGCCAACAACGACCCATCGGCCTGCTACCCGAGTGCGGTGCTGGCCCTCGGTGCAACCATTCACACGACAGCCCGCAAAATTGAAGCAAAAGATTACTTTCAAGGCATGTTCACCACGGCGCTCAATGATGGCGAGCTGATCACCGCGATCAGCTTTCCCATCCCCAAACGTGCGGCTTACATGAAGTTCAAGCAGCAGGCGTCGCGCTTTGCGATGGTCGGTGTGTTCATTGCACAGTTCGATGGTGACGTGCGGGTGGCCGTCACAGGTGCATCCAGCGGCGGTGTGTTTCGCCATGCGGGACTGGAGGCGGCTTTGAACAAAAGCTTCACTCCTGAAGCAGCGGCGGCTGTCAAGATCGATGCCACCGACTTGAACCACGACATTCACGCCACAGCGGCTTACCGCGCCAACATCATCAGCGTGCAAACGCAGCGTGGTGTGGCGATGGCGCTGGGTTGACCTGAATTTGGCTGTTTCAGGCCCATTCCAGGCATCTTTTAGTGCTCTAGCCCAATAAATTCGGGCGCAATCAGCTACTAAATTAATAGTACATGACATCCTTCCCAACCATTGACGCCCTGACGGCTGCGCTGCAAGACGCTGGGTATTTTGCTGATCGCCGCCTGGCAACGGCCGTATTTTTAGCGCTCAAGCTGCAGCGCCCGCTGCTGCTGGAGGGCGAGCCCGGCGTGGGCAAAACCGAGCTGGCCAAAGCCTTGGGCAAAGCGTTGCAGCGCCAACTGATTCGCCTGCAATGCTATGACGGACTGGAACAACGGGAAGCGCTTTACGAATGGAATTACGCAGCCCAGCTTTTACACATGCGTGCAGCAGAGGGCAAAGGCGATACAGCAGACGTAGAACGCGAGGTCTACCAGGACCGTTACCTGATTCGCCGCCCGCTGCTGCAAGCGCTGCAAGCGCCCGAACCCGGTGCGGTGTTGCTGATCGACGAAGTAGACCGGGCCGACGAACCGTTTGAAGCATTCTTGCTCGAATACCTGGGCGAATATCAAGTCAGCATTCCCGAGATTGGCACTGTCAAAGCCATTAATCCGCCCGTGACGATTTTGACCAGCAACCGCACCCGCGAGCTGAACGATGCCGTCAAGCGCCGCTGCCTGTACCACTGGCTCGACTACCCCGAGCGTGAGCGCGAGCTGTCGATTGTGCGGGCGCAGGTGCCTCAGGCCAGCGACGCACTGTCTGCGCAGGTGGCCGCGTTTGTTGACAAGCTGCGCCGCTCACCCTTTGGCAATGCCTTTCAGCGTGCGCCCGGCATTGCTGAAAGCGTGGAATGGGCGAAGGCTTTGATTGCACTCGACACGCTGGTGATTGACCCGGAAGTTGTGATGGATACGGCAGGTATTTTGTTCAAACAGCGGGAGGATGTGACTGCGCTGACGCAGGAGATGGCGTCGCTGTTGCTGACCCCTGAAGTTGCAGACACCTGATGCAGCTAGGTGACGCAAGAATAGGCAAACTGGCCGACAACATCACCGGTTTTGGCCGCGCCCTGCGCCGCGCGGGCGTCAAAATAGACAGCCACCGCATCGCGCTGGCCCAGAGCGCAACAGGCCACGTCGGCATTTCTGAAAAAGAAGATTTAAGCGCTGCGTTTGAAGCCGTCATGGTCAGCCGTGAGCAAGACCGTGGGGTATTTCGCGAGCTGTTTGACGTGTACTTCTCGGACCCTAAAGTTGCCAACAAGCTCCTCGCGCAACTGCTGCCCAGTGCTGAAGGCAAGGCCGAGCCCAGCAAACGCCGTCCGCGTGTACGTGAGGCCCTGGCGCCGCAAAAAAAGTTTGGCCAGCAGGCCAAGCCAACGTCTGAAGACCAGAAAGTAGACTTTGACGCAGCCATGACTGCCAGCGATATTCAGCGTTTGCAGCATGCTGACTTCAATGCCCTGTCGGCCACAGAGTACCGTCTGGTCGAACGCCTGGCGCGTGACATCAAATTGCCGCTGCCGCAATTTGCATCACGCCGCACCCGGCCCGCTGCTAGCGGTGCGCGCATGCACTGGCCGGGCGTGATGGGCCATGCTGCGCGCACGGGCGGCGAGCTCTTGCGGCTGCCCAGGCTAGAACGCCAGAAAAAGTATTTGCCGCTTTTGGTGCTTGTCGATGTATCAGGTTCGATGGAGCGTTACGCCCGCTTGCTGCTGGCTTTTTTACACGCCGCTACACACCGCCACCCGCAGCGCGATGTGTTTGCATTTGGCATGGGCCTGACAGATTTAACCCAGGCCTTCAAACGCGCTGATACCGATGACATGCTGGCGCACGCCAGCGCGCTCATTGAAGATTTTGCAGGCGGTACGCAACTGGGCGCGTCCCTTGGCACATTGCGAACGCAGCACGCACGCCGCCTGGTCGGGCGGCGTACCATGGTGCTGATGATTACCGACGGGCTGGACACAGGCGAGCCTGCGGAACTGGCGCAAGAATTGGCCTGGTTGCGCAGGCGTAGCCGTCGTGTGCTGTGGCTCAACCCGTTGCTGCGGTTTGACGGTTATGCACCGCTGGCGCAGGGCGCAGCGGTATTGCATCAATATGCACACGGCATGCTGGCCGTCCATAATTTAAGCAAACTTGAAGAGCTGGCCAGCAGCCTGGCTGCTCTAATGAAAAAGTAAAGGAATAACACCATGGACATGCAAGGCGCACGTCAACTCGCCATCACCCAGCAGCAAACCTGGGACGCACTGAACGACCCGGCCGTGCTCAAAGTATGCATTCCGGGCTGCGACAAGGTGGAGCCGTCGGGTGACAACCAGTACAACATCGGCATGAGCCTCAAAATTGGCCCTGTCTCAGCCAAATTTAGCGGAAAGATCACGCTCAGCGACATTAACCCGCCCACCAGCTACAAAATCAATTTTGAAGGGCAGGGTGGCCCGGCGGGGTTTGGCAAAGGCGAATCAAACGTAAACCTGATGCCGAACGCAGACGGCTGCGAGCTGGCCTATACCGTACACGCATCTGTTGGCGGCAAAATTGCCCAGCTTGGCCAGCGCCTGATAGACGGTGCGGCCAAATCAATGGCGGAAGACTTCTTCAAACGCTTCGACAACGAAATGCAGCGCCAGCACCCCGGCGCGTATGCTGCAAAAATGGCGCTGGGCGATGTCAGCACGCAACCTGGCGGCGTAGGCGATGCGCCCGATGCCTCTACCGGAAAATGGGTCATCGGCGCGGCGGTTGCGTTTGCAGCAGCCTTTGCAATTTGGTTATTTGTCAAATAAAGCTTATGGAAAATCTTGATGTGATGGTTTTGCGTACCCTGCGCGACTGGCGTGCAGCTGGCAAGCGCGCGCTGCTGGCCACGGTGGTGCGTACCTGGGGTTCGTCGCCACGCCCGGTCGGCTCCATCATGGCGCTGTGTGAGACGGGTGCAGTGGTGGGCTCGGTGTCGGGAGGGTGTATTGAAGACGATTTGATTTACCAGTTTACGCAGGCGTATTCAGGAGTTGACAGCAACAAAACCATTCCGTCTGGCCCGCCGACGTTTATTAAGTACGGCATCACGGCTGATGAAGCGCACCGCTTTGGCTTGCCCTGCGGCGGCACGCTGGAACTGCTGCTGGAGTACGACCCCGATGCCGCTGCGCTGGGACAACTCGTTGAATCGCTTGAAGCGGGGCAACTCATGCAGCGCAGCGTGCGCTTGAGCGACGGCCGGGTGGGCCTTGCACCAAGCGCAGCGCCTGCGGAGCTTGCCTTGAGCAAAACCGAACTCGTCAACACCTTTGGCCCTGAATACCGCATGCTGCTGATCGGCGCCGGGCAACTCACAGAATACCTGGCCACCATGGCCCAGTTCAGTGGCTTTGCAGTGACGGTATGTGACCCGCGTGAAGAGTACCGCAGCGCCTGGCAAGTCGCAGGTGTAAAAGTTGAAAGCGACATGCCCGATGACGTGGTGACCGCCTTCAAGCCCGACCGCCGAAGTTGCGTGATTGCCCTGACGCACGACCCGAAACTGGACGATCTGGCGTTGCTGGAGGCTTTGAACACTGAAGCGTTTTACGTCGGTGCGATTGGCTCACGCCGCAACAACGAGGCTCGCCACCAGCGCATGGCAGAACACTTCAGTGTGAGCGAAAAAGACCTCAGCAAACTACGCGGCCCCATTGGCATTTACATCGGCAGCAAAACCCCACCAGAGATTGCCGTCAGTGTGATGGCCGAAGTATTGGCCGTAAAAAACGGTGTGGCGCTGCCGCGTGAAATGGAAGTGGCGCTGGCAAAAAATGAACGCGCTGTGCCAGAAAACGATGTCAGTGACCTGATGTGCGGTGTGAAACGCTAGATGCGTAAAAAGGTTTTGCAGGTGATTTTCAGCCTGTTTTTATCCATATAAACAGCCTGAATCGACCTATATTCGGGCCAAAGCAGCTATAAAATAAGTAGCGCTCTTGATGCCCACCACCGTCATCAGCAGTGAGCCAGCCACATGCGCCACGGCCGTACCCAGCGCCAGGGCATAGCGCTCAATCATCAAAAACCCAACCACCTCCGCTGAAAAGGTTGAAAACGTGGTCAGCCCCCCCAAAAAGCCGGTAATCAAAAGCAAGCGCCACACCGGGTCAAGCTGCGGCATGGCCTGAAAGGCAGCGATACACACGCCAATCAAATACCCGCCCACCAGGTTGGCCGCCAGCGTGCCCCAGGGAATCAACCCGCCGGGTGTCAGCCAAAGGCCCAGGCCCCAGCGACACAGCGCGCCTACAGAGGCGCCGACACAAATGGCAAAAACAGGCTGCAAGTTGGGCATGTTAAAAAATCAGACAATCGACGCATGACTTTAACCGCAGCCGCCCATCCCTCGACAAGCGACAGCTACCCCAACGGTTTTCTGGGCGTGGTCATGCTGGACACCCAGTTCCCCCGGCCTGAGGGCGACATCGGCCACCCGTCGGCCTTTGGCGTGCCGACGCGGCGCTGCGTGGTCAGTGGTGCCTGGCCCGACAAAATCGTGCAGTCTGGCGCGGGTCTGCGCAAAGGACGTGTGGTCACACCCATGCTGCAACTGGTGCGCAGGCTGGAGCAAGACGGAGCCAGGGCGATCACCACCAGTTGCGGCTTTTTGGTATTGCTGCAAAAAGAAATGCAGGCGGTGGTAAAAGTCCCGGTCATCACGTCAAGCCTGCTGCAATTGCCAGGCCTGCTAAAGCTGCATGCCAAAGTGGGCGTGCTGACCATCAGCGCTGGCAAGCTGGGCGTTGAACATTTAAGAGCAGCAGGCGTGCCGACAGCGCGCTTGCCTGATGTGGTGGTGCAGGGCGCAGATGTCAACAGTGAATTTGCCACTGCCATTTTGGGCAATCGCGCAGCGATGGATTTGGACAAGGCATGCGCTGACGTGGTAGCGGCTGCTGTAACCCTTAAACAGCGTGAACCAACACTAAGTTGCGTGGTGCTGGAATGCACCAACATGCCGCCTTACCGATCGGCGATTGAAGCGGCTACGGGCATGAAGACCTGGGCCTTGACAGATGATGAACGGTTGACGCGACCCTGGCGCGTCAACTCACTGGAAGTCTGATTTATTTTTTAGCTTGAGCGGCTTTAAAGCTGCTAACAATCGCTTCGCCTTCAGCACCTGATTTTTTCTGCCAGTCAGCCAGCATGATGGTGCCGACCTGCTTCATGTCGCTGACCAGCTTGGCCGGCGGTACAACGATGTTCATGCCCTTTTCAGCCAGCGCTTTTTTGTACCAGTCGTTTTTTTCTTCGCTCAGTTTCCAGCCACGCACTTCTGCATCTGCTGCGGCTTTGGTCAGCGCCGCTTGTGTTGACGCGTCAAGTGCGTCAAAGGCTTTCTTGTTCACAATAATGGCGTTTTTGGGCAACCATGCCTGTGTGTCGTACCAGTATTTGATGCTTTCATACGTTTTGGAGTCGTAGCCGGTAGAGCCCGAGCTCATGTAGCTCTCAACCACACCCGTTGCCAGTGCCTGGCTCAATTCAGCGGCTTGAATGGTGACGGGTTGTGCACCAATCAGTTCTGCAATTTTAGCCGTGGCCGGGCTATAAGCACGCCACTTGATTCCGCGCAAGTCAGCGACCGAAGCCAGTGGTTTTTTGCTGTAAATGCCTTGCGGTGGCCATGCCACGGTGTACATCAGCTTCATGCCCTGGGCATCGAGCAGCTTGTTCAAGGCAGGCTTTTGCGCGGCGTACAGTTTTTTGGAATCAGCATACGACGATGCCAAAAACGGAATGCCGTCAGCGCCGTAAATCGGGTTTTCATTTTCAAAGTTCACCAGCAGCACCTCACCAATCTGTGCCTGCCCACCTTGTACGGCGCGCTTGATTTCATTCGCCTTAAAGAGCGATGCGTTGGCATGTACCGTGATCTTCAATTTGCCTGCGGTGGCTTTGTCAACATCAGCTGCAAACTGCACCAAATTTTCAGTGTGAAAGTTGGTGGCCGGGTAGGCGGCGGGCAAGTCCCATTTGGTTTGGGCAAAGGTGGCTGCACTGGTAGCCAGTGCTAATGTTGTGAGGGCGAATTTGAATGTCATGAAAACTCCAGAACTGAAAGTTAAAAGAGGATTAAAAAATGTGGCTTTATATTAGACGCAATTAGCGTGTCAAAACAACCGGGCATACCCCCAAACACCTGACCTGCACCCCGACCGTCATGAACCTGCGTTTTGTCGAAGCCTTTTACTGGGTCGCCTCCCTCAAAAGCATTTCGCGCGCGGCTGAAAAGTTGTTTTTGACGCAGTCGGCCATGTCCAGCCGTATTTCCACACTCGAGGAAGAGCTGGGCGTGCTGCTGCTTGACCGGGGTGACAAGCAGTTCAAACTGACGGCGGCGGGGGCGCGGTTTTTGGTTTACGCCGACAAGCTGCTGGCACTGCAGCGCGAGGTCAAGGCCGAGATGGGTTCAACCCAGCAAATGGCAGTGTCCATGCGCATCGGCGCGATTGAATCAGTTCTGCATTCGTGGCTGATACCGTGGCTGGAAAAACTGCGCGCTGACCACCCCGGCTTGGAGCTGGAGCTGACGGTAGAAACCACCCCCATTTTGATGGACCTGGTGCAGCGCGGCACGCTGGACGTGGTGTTTGCCGTGCTGCCCGCTGCCAGCACTGGCGTGCGCAACCACACCCTGCCGCCGATGGAGATGGCGTTTGTGGGCAACCCCGTGCTGCACAAAAAAAGAAATTACAAGTTGGCAGAACTTGCCGACATGGAGTTATTGACCTTTCAGAAAGGCTCTCAGCCGCATGTCACGCTGCTTGATTTGTTCAAACAGCATCGGTTAGAGCCCAAAAAAGTGCATGCCATTTCATCCATCTCGGCCATGGTGCAACTGGTGCAAGGCGGCTTTGGCGTGGCACTGTTGCCGCGTGCCGCTGTGGCGCGGTTAGGCGGTTTTGCCAAGCTCAAACCCTTGGCGGTTGATGCCAAAGTGCAGTCGCTGCCGATACATGCCAGCTACCGGATCGACCCAACCGCTGACAGTGTGGAAATGGTGGTTCAGTCGGCGTTGGCATTTACTGGCAGCGTCCAAAATGCACTAAAAAAGACTGCCAAAGGTAAACCCTAGCTTTGGGTTTATCATCGAAAAAATCGATGCTGCAAGCGAAAAATTTTGAATTTGCAGAAGCTTTGCAGCACTCCCACAATCCGCTTATCTGTCAATGGCGTCATTCAAGTGACATACAAAGTTAAACGCTACGGAGAATTTTTGGTGAGTGCCGCATTTCAAATTGAAAAATCAGTCAAAGCCAGAGCAGCCATACGCAGTGGCGCGTGGACGGGCCACACCAGCGGGCTGGCTGAAGGCCATGTGCAAGGCAACGTGGTTATCTTGCCCGAGCTGCTGGCAAATGACTTTTTGCGCTACTGCCAGCGCAACCCCAAGCCTTGCCCACTGCTGGCTGTGAGCGAACCTGGTCAGGCCCTGTTGCCAAGCCTGGGTGCCGACATTGACATTCGCACCGACGTGCCGCGCTACCGCGTCTGGCGTGATGGCGCGCTGACTGACCAGCCGACCAACATCAGTACGCTGTGGCGCAAAGACCTGGTCACGTTTGTGATTGGTTGCTCTTTTTCATTTGAAGAAGCTTTGCTGGAGGCTGGCATACCGCTGCGCCACATTTCCCAACAGCGCAATGTGGCCATGTACCGCAGCAACATCGCTACGGCTGCTGCAGGCGTGTTCAATGGCCCGATGGTGGTGTCGATGCGGCCACTTAAAGCCCATGATGCGATTCGGGCGATTCAAATCACATCCCGCTTTCCGAATGTGCATGGCGCACCCGTCCACATGGGCGACCCGGCACTTATTGGCATCACAGATTTGTCCACGCCTGACTATGGCGACGCTGTAGTAGTCATGCCAGACGAAATCCCTGTGTTTTGGGCTTGCGGGGTGACACCGCAAGCAGCCATTGCCCAGGCACGCCCCGAGTTCTGCATCACCCACGCGCCTGGGGCGATGCTGATCACTGATTTACTCAATCACCACCTGGCTATTTAGGCCTTAACTTCAGGAGCTAACGATGAAAAAACTGTTAATTTCACTTGCGGCCATGACCGCTATGGGCATAAGCTTTGCGCAAACCAAGTGGGACCTGCCTTCAGGCTACGGCGCCAATACCTTTCAAGTGCAAAACCTGACGCAGTTCGCTACCGATGTCGACAAAGCCACAGCAGGCAAGCTAAAAATCACGGTGCACCCGAATGCATCGCTCTTCAAGGCCAATGAAATCAAGCGCGCCGTGCAGTCGGGTCAAACCCAGGCAGGCGAGTTTATTTTGTCGCTATTTTCGAACGAAGCGCCTGTTTATGGTGTGGATTCGATCCCGTTTTTAGCCACCAGTTATGCCGATTCAAAGCGCCTTGACACTGCTTCGCGTGAGCTGCTGACCAAAACACTTGCCGCGCAAGGCATCAAGTTGCTGTACACCGTGCCATGGCCACCGCAAAGCCTGTATTCAAAAAAAGCGCTGACCAAACTGGCTGACCTGAAAAGCACCAAAATGCGCGCTTACAACCCGGCCACGTCGTTCATCGCCACCGCCGTCGGCGCGCAACCCGTCACGATTCAATTGGCTGAACTGCCAGCCGCACTGGCCACGGGTGGTGCCGACAACTTTTTAACGTCAACCTCCAGCGGCATTGACAGCAAGCTGTATGAAAGCGTCAAGTTTTTTTATGACGTAAATGCCTGGCTGCCGCGCAATGCTGTGGTGGTCAATCAAAAAGCGTTTGACGCACTGGACAAGGCGGGCCAAGACGCCGTGCTGCAACAAGCTGCATTGGCTGAAACCCGGGGCTGGCTGAACAGCGAGAAAAACAACGCTGACAATCTGAAAGAGCTGGCCGCCAAAGGCATGAAAATTGATACAGTCGTTGGTGAAGTGTTGAAAAAAGAACTCAAACCGATTGGCGACACCATGACGGCGGACTGGCTGAAACTCGCTGGTGCTGACGGCAAAGCCATCATCGACGCGTACAACAAAAAGTAAAGTAAAAAATGACACAAACCCCCAATACGAATAGCAATCCGCCATCTGCACTGCGAGCAGGGCTGGACACGATTTACATGGCCGCTGCCGTGATGGGGGCTGTGTGTGTCGCTTTGATTGCTGTGCTGATGGTGTTCCAGTCGCTGGGTCGTGAATTTGGCTTGAACACTGGGGCCACGAATGACATCGTGTCCTGGTTGTGCGCAGCAGCGGCTTTTTTAACGATGGCGCATGCCTTCAAGCATGGTGACTTTGTGCGGGTGACGCTGGTGCTTGAAAAGGTAAGTGCCAAAACCCGCCGCACGATGGAGTTGGTCAGCCTGGTCATTGCCTTGATGGCGGTTGCTTACCTGGCCTGGTGGGCCTGCCGCTTTACTTACCAAAGTTATGAGTTCAAAGAGCTGGCGCAGGGATTGTTGCCCTTGCCGATCTGGATCCCGCAACTCAGCTTTGCATTCGGCTCCGTGTTGCTGCTGGTGGCAGTGCTGGACGAGTTTGTGATCGTGGCGCGCGGCGGTGTGCCGACGTTTGTGCGGCTGACGGCAGAACGTCATGCCAAAGGTGATTTTTCTTCTGATATTTAAATTTAAAACAATAACAACATCGAAAAAAGATAACGAAAGAAGAACATGGATATTTTGACCATTGGCGGCATCTTGCTGGTCCTGATGATGGTGCTGCTGTCGGGCGGCGTGTGGATTGCCATGACGCTGGCGATTTGCGGCTGGGTGGGGCAGGCATTTTTTACGAGCACTCAACCAGGCCTCAATCTGTTTTCAGCATTCTGGGAGAGCAACGCCAGTTGGGAGCTGGCCGCGCTGCCGCTGTTCATCTGGATGGGCGAGATTTTGTTTCGCACCAAGCTGAGTGAAGAAATGTTTAGCGGCCTGGCGCCATGGCTGAATCGTGTGCCGGGGCGACTGTTTCACACCACCATTTTGGGTTGTGGTATTTTTGGCTCGGTGTCGGGCTCATCAGCGGCCACCTGCGCCACGATTGCCAAGGTGTCATTGCCCGAGTTGACCAAACGCGGCTACGACGAAAAAATCGCCATCGGATCATTGGCCACAGCAGGCACGCTGGGTATTTTGATTCCACCATCCATCACCATGGTGGTGTATGCCGTCGCGGCCGATGCGTCCATCATTCGCATCTTTCTGGCAGGTTTTTTGCCCGGCTTTTTGTTGATGGCTTTGTTCTCGGGCTACATCGCCTGGTGGTCAATTCGCAACAAAGACAAGATGCCGCCACCCGAGCCTGCTACCAGTTTCATGGAAAAGTTGCGCCTGTCCAAAAACCTGATTCCGTGCGCTTTGCTGATTGTGTTTATCTGCTGGTCACTGATTGCAGGCTGGGCCACGGCGACCGAATGCGCGGCCTATGGCGTGGTCGGTTCACTGGCACTTGCCGCATGGAGTCGGTCGCTGACGTGGAGTAACTTTAACGAGGCGCTGATGGGGGCTACCCGCACCAGTTGCATGATCATGTTCATCTTGGCGGGCGCTGCTTTTTTAACCAAAACCATGGCTTTTACCGGCGTACCTCGTGAGCTGGCCTCCTGGGTGGATTCGCTCGGCCTGTCGCCCTACAGTCTGATCGCTTGCCTGGTTGTGGTGTACCTCGTTCTGGGCACTGCGCTGGACGGCATCAGCATGATTGTTCTGACAGCGGCGGTGGTGATGCCGATGGTGCAAAAAGCTGGATTTGACTTGATCTGGTTTGGCATTTTTGTGATCTTGCTGGTCGAAATTGCCGAGGTCACGCCGCCAGTTGGATTTAATTTATTTGTTTTGCAAAACATGACAGGCAAAGACAGCAACATGATTGCGCTTGCTGCTGTGCCGTTTTTCTTTTGCCTGGTAGTTTGTATTGCATTGGTCACTGTTTTCCCGCAAATCGTCACCTTCTTGCCAGACCTGGTGATGGGCGTTTCAAAATGATTTCAAAACACGAAACAAAAACCGACAAGCGTTGGCAATTCTGGATTGACCGAGGTGGCACTTTTACTGACGTCGTTGGTAAAAAACCTGATGGCTCTTTAATCACGCACAAGCTGCTGAGCGAAAACCCCGAGCAATACCGGGATGCCGCCGTGGCGGGCATTCGTCACCTGCTGGGCTTAAAACCTGGCGAGGCGATAAGCGCCGATGTGGTGGACTGCGTGAAGATGGGAACCACGGTAGCCACCAACGCGCTGCTGGAGCGCAAGGGCGAACCCACGCTGCTGGTCACGACCCAAGGCTTCAGGGACGCATTGCGCATTGCCTACCAAAATCGCCCGCGCCTGTTTGACCGCAATGTGGTGCTGCCTGAGCTGCTGTACAGCGCTGTGATTGAAGCCCACGAGCGTATTGGGGCACAAGGTGAAGTATTGCAAAAACTGGATGAAACGCTATTAAAAACAGAGCTGCTTGCGCAATATGCCAAAGGGCTACGCAGTGTGGCGATAGTGTTTATGCACGGCTATCGCTACACCGAGCATGAAAAAGCTGCCAAGCGCATCGCACTTGAGGTGGGCTTCACGCAAATCAGCACGTCGCATGAAACCAGCCCCATGATGAAGTTTGTCAGCCGGGGTGACACCACGGTGGTCGATGCGTATCTGTCGCCCATCTTGCGCCGCTACGTGAACCAGGTGGCAGGCGAAATGCCAGGCGTCAAACTGTTTTTCATGCAGTCGTCTGGCGGCCTGACGGACGCGCATGTATTTCAGGGCAAAGACGCGATTTTGAGCGGCCCTGCGGGCGGCATTGTGGGCATGGCCCGCACAGCGGCCATTGCAGGCCATGCCAAGGTGATTGGTTTTGACATGGGCGGTACATCGACCGATGTCTCGCACTACGCAGGCGAGTTTGAGCGGGAGTTTGAAACGCAGGTCGCTGGCGTGCGCATGCGCGCACCCATGATGAGCATCCATACCGTGGCCGCAGGCGGCGGGTCGATTTTGAAGTTTGATGGCGAGCGCTTTCGCGTTGGCCCGCAAAGCGCGGGCGCCAACCCTGGCCCGGCCAGCTACAGGCGCGGCGGGCGATTGGCCGTGACAGATGCGAACGTGATGGTCGGCAAAGTGCAGCCGCGTTACTTTCCCAAAGTGTTTGGGCCGAATGCCGACGAACCGCTGAGTTATGAGGCAGCCGCAGCCCAGTTCAATGACCTGGCAGGCCAGACTGGCCGAAGCGCGGAGGTTGTCGCCGAAGGCTTCATCAACATCGCTGTGCAGCAGATGGCCAACGCGATCAAGAAAATATCCGTCGCGCGCGGCTACGACGTGACGCGCTATACCCTGCAATGTTTTGGTGGCGCAGGCGGCCAGCACGCTTGTCTTGTGGCCGATGCGCTGGGTATGACGCGGGTTTTTGTTCACCCTATGGCAGGCGTGTTGAGCGCTTACGGCATGGGCCTGGCCGACCAGAACGTGATCAAGGAACAGGCCATTGAATTGAAGCTGACAAGCAGTGCTGTGCCTGAAATTGCACAGGCACTCAATAGCCTGGCAGCCACGGCTGAGGCTGAACTGCAACGCCAGCAGGTCAATACGGGCAGCATCACCACCCACCATCGCGTGCATGTGCGGTACGAGGGTAGTGATGCGGCATTGATTGTTCCATTTGGAACCCTTGAACAAATCGAATCAGGCTTTGAAGCCGCTTACCGTCAGCGTTTTGCATTTTTGATGCAAGGCAAAGGTCTGGTGGTTGAAGCCGTATCGGTGGAGTCCGTGATTGCAGGTGACGCACCCGCCGAGCCGCGACACGCGACGCACGAGCCGCGTGAAGTACCCAGACGCGAGACGGTGCGCATGTATTCAGGCGGGCAGTGGTACGACGCTGCGCTGGTGGTGCGCGAAGACCTGCAACCCGGCGACATCATCCCCGGCCCGGCCATCATTGCAGAGAAGAATGCAACGACGGTCATTGAACCAGGCTGGGAAGCCAACCTGACGGCGCTTGACCACCTGGTGCTGGACAGACGAGCCGAGCGTGCTATCAAGTTTGCAGCAGGTACGACCGTTGATCCGGTACTGCTGGAAGTGTTTAACAACCTCTTCATGAACATTGCCGAGCAGATGGGCCTGCAACTGCAAAACACCGCTTACTCGGTCAACATCAAGGAGCGGCTGGACTTTAGCTGCGCGCTGTTTGACACCGCAGGCAACCTGATTGCCAACGCACCGCACATGCCGGTGCATCTGGGGTCGATGGGCGAGAGCATCAAAACCGTGATTCGCGAGAACGCGGGCAAGATGGAGCCGGGCAACGTGTATGTGCTGAACGACCCGTATCACGGTGGTACGCATTTGCCAGACATCACGGTCATCACGCCGGTGTACCTGGGTGCGGACACTGAACCTACTTTTTACGTTGGCTCCAGAGGCCACCACGCCGATATCGGCGGCACCACGCCCGGTTCCATGCCGCCGTTTTCAACCCGCATTGAAGAAGAGGGCGTACAGATCAACAACGTGTTGCTGGTTGAGCGCGGCGTACTGCGTGAAACTGAAATGGTTGCACTGCTCAAAAGCGGTCAATACCCAAGCCGCAACCCACAGCAAAACATGGCCGACCTGAAAGCGCAAATCGCTGCCAATGAAAAGGGTGTGCAAGAGCTGCGCAAAATGGTGGAGCAGTTCAGCTTGCCCACCGTGCTGGCCTACATGAACCACGTGCAAGACAACGCTGAAGAATCGGTACGCCGCGTAATTACACGGTTAAAAAATGGTGAATTTACTTTGCCGTTAGACAACGGCGCACAAATTAAAGTCGCCATTCGTGTGGACACAAAAAACCGCAGTGCCGAGATTGACTTTACCGGCACATCACCCCAGCAAACCAACAACTTCAACGCGCCCACGGCGGTGTGTATGGCGGCGGTGCTGTATGTTTTCAGAACGCTGGTTGACGACGACATTCCCCTTAACGCCGGTTGCCTCAAGCCGCTCAAGGTCATCATCCCGCCGGGCAGCATGCTTAACCCCAATCCACCCGCATCGGTGGTTGCTGGCAATGTCGAAACCTCGACCTGCATCACCAACGCGCTGTACGGCGCGCTGGGTGTGATGGCGGCTGGGCAGTGCACGATGAACAACTTTACTTTTGGCAATGAAATGTATCAGTACTATGAAACCATTTCAGGCGGCAGTGGCGCAGGCGGCGTGACCGATGCAGAAGGCAAACTGGTCGGCGGCTTTAATGGCACATCAGTTGTGCAGGCGCACATGACCAATTCACGTTTGACCGACCCTGAGATTCTGGAGTTTCGCTTCCCGGTGCGGCTGGAAAGCTACGAAATTCGCGCCAACTCAGGCGGCGCAGGCAAGTGGCAGGGCGGTAACGGTGGCGTACGGCGTGTGCGTTTTCTGGAAGCCATGACAGCCAGCATTTTGTCTAATGGCCGCAAATACGGCGCCTTCGGCATGGCAGGCGGCCAGCCAGGGCAGGTTGGGCAAAACGTGGTGGTGCGCGCAGGCGGTCGGGTTGAAACGCTGGGCCACATTGGTCAGGCCGATATGCTGCCCGGTGATGTGTTTGAGATTCATACGCCGGGGGGTGGCGGGTTTGGGAAGGTTTGAAAATTTTTGCTTGAATTTGCTATTATTTAAATAGCTGCTTGCGCCCGAATCTATTGGGCTAAAGGCCTAAATGACGAGTAAAAACAAGCTGAAAAAGCTTTTCTGAGCCTGGACGGACAGAAAAAGCCTCAAAACTCGCGCCTGAAGCTGAAAAACAGTCTTTTTTAACTGCCAAAAGAGGCTTCAGGCCAATAGATTCGGGCGCGAGCAGCTATAAAGTTAATAGCTGCTTGAAACTGCCCAAATAGTATGGATGCCGTGTGGGAGCAAGCATGCGGTTAGCATGCAGTGCATGAAATGGTCATTCAAATTACAGCGCGTTTACCAGCCGCACAACCCTTTGTTCTGGCTCATGCTGGTGCTCAATGCGCTGTCGTATGCGTTGTCGTGGATTGTGCAAAACCGTGCGCTCAATACGCTGGGCATGTTGTTAGTGGGTGGTTTTGCGCTGGTCAATGCGGTCGTAGGCACTTGGCTGCTGTGGCGGCTGATGCAAACAGAACCGCCTGAAACGACTTCTCAAAAATGAATTGATTTAACTTGCACATCCGAAATTGCACGAGAAACTCGCTATCAACACGCAAGCAGTTAATAAATCAGGAGCAAGTCAATGGAGTCAGCGTTCCTTGAAAACTACCGCTTTCTGGCGCGCTACAACCGGTGGATGAACCAGCGCCTGTATGGCGCCTGCGAGGCGCTGACGGATGTAGAGCGCAAGGCGGACAGGGGTGCCTTCTTCAAATCGATTCATCACACGCTGACGCACCTGGTGCTGGCAGACAAGATGTGGCTGGCGCGATTTGCGGCGCAAGATGCCGGGTTTATTGCGCTGCGGCCAGCGCTGTTGGCCATGCCGCGAGGTGCTGACTACACCAGCGATGCTTACCCTGATTGGGCTGACTTGAAGCAAACCCGCGATGCACTGGACGCGGCCATCGAGCAGTGGTTGGCTGATATGCCACCAGCGTACTTAATCAGCACCATGCGTTATGCCAATACCAAAGGTGTTCAGCGCGCGCATCCGGCCTGGCAGGCGATGACGCATTTTTTCAATCACCATACCCACCACCGGGGGCAAGCCACAACGCTGCTCACTCAGGCAGGTGTAGACGTAGGCGTGACGGATTTGATTGCGCTGGTGTGACGACGGCGGCTTTGAGCCCAAGCCTTGTGTGCATTGGCATTTCTAGCCGATGCGTTGATTTCGCAGACGAAGAATCGACGAAAGACAGCTCGCCCAAAGTCAGTTCTGTCGAATGGGCGCTATAAATTCATTAGCTGCTTGCGCCCGAATCTATTGGGCTACAGGCCGAAATGATAGGTAAAAATCGTCAAAAAACGACCTTTTTTGACCTGTGTGGGTGCTGTAGAGGCTTGCTTTGGGACTTCATATGCGATTTATGAAGCATTAGCCTCGTAAGGCTTCCAGGCGCTATCGACAATATTTACTTATCAATAGTCAACTACGTTTGACTATGTCTGCTATGGGCCACGAACGGTCGATGATCAATGACTGGTTTTGAGCTGTTCTATTTGGTGTACTGCGTGGTCACGAGATCAGCGGTCACGGTCTGCATCGGGCCAAGGCGGTCATACATGCCGTGCCGATGTAAGGCAGATATGCCGCGAAAGCGGGTGCTCCCCACCGTCCGATGTAAGGCATCTGGTAGCCCAAAGTAGTCGTTAGCTCATTTCTAAAGTCGCTAAACTCCAAGTGGGGAATTACCAGAAGTTCGAAGACAAATGGTCAAGAATTTCCGGATCAAATTGTGAGCGCTGCCACAGCGCCGTTAGGGCTGAGCGCATCACGATTTGCCTGTTTTACTGACCTATCACCAAAGTACCCCTGCCATGTCCCCCTGGAAAGCCGCACACCCCGCCGACCCGGTCAGTGCCATTGACACACCCGCGCTGGTGCTCGATCTCGACGCCTTCGAGCGCAATTTGCAGCGCATGGTAGATGCGCTCAAAGGGCATCCTGTGCGACTGCGGGCCCATGCCAAAAGTCATAAATGTCCTGAAATTGCGCACCGCCAAATCGCGTTGGGCGCAGTTGGCGTGTGCTGCCAGAAGGTCAGTGAAGCCGCAATTTTCGTGGATTCGGGAATCAATGACGTCTTGCTGACCAATCAGGTGGTGGGAGCAACCAAGCTGCTGCACTTGGCCGAACTGGCCAGGCGCGCGCGGATGGGTGTGCTGGTAGACGACCCGCTGCAGGTGCTGGCACTGGCCGAGGTGGCTCGCAGTCAGAAGGTGTCCATTGATGTCTATGTGGAAGTGGATGTGGGCGGACGGCGCTGCGGTGTAACGCCCGGCGAGGCAGCAGCACGCCTGGCCCGCTTGATTGCCGACCAGGCGCCACTGCGCTTTGCCGGACTGCAGTGTTATCACGGTCCGGCTCAGCACAAACGCACGCCGGTCGAGCGCGAACAGGCTATTGCGCAGGCGTCTGACGCGGCCCGATTCACCCGATCGCTGATCGAAGCCGACGGCATGCAGGTCGAACGCATCACTGGTGCAGGCACCGGTACCTTCCTGCTTGAGCGCGACTCCGGCGTATTCAACGAGATTCAGGCAGGTTCCTATATCTTCATGGATCGCGACTATGGCGACAATCAACTGGGGCCGCAGGATGTACGGTTCGAACAGGCACTGTTCGTTCGCACTGCCGTACTGAGTCGTACGCAGCCAACACGAGCAGTACTCGATGCGGGCCTGAAGGCCTCCAGCATCGACTCAGGCATGCCGGCTCTCTGGCAGCGTCCGGAGCTCAAGTATGTGAAGGCCGCTGACGACCATGGCGTGCTGGAGATACCGGCGGATTCGTCCTTGGCCCTCGGTGACGCGCTGATGCTCGTGCCGGGTCATTGCGACCCCACCGTCAACCTGTACGACGAACTGGTGTGCATCCGGGGTGATCGCGTTGAGGCCGTTTGGTCGATCGCAGCCCGCGGCGCTTTGCTCTAAGCTGTATTTTTCTTCATTTCCAGGATACGCCATATGACCCAGATATTCGACCTTCTGATCCGCAACGCTTTCATCGTCGACGGCACCGGCGCACCACGCTTTCGCGCTGATGTGGGTATTCAGGGCGAGCGTATTACGCGCGTTGGCGACCTGCAAACCGCGCAGGCAACCCTTGAGATTGACGCAGCCGGTCTGGTCCTGGCACCGGGCTTTATTGACGCGCACACCCACGACGACCGCCTGATGCTGTCGGGCGGCGACATGGCCCCCAAGGTGAGCCAAGGCATCACCACCGTGATTGGCGGCAATTGCGGCGTGTCGCTGGCGCCCATGCCGCGGCCGATTCCCGACCCGGTGACGCCACCGCTCAATTTGCTGGACGACACCGGCGATTGGTTTCGCTTCCCCAGCTTTGCCGCTTACCTCGATGCGCTGCGCGCCCAGCCCGCCGCCACCAACTGCGCGATGCTGGTGGGCCACACCACGCTGCGGGTCGCCACCATGGACGACCTGACCCAGCCCGCCAGCGCGACCGAGACCGAGGCCATGCGCCAGCTGGTCGAAGAAGCCATGACGGCCGGCGCCATCGGCGTGTCGACCGGCCTGTTTTACGAACCGTCGATCGCCGCGCCCACCGAGGAAGTGATCGACATCTGCGAGCCGCTCGCGCGCCACGGCGGCGTCTACTGCACCCACATGCGCAATGAGGGCGACGACGTCATCAAGTCGCTGACCGAAACCTTTCGCATCGGCCGTGAAGCCAACGTGCCGGTGGTGATTTCGCACCACAAGGTGGTGGGCGTCAAAAACTACGGGCGCTCTGGTGAAACGCTGCAGTTCATTGCCGACCACATGCAAAAGCAGCCCATCTGCCTGGACTGCTACCCGTACCCGGCGTCATCGACCATCCTGTCGGCGCATCGCGCGGTCAATGCGACGCGGGTGACGGTGACCTGGTCAAAACCGATGCCGCAATATGCGGGCCGGGATCTGGCGGACATTGTGGCGGAGCTGGGTGGCAGCGCCGCCGAAGTGATTGACCGCCTGACGCCGGCTGGCGCGATTTACTACATGATGGACGATGCCGATGTGCAGCGCATCCTGAAGTTTGACGAGACCATGATCGGCTCTGACGGGCTGCCGCACGACGAGGCGCCGCATCCGCGCCTGTGGGGTAGTTTTCCGCGCGTGCTGGGCCACTATGGCCGGGGCATGGGCCTGTTCTCGCTCGAGACAGCGATCCACAAGATGACCGGATTGACCGCTAAAAACTTTGGCCTGACCGATCGCGGTCTGGTGCGCGAAGGCGCCTATGCCGACCTGACGCTGCTCGACCCCGAGACCGTGGACGCGGGCGCCACCTATGAGTCGCCTAAGACACCGGCTGTCGGCATCCACACTGTCATCGTCAACGGCGCCATTGTCTGGTCGGGCGGAAAGCCCAGCGGCGCCCGGCCGGGCCGTGTGCTGCGCAGGGAGGCGACATGATGATCAACGCGACGACCGTTGCGGGCAACCTGGTGAACCCGGAGCTAGCAGCCCTTGAGACACCAGCCCTGCTGCTAGACGCCAGCAAGATGGACCGTAACATCGAGCGAATGCGCGCTAGGCTGGCCCGGCACAAGGTGAGCTTCAGGCCACACGTGAAAACCAACAAGTGCATGCAGGTCACGCAACGGTTGTTTGACGCAGGCGCCACGGCCATCACTGTCTCGACCCTGCGGGAGGCCGAGTATTTCAGTTCTCACGGCGTCAAAGACATTCTCTATGCCGTGAGTATGTCACCCAACAAGCTGGGCCATGCGCTTCGGCTGCGCGAATCGGGCGTGAAGCTGGCTGTGATTGTGGACAACGTGGAGATGGCGCTGCAACTCAATCCGGGCCACCCGAGCGGCGCTGAGCGGCTCGACGTGCTGATTGAAATCGACTCCGATGGCCACCGCTCGGGCGTGGTACCTGAAGCAGCCGAGTTGCTTGACATTGCGCAGGCGCTGCGCAGCGTGGGCCTGGACGTCGGCGGCGTGATGACCCACGCCGGCGACTCGTACAACTGTCGCTCTGCAGAGGCCCTACGCGCGCTGGCCGAGCAGGAGCGTGCAGCGGTCGTGCTCGCCGCGCAGCGTCTGCGGGAAGCGGGCTACAGCTGCCCGGTGGTCAGCGTTGGCTCCACGCCGACCGCGCTGTTCGCCGAGCACCTCGAAGGTGTGACCGAAGTACGCGCCGGCGTTTTTATATTTTTTGATCTGGTGATGGCCGGCATTGGGGTGTGCAGCACCGATGAAATCGCCCTGTCGGTTCTGGCGACAGTCATTGGTCATCAAAAAGAAAAGGGCTGGACGCTAACCGATGCCGGCTGGATGGCCATGTCGCGCGACCGGGGTACGTCCAAACAGCCGGTGGACCAGGGCTACGGGCTGGTCTGCGATGTAGCGGGACAACCGCTGGGCAATATGCTGATGGTCGATGCCAACCAGGAACACGGCATTCTGGCGCCCCGCTCGGGCAAGGCTCTAGATGCCCCGTGGTTGCCCGTGGGCACGCAGGTCAGGATTTTGCCGAACCATGCCTGCGCCACAGCGGCCCAGTTTCCGGCCTACCAGGTGCTGGATGCCGGGCAGCAGGTCACTGATTGCTGGCAGCGTTTTTATGGCTGGTAGGTGCCAGAGAGGGATGGCAGACAGCGCGCCGAAGGCAGGAACACAGACAAGGACATGCCATGAATTTCATCACCAGCCCTGAGCTGCCCGCGCCTGCCGGTCATTATTCGCAAGCCGTTGAAGCAGCCGGCCTGGTCTTTGTTTCGGGCATGCTGCCCACAGGCAACAACCAGCCACCGATGGATTTTGACGCGCAGGCGCACTCGGCACTGGATAACTGCAGCGCCGTGCTGGCCAGCGCCGGATGCAGCTTCAGCGATGTTGTGCAATGCACGGTGTATGTGGCGGGCGTCGAGCACTGGCCCGCCTTCAACCGCGTTTATGCTGCACGTTTTGGCAGCCACAAACCGGCACGTGCCGTGGTGCCCGTGCCCGCCCTGCACCACGGCTTTCTGGTCGAAGTTCAAATGGTGGCTGAGGCACGCAGGCCTTGAAGCTCATCAAGCCGCCCGGTGCTCGCATGAGGCAACGGCCTAGTCGATCTTGGCACCGGAGACTTTGACAACCCTTTCCCACTTGAGGGTTTCGCGGCGGGCCAGCTCGCGAAACTCCTCGGGTGTACTCGGGTCAGTCTCGGCACCCAGGGTTTTGAAGCGATCACGCACCGCCGCGCTGGCGAGCGCCTTGCGCACTTCGGTGTTGAGCCGAACCACAATGTCTTTTGGCAAGTTCGCCGGACCGATCAGCCCGCCCCACGCCACCACTTCAAAGCCCGGCACCGAGTCGGCAATCGCCGGCACATCCGGGTAAGTAGGTGATCGCTGAGCAGACGAAATACCCAGCGCGCGCACCCGGCCCGCCTGCGCCTGCGGACCCGAAACCGGCGAGTTGACCATCATTAGCTGAATGTTGCCGCCTATCAAATCGGTCATGGCGGCCGTTGCAGCGCGGTAGGGGACATGCAGCATGTAGGTTTGTGTCATCGACTTGAAGAGCTCAACGCCCAGGTGCGCCGTGGTGCCATTGCCATCAGAGGCGAAGGCTACCTTGCCCGGGTTCTTTTTGGCATAGGCAATCAGCTCGGGAATCGTTTTGACCGGAAGGTTGTTGTTGACGATCATCAGGTTGACGACCTTCACCGCGTTGGAGATCAGCGTCAGGTCCTTGTCTACGTCATACGGTACGTTGCTGATCAGCGCCCGGTTGGTGGCCAGCGACACAATATTGCCATAGGCCAGCGTGTAGCCATCGGCCGGCGAGCGGACCAGCTCGGTGGTGCCAATCACATACGAACCACCGGGCTTGTTATCGATGACAAACGGCACTCCCATTTGCAAGGAAAGTTGCTGGGCCAGTGCACGCATCAGTACGTCGGGCGCACCGCCCGGGGCCGACGGAACAATCAGACGTATCGGTTTGTCTGGGTATTCGGCCATGGCGGGTAGCGACAAAGCAGCCAACACACTGAACACCAAGTTGACAAAGCGGATTCGATAACAATACATCTTGCGGTACTCCTGAATTGAAAACTTCTGCCCCTAGTACACCGGTTCATTCTAGGATAACTGCAGCGTTTTGTATCAAGCGCCCTTATCGGCGGACGACTTAGCAAGCAGAGAATATTCCAGCCAGACACTGGTGACACCTGTTCGGTGGCGAAATTCACTGGGATGATGAAAGTGGACTTGACCCGCTTTCATAGACATATGTCTGCTTCCGGCACTTTCCAGTTGACCGCTATTATTGGCGGCCAGCGATAGTCAATGTCGGCTCTAGGGCAGTCAATTCAAACTCCTGGAATTCCGCTGTGTCGTCGGTTGCAGCCCTTCAGCACCTTGGAAAGGTATCAGTAGGCATTTTTCTACGTTCCTAACAGGAAATCTATGCTTGGTTTAAATGGTGGCCTGTGGTCGGGTTCTCGGGTCCATTTGAATCAAAGAAACCAAGGGACCCGGCTTGGCGGATCGACATTGCCACGGGCAGCAACAGCGTAGCTGGCATCAGGGCTGTGTCATTGAAGGTTGCAGCCCTTGACTTCGCGTAGCAAAATGCAGTTGCTTCAAGAGGAAGGGGCAATTGTGATTTCTGAGCGAGTCATATTGGTACATGGCACGGGAGCGACTGCTCCCAAACCCAAAGGCCACGCGTGGTGGCAGAACGCGGGCGGGCTGTGGGAGCGGCTGTCCGCAATGGGACTCAAGCCATCGGCATTTATCTGGTCAGGTGCCAATGATGAAAAGGCAAGAAGGAAGGCCGGTAACGATCTGTACCGGCTCTTGAAAAGGCGGCTGAAAAGGGGCCACAAGGTGCACTTGGTTGGCCATAGCCATGGCGGATCGGTTATCTGGTTCGCGATGCAGCAATTCACCCGGGCGGAAAATGATCTGGCGCAGGGCATATTAAGCTGGACGTCCGTAGGAACGCCCTTCATGAAATATGGGCCGAGATGGAGCCGCCTCTTCAGACTAGTCCTAACAATAGCTGCCTGCGCCGCAGTGATTGCCGTGGGGACCATGCCGCTGCACGACATCGAGCCGGCCCGCGCCTGGGAGGCGCAGCGTTGGTGGACATTGGGCTGGGCCATTCTTTTGGCCGCTCCTGTCCTCGCACTTGTCATCTCGGCTTGGGCCATCTGGCCGTACCTCAAGCAAGGCACCCGCAGGTTAATAAATCGCAGCCGCAAATTCGATGACCAGCGATATCTATGCTTGTGGAGCTCACAGGACGAGGCCATCATTGGCCTGGGGGCGTCAGGATCATTCTCAATAAGGGTCTTGAAAGGCGAAGTGGCTAGCTATGGTGTCTTCCGGTGGCTGCGCCACCTGCTGCATCCTTTTATCACTGCAACCAACCAGTTTGTGAACAACGCCATCTCACGCGCCCTTCAAGGCAGCAGTGTGCCGGACATCGAACTCAAAGCCGCTCTGCCGTATCCGCATCGTGGCGCTGCCCAACATGCCTTGTCGAAGGAGACGGACGCCAGGCTCATCTTCAACGCCAATGAGAAATCAGGTCTTCTTGGAAAGCGGGTTAGAGAGCTACTTGTCTCCGGCAGGAGCCCGGTAACCGGCTTTTCGGATCTTGAAAAGAAGACCATCGAGGCATTCACCTATCGGGAACTGGTTCACACGTCTTACTTTCTGGAACCTGATTGTGTGGAGGTCATTCTCCATCACGTCGCGTCTCGCTCCTTGTGTATAGAGGGAAAGCAGCTTCCCGAGGCCCTCAACGCCTGGTATGAAGGCCGGCGCAGGGGCGTCGTCCCGACGCCCGCCCTCGACGACTTGCCAAGCAACAGCGTGGGCTATGCAGTGCTCGCCCAGAGCATTGTGATCCTGATCGTCGCTGCGCTGGGTGCCATATCGCTGCCCGCGACATTCCAAAAGGCACTGGCGCCGACATCGCCCGAGTACCACTTCGGCTATTGGGTTAACGAGGAGTTGCTAGCAGCAGCACTAACCGCTCCGGCAGAGCCCGATGAAAAGTCCCGGTTATTCTGGCGGCAGAACTGGCAGCAGAACTTGCCACCAACGCCCCCATCGTCGGCGCTGCTGAAAAACTATATCGGGGCCATCACATTGGCCAACCAACTGCCGCTGTTGCAGGCGGCCTTCAAGCGGCTGGAGTCCGATGGCCTCAAAGCGGCCTTCTACAGGAATGCGATTCCTGTCGTCGGTACCTTCGCAGGCGACCAGCAGATCGAGTGGCTGATAAGTCCCGCCAATGGCTTGCTGCCGGGGCCGGCTGGCTCCGCAGATGGAGATTGGCCGGCATTCCAGGACTTCATGAGCCGCGTGTTCCAGCGAAAGCCAGGCGAGTTTAGTGACAAGGCTTACGGGCTTGCCATTGCACTTTGCCGCGATCAGGCACGGTGCAAGGAGCAACTCTCCATGGTCAGAGCAGCGGCTGCAAAGCGCGTGCATGACATGGAACCTGTGATTGATATTTTCGCAATTCAATCAAATCTACAGCGCGCATCCGCCTCGGAATCGTTCTATGGCCCCAATGGCTTTCTGGCTCTCTTCTCGCATGCCGCGCAGCAGGCAGGCGAACCGGACGTGATCACCGCCGAACGGGAGGAAACCCTGGGAACTGCGTTTTGGCGGGCGATATGCAGCAGGGACAGGGGAAGTGGAAGTTACGTGAACGGTTTACCCGACCGGGCGGCGATTGCGACCGCCCTGGCCGGCCTTGGCTATGCACCTGCTTCTGGCAGCAATTCGAATCGATTGCCGTCTAAACTGGCCATCGCGCTTGAAATTCTCGAAGGCTCGCGCACTTGCCTTGGGAAAGTGGCGCACCCTGGGCAGGAAGAGGCGCTTGGCATCGACGCGCACGCAGTCGCTTTCGAGACCTCCAAGTGCATCAGTGCGTTCTTGAGCAATTGCGGGTCGCTCTCGACGTCACTAGAAAGGAAGAACTTGATTCCGGACCTTGCAGGCCTGAGGCTGGCCACGCGAGCGCGACTGTTCGCGCGCGAAATTTCGATTCAGGAAATCCTGCCCCACCTGTCCGGCGACGCCTCAGTTTTAACGGCAACGTCGGCAGAAGCCGAAAACTTCGCGCTCATTCGCCGCACCCGGTTTTTTAGGGTTGCGCTGTGCCTGTCAGAGGCCCAGCAACAGGAACTGGCCTCGAAGTTCGAGGACCTAGGCTTGAACAGCGCACGGCTTCAACGGAAATATGCCGATCCCGACGATTTAGTAGACACCCAGATCGCAGAGGCGCTTTTCTATGGCTCCCGCAAAGACTGGAAAAAGGCATCGGAGACTTGCACGAGCTGCGATCCCCGGCGCCGGGTGCAGGTCAGCACCCGCGTATTCAGCTCATTCGTAGAATACGCCAACAAATCCCTGTTCAAGTCGCAGAGTCTATGCAAGCCTTTCGATACAAACATCAGAGAATTTCAGGCGCTTTATGAGGAGCAAAGCGCCATTGAAAAGCGATTGCGCGACTCGGCGACGCTTCGCGATATTAGATTCCGGTGAAGGTTTCGGCCCGAAGATTCGGAAATTCTGACACATCGGCTATTTGGTTTAAATGGTGCCTTCTAGTCAGGATCTCCGGTTCATATTGACCAGCATGAGAATTCAAAGGCTTATTCAGGGATCAAAATTAGCTCACTTTGGTTAGATGGCGCCCATTGCCAAGTTCTTGGGCAACCTCGTGCAAGGCCAAGTAATAAAGCTGCTATATTCCGGCATGTCTAAAGTAACAAAGCTTGCTCTTGGTGGATTGCTCTTAGCCAGTACGGTGGGGCTTGCAATAGTGGCTTATGAAAACGATGCGGCGCGTAAAGACTGTGATGCAAAGTTTCAAGCGGCCAACGAGCTGGAGAACGATGGACGTTTGTTGAACGATCCAACATTGTTGAAAGCGAAACAAGACGCAACCGCCGCTTGTGCAGGATCGGCGGCGAGGAGCAAGGTCGTTCTCGAAATGGCGACGCCAGCTAGATCTCCCGCCAGTGCCAAATAGGCTTATAGCCTATGCATTGAATTTGCTGCGACTTGCGCCTATCGGCGCTGCGATATTGCCGATATGACAGGTTTTCTGTCGTCGTTACGCGGTTTTACCTTTATCGTCATATAAGTGCGAGGCTGGCGCGAAAACTAGTGAGATGTTGCGAGCTGCCGTAGTGAGGATCTGGGTAATGAGGGGCGAAGATCAGCATCATTGGTGATCAACGCTGCATCCAGCAAGCCTATCCGATGAAGAGTGGAGGGCGACGAGAATCGAGTTTGGATTCATTGAAGAACGAGCGCATCAAATGCGACGAGCCGAACTAAGTCAGCTCAAAATAAATGGGATCACGCCTGTACGCCCTGGCACATGGGCGGGCATCCACCCTTGCTTAAGCATTTAGAATTCATGTGCGTGTTTGGATGTCTATAGCCTCCGCAAAGTGATTGCTCGGATCGCCGCAGTGAAAGCAGGCGATACTCGCCGACTGTTTGTGGCCCATTCCAGTTGGCCACCAGTAATGTCGGCTTTCGGGCAGTCGGTTCAGAGTCCTAGATTTCCGCTTTGTCGTCGAAAGCAGTCCTCGTATTTACGGATTCGCGTGGCGTCAGATCGCGTTCTGCCCATTGGCGAGGCTAACCACCGATAACTACATATTGCCAATAAAGAGCCTCAAGCATTCCAGGGGGTGATGCTCTGAGAGTCAGCCATGTCCAATAAAAGCTATAAATTCAATAGCCGCTTGCGCCCGGATCTATTGGTCTAGCGGCCTAAATGATGGGTAAAAAAGCCCAAAAAGACGTAAAAAAACCCGCCAGTGGCGGGTTTTTTGTTCTGCGATGCTAAATCGCTTGTTGGAGAATTACTTCTTGGGTGCGCTTGCAGCTGGTTTGGCTGCGTCTGCTTTAGCGTCAGGCTTGGCATCAGCCTTTGCATCGGCTTTAGCGGCTGGCTTGTCTTTGGCTGCTTTTGCATCGGCCTTGGCTTTTGCGTCAGCATCCTTCTTGGCCTTGGCAGCATCAGTTTTGGCTTTCTTCTCGTCAGCTTTTGCTTTTGCTTCGGCTTCTTTTTTAGCTTTGGCTTCTGCTTTTGGGTCTTTTTTCTCTTCTTTGGCAGCAGCAGGTGCAGCGGCAGCTACAGGCTTGGCATCGGCAGCTTTGGCCGGCGCGGCAGCAGCGGCTGGTGCAGTGGCTGGCTTGGCATCGGCTTTTGCTGGGGCAGCAGCGGCGGCAGGCGCAGCGGGCTTGTCATCTTTCTTGGCAGCAGGGGCAGCTGCAGCACCTTTGTAGCCAGCGCCGCCGACCGTCAGGCCTTCTGCGGAGAACTTGGCGGCATTGCCTTCGCCGACGCCTTTGACGCGCTCAATGAAGTCTTCCCAGCTTTTGAAGTTGCCTTTTTTGCGCTCGTCAACAATTTTGCCGGAGATCCCGGGGCCAATGCCCTTGATGCCGTCGAGTTCTGCGGGGGTGGCTTTGTTGACGTCAACGGCTGCAAAAGCAACTGCGACAGTCATGGCGGCAAAAAATGCCAGCAATTTCTTGAACATGAGAAAACTCCTCGAATAGTTGGTTTGAATATCTGACTCAGGGCGATTCTTCAAAACGAAGAATGTCATTGCTTCTAACGGTCAACATACGGTCGGGTTGACCTGAAATGACTTAATTCGTGGGTAAAAACCCTAAACCTGACCTTGGCTCTGTTTGCCCAGCCACTGCATGTAAGCGGCTACACCCGTCTGCACATCGGCAAATGCATGGTCGCAACCCGCTGCGCGCAAGGCACTCAGGTCGGCCTGGGTGTAGCTTTGGTATTTGCCGACCAGTGCAGTCGGAAAGGCGATGTAGTCGATCAAGCCACCACGCACGGCTTCTTCAATGCTGAGCGGCGTTTCTTTTTGGCCCTTGCGCAGGGTGTTCACGACGCTAATGGCCACGTCGTTAAAAGGCTGTGCCTTGCCGGTGCCGAGGTTAAAAATGCCTGACTGGTCGGGGTGGTCGAGAAACCACAAATTAACCGCCACCACGTCGTCAATAAACACAAAGTCGCGCATCTGGCCACCTGGGCCATATCCACCATATTCGCCAAACAGTTTGACCTTGCCGTCTGCCTGAAATTGGTTGAACTGGTGAAAAGCCACGCTGGCCATGCGGCCCTTGTGCTGCTCACGTGGACCATAGACATTGAAGTACCGAAAGCCCGCCACCTGGGTGCTGGCGTTTTCAAACCGCTGGCCTAGCTCACGGCGCAGGCGCTGGTCAAACAGCAGCTTGGAGTAGCCGTAAACGTTAAGCGGTTTTTCAAATTCAGGTGACTCGCTGAAGATGTCAGACCCCCCATAAGTCGCGGCTGATGACGCGTACAACAGGCGTGTGCCCTGGCCCTGGCAGGCGTGGAACAACTCGCACGAAAGCGTGTAGTTGTTGTCCATCATGTATTTGCCATCGGGCTCCATGGTGTCGCTGCAAGCGCCTTCATGAAACACGGCTTCAACATCCCCGAAAGCACCTTCGGCAAACAGATCGTAAAAATCGTCAGCATCCACATAGTCAGCAATTTGCAGGTCTGCGAGGTTTTTAAATTTGTCACCTTCTGTCAGGTCGTCCACCGCAATGATGTCGTCAATGCCGCGTGCGTTCAGGCCTTTGATGATGTTGCTGCCGATAAAGCCGGCGGCACCTGTGACTGCTATTTTCATGGCGTTCTTTCGTTTATTGGCCTCTATTGACTTTTGCCAAACAGCTCGTCATAACCAACCGTGGCGGTGCCGAATTTGCCCACAACAATACCGCCTGCCAGGTTGGCAACAGGCACGGCATCGCGCAGTTTGACGCCTGCTGCCAGCAACGCGGCCAGTGTGGCGATGACGGTGTCGCCCGCGCCCGTGACGTCAAACACCTCGCGCGCCACAGCGGGAACATGCAGCTCGCCCTGCTCATCAAACAAGGTCATGCCCGCTTCGCTGCGGGTCAGCAGCAGGGCTTGAAGCTTGAGCGATTGGCGCAGCGCTTGGGCTCTGGCTGTCAAGTCGGCTTCATTGGCCCATACGCCGATCACTTGTTCCAGCTCGGCTCGGTTAGGTGTGATGAGGGTTGCGTTTTTGTACCGCGTGTAGTCAGATCCTTTGGGGTCCACCAAAACAACTTTGCCAGCGGCTTTGGCCTGGTCAATCATGAAAGTGATGTGCGCCAGACCACCCTTGCCATAGTCTGAAAAAAGCACGGCGTCATGCTGCGGCAGCAGCTTGTCGAACGTGCTGGACTGGGAGGCCAGGACTTCGTTTTCAGGCGTGTTTTCAAAGTCAAGCCGCAGCAACTGCTGCTGCCTGCCAATGACGCGCAGCTTGACGGTGGTTTTGAGCTTCGGGTCGCGGCCAAAGTAGGGTGTGATGCCTGTTTTGGCGACCAGCGCTTCGAGCTGGTGGCTGGCTTCGTCGTTCCCCACCACGCTTAGCAGCGATGCCTTTGTACCCAGCGCCACTATGTTGCTGGCTACGTTGGCTGCACCGCCCACACGCTCTTCGGTGCGTGTGACGCGAACGACGGGCACAGGGGCCTCAGGGGAGATACGGTCTACTGCGCCGTACCAGTAGCGGTCAAGCATCGCATCACCGACGACCAGTACGCGGGCTGCTGTTAGTTTGTCTTTGGAGATAGGCATGGCGTTATTTTTAACTAGAGTTCTTCAATGCGCCTTGCCGGGTAGCTGTCCCAGGCCTGGCAACCGGGGCAGTGCCAGAAGTGCTGGGTGGCCTCAAAACCGCAGGCGGCGCAGCGGTAGCGCATCAGCGGCTTGGTGGCTTTGTCAAGGGCGCGCTGCACCAGAGCGTGGTTGTGATCTGTATCGCTTTTTTCACCAGAAATCCAGCGGGATGCCGCAACCAGTGATGCCTCGCGTTCAAGGTGTGTGGCAAACCACTGGCGTGATGTTGCGGGGTCATTTTCGAGTCGGGCTATCGCGTCCATCACGTCTACTGATGGCGTGTGTTTGTAGTGGGACTTCAGGAGGTCAACCACTGCTGGATACAAGGTTTTATTTTGCGCGATGTTGACCAGCAGGCTGGCGGCCAGTGGCAGTGCTTGCGGGGCGGTGTTCTCAAGCTGTAGCAGCGTATCAAGCGCTGACTGGGAATTGCCAAGCTGCTGGTTAAGTTTGGCCAGATCAATCAATGGCCTGCTGGCGTTCGGTGCCAGGCGGCTTGCCTGTTCTAGCAGTTCAACAGCCTGGGCAACATCACCGGTAGCTATCAAAGTGTTGGCTTGCTCACACAAATAATGCGCTTGCCGTCCGCTAAAGCTGGCATGGCCAGCGCTGTCGAGTTTGCTGGCAATGTCAGTGGCGTGTTGCCAGTCACGCGAGCGTTCATAAATAGACAGCAAGGCCAGACGCGCTTCCTCCTCAAAGGTGGTGCCTTCGAGTTTGCGCAACGCGACTTCAGCGCGGTCCAGCAGGCCGGCCTTGAGGTAATCCAGGGCCAGCGCGTGTTGGGCACGGTCCCGGTCAGGTTGCGGCAGATCACCACGCAGCATCAGGTGTTCATGCACCCGCACAGCGCGTTCATATTCACCACGACGGCGAAAAAGGTTGCCCAGCGCAAAATGAAGTTCAGACGTATCCGGATCGTTTTGTACCGCCTCGATGAAAGCGTCAATGGCCTGGTCTTGCTGTTCGTTGAGCAGAAAATTCAAGCCGCGAAAGTAAGCCTTGGGTGCCTGGCGGTTTTCAATACGAAGCTGGCGCAGGTCAACCCGCGATGCCAGCCAGCCGAGAGTGAAGGCGATGGGGAAACCCAATAAAACCCAGGTGAAGTCAAAGTCCATGGCGAGAAATACCCGGGTTGTCCGTCGGTGTTGCCGATGCGTTTGCAGGTGCAACTGGGTGCCCGGGAGAATTAAGTTTGTTTGCTTTATGCTTTTTCCACCAGCGCGGCATCATGAGCAGCACGCCAAGCGCCAGCCCCATGCTGAAGGCTGCAAGAACCACCAATACCAAGGGCGCTTTCCACAGCGTGCCAAAAAAGAAATAGACAGCAACGGCTTGCTGGTTATTCAGCGCAAATGCGAAAAGCGTAAAAAAAATGGCTGCTTTAAGCAGCCACGTCAGGTATTTCACTTCGGCTGTACTCCTGAAATTGCCAGCTCAATTGTAGTCAGCGCAAAAGCCGTGCAACTTACTTTGCTGCTTTGGGAGCCGGTGAGGTTAGCAGTGCTTCTGTGCGCGCATCTACCGCTTCACGCAGCGCTTTGCCTGGCTTGAAGTGGGGCACACGTTTTTCGGGAATCGCAACGCTTTCGCCAGAGCGCGGGTTGCGGCCCATGCGTGGCGGGCGACGGTTGACTGAAAAGCTGCCAAAGCCCCGAATCTCGATCCTGTGTCCGCGCACCAGTGCATCGCTGACGGCATCAAGAATGGTCTTGACGGCGTATTCAGCATCACGGTGCGTGAGCTGACCAAACCTGTTGGCCAATTCTTCTACCAGGTCGCTTCGGGTCATGGGTCGGGATCGGGGATTGATCAGTTTGGGGACAGAGCAGCCGGGCAGCTTTGCTGCGTCGTCTGGTCTGTCCCGCAAAGTAGATCTGGCTTTATTTGCTCTCGTTGTCCATCTTGGCGCGCAACAACGCACCGAGATTCGTCAAGCCGGAGCTTTCCTTCGCAGACTGCTGGCTCAAACTAGCCATGGCTTCTTGCTGATCAGCGTTGTCCTTGGCTTTGACGGACAGCTGAATGTTGCGGGTCTTGCGATCCACGTTCACCACAACTGCAGAGACTTCGTCGCCTTCTTTGAGCACGTTGCGTGCGTCTTCAACGCGGTCACGGCTGATTTCGCTGGCGCGCAGGTAGCCAATGATGTCTTCACCGAGGTCAATCTCGGCGCCTTTGGCATCCACAGTCTTGACCTTGCCCGTCACAATCGCGCCCTTGTCGTTGATCGACACGAACGTGGTGAACGGGTCAGAGTCGAGCTGCTTGATACCGAGGGAAATACGCTCGCGGTCAACGTCGACGGCCAGCACAATCGCTTCGACTTCCTGGCCCTTTTTGTAGTTGCGCACAGCGGTCTCGCCAGGCTCGTTCCATGACAAGTCAGACAAATGCACCAG
>JANOWR010000054.1:0-21935 GCA_031417995.1 Polaromonas sp. | reverse complement strand
CTGTTTGCACTGCAAACCGTCTGGCAAAAATATTTGCAAAAAACTTCCTGAGCATGTTGTCCTCCAAAAATTATTGTTGACACATACTACTGCTTAAGGTGGACTATGCGCATAAGGCAACTGCTTGCTGCCACTTTGAAGCACAACAAAATGCTTGAGTGGGCGATTCACAACTGGCTAAAACTTATCTGCGAACCACTACGCAGGAGGCAGCAACGATGCTGTGTAGCGGATTGGGGTCAAAGTATCGAAACAGCAAAGGCCGCACTTCCGCTACATCGCATAGTTGCTGCCTCCTGCGTAGTGGTTCGCAGATAAGATTTAGCCAGTTGACATCGCCCACTCAAGCATTTTGTTGTGCTTCAAAGTGGCAACAATCAGTTGTCTTTTGCGCATAGTCCGCCTTAAGCAGTAGTATGTGTCAACAATAATTTTTGGAGGACAACATGCTCAGGAAGTTTTTTGCAAATATTTTTGCCAGACGGTTTGCAGTGCAAACAGTTTTATTGGCCGCAGCGCTGATTGTTGCTGTTAACGAATATACGTACCGCACCTCCGTCCTGCATTTGCGGGCTGGCATTGCACTGACAGATGACCGCATTAATGCAAGCCGCTTGCTGCAGGCTTTAACGGATGCAGAAGCCGGGCAGCGCAGTTTTTTACTGACGCAAGATACCGCCTTCCTGTCGGGGTATCAAAAAGCCATGGATGAATTGCCGCGGTTGCGGGCCAGTGTGGTGCCGTTTCTTGATATGTACAGCCAACTGACGGCCAGTCAGATCGATCAGGTGATTGATGAGCGATTAAGCGAAATGGCCGTTACCATCAAACTCGCACAGCAAAATCAAATGCCATTGGCGCTGGACATCGTTAAAGCTGGTGCTGGCAGCCAGTGGATGGCCAAAATAAGACAAATGATGGACCAGGAAATGGCAGGCGCAGCGCAGCGCCAGGGCGTTGTGCGAATCACGCTCTTTGATGCGCTCGCCATGAATCACGCGGCGGTGATCTTTTTGACGCTCAGCAGTGTTGTTGCCCTGTATGTGTTCATCCGGCAACTGCGGGTACAAGCGCAAGAGCGGCAAGCCACGCAGACACGGCTTGAAGAGGCTGTCGAAAAAAGAACCATTGAGCTACGCGACCTGACAAAGTATTTGCAAACGGTCCGGGAAGCTGAAAAAGACCACTTGGCACGTGAGCTGCATGACCAGCTGGGCGCGCTTCTAACAGTGGCAAAACTTGACTTGGAAGGCTTGCGTAAACGGGTCGATCAAACGCCAGATGTGTTGTCGAGAATTGAACGCTTGGGTGCAAGACTGAATGAGGTCATCGTGCTAAAACGCCGCATGGTAGAAGATATGCGACCTTCAAGCCTTAGCATGCTGGGCTTGCGCACAACCCTGGAGCAGTATTGCCGCGACATGGCCAACGCCATGAACATACCGTTTCAAGTCACGATAGATGATGTAAAGCTGGCATCAGAAACTGAGCTGGTAATCTTTCGGTTTTTTCAGGAGGCGTTGACCAATATTGCCAAATATGCCCAGGCCAAAAACGTGACGGTCGCGCTGCATCGCGTCAATGAGCAACTGAACATTGTCATCACTGACGATGGTGTGGGCTTTGACACGACGTGTGCGCAAACTCGGCAACATGGGCTGGTTGGCATGCGTTACCGCATTGATGCGCTGGGTGGCGTCATGGTTCTGACATCTGCCCCCGGCGAGGGCACAACCATACGCGCTACTGTCACGATGTGATGTATTCCTACGGCCTGCGGCGATAACTACGTACCCATTTCACAATCTGGCATGACTGCGGTGAAATGGCTTTTGAAGCATGACTTTCACAGACACATTTGGTACCAAAAACACGGTAAAAGTGCTGGTTTAGGGTACTATTTCGACCTCTAGCCCAATGGATTCGGGCGCAAGCAGCTATTAAAACGATAGCTTACTTGCGGCTAATCCCAGCCCATCAAGCAGGTACTGCGTCCACATTGGCCCGGTCCCAATGCCGGTGTTGCCCAATGGCGGCGATGACCTCTTGCGATATCTGACCGTCGGGCACCTTGCGCGAATCAGCCACCAGCACACCCGCAGCGGGCACCGCCACCTGATCTGCGTTTTTTCCTGCTGTCAAACCAAGACTGGCCAGCAACTGAACACCTTCGTTCAACGCGCAAATTGTCTTGCAGTGTTTGTATGCTTCCAGCACAAAATGCACGGCATCGCCGCTGGCGCACAAGGCCGTGGCGCTTTGCGCACCGCCAGGTATGACCACAGCATCAAACATGATGGACGGCATATTGCCAAAAGTGTGGTCTACCGCCACCTGCTTGCCGCTGGCTGTGCTGACCGTGCCCAGGTGCGGGCCAACCACCTTGCAAACTGCACCTGCATTGGTCAGGTCTTGAACTATTTGTTTAAAGGTGGCGGGCTCCACCCCGTCTGCCACCAAAACCGCCACTTTGCGCGTTTTGATGTTGCCTCCAGGTTTGCCCTGCATGCTCAGTGCGTCGTCGCTGTCTACCTTGTTGGTGATCCGGTATTCTCTGAAACCCAGACGACCTGCTGCGGCTTTTGCGTCAGGTGGGCTGATGCCCAAATTGACCGACACGCGCGTTGCGAGTTTTATATCCACATGGGCCAGGTTGTCCACCATGCGCTGGCGGATTTCAGGCACCTCAACCTTCGACAGCTCAAAACGGAAGGCCGCCACAATGTGGTCTTTTTCTGCTGTGCTCTGGCTGTTCCAGAACAGGGTGGCTTGTGAAAAGTGGTCGTCAAACGACGGGCTGCGGGCGCGGATTTTGGGCGGCTCAAGCTGCTCAGGGTAAGACTGAAAGCCTTGCGCCGCGCCGTCAATTCTGAATTCTGTACCGTTGGCCAGCGTATTGGGCTCATAGGCCACGCGGCCCTTGGGGATGGTCATGCGGTGGATGCCGTCACGTTGAAAGTTATGCATCGGGCACACGCCCCTGTTGATCGGGATTTCATGAAAATTGGCACCGCCCAGGCGCGACAGCTGCGTGTCGGTGTACGAAAATAATCGCCCTTGCAGCAGCGGGTCGTTTGAAAAGTCAATGCCTGGCACCAGGTGGCCAGGGTGAAAAGCGACTTGCTCGGTCTCTGCAAAAAAGTTGTCTGGGTTGCGGTTAAGCGTCATCTTGCCAATCAACTGCACAGGCACCTGCGACTCGGGGATCAGCTTTGTCGGGTCCAGAATATCGAAACCCAGCTCGGCCTCTTTGCCTTCATCCACAATTTGCACGCCCAGTTCCCATTCGGGGAAGTTGCCACTGTCAATGGCCTCCCACAAATCACGGCGGTGAAAGTCTGCGTCTTTGCCAGCCAGCTTTTGCGCTTCGTCCCAGGCCAGGCTGTGCACGCCCTGCTTTGGCTTCCAGTGGAATTTAACGAAATGCGAAACGCCCTGGGCATTCACAAAGCGAAACGCATGAATGCCAAAACCTTCCATCATGCGCAAGCTGCGCGGAATGGCGCGGTCTGACATCGCCCACATCAGCATGTGGGTGGACTCGGGCATCAGCGTTGCAAAGTCCCAAAAGGTGTCGTGCGCGCTGGCTGCCTGCGGCATGCCGTTGTGCGGCTCGGGCTTGACGGCGTGAATCAGGTCTGGGAACTTGATGGCGTCCTGAATGAAAAACACCGGGATGTTGTTGCCCACCAGGTCATAGTTGCCTTCCTGCGTGTAAAACTTGACGGAAAAGCCACGCACGTCACGCACCGTGTCGGCAGAACCCGCACCACCTGCGACGGTTGAAAAGCGCACAAACACGGGCGTTTCAATCTCTGGGTCTTGCAAAAAACCCGCACTGGTGTACTGCACCATCGACTTGTAGGGCTTGAACACGCCGTGTGCGGCTGAGCCTCTGGCGTGCACGACGCGCTCGGGGATGCGCTCGTGGTCAAAGTGCGTGATTTTTTCACGAAGGATGAAATCTTCAAGCAGGGTAGGGCCGCGCGGGCCTGCTTTGAGGGAGTTGTGGTTATCCGGGATTTGCAAGCCCTGATTGGTGGTGAGCAGTGGGGCGCTTGGGTCTTTGAAAGCCTCAAGTTGCTGTTGTTTGGTTTTGGCGTTATCTGTGGTTTTTGCATGGCCATTGCCATTGCCATTGCCATTGGTTTTTCGCTTGATAGGAATCATGGTGGGTTACCGTATAAGTCATGGCACACGCCATGAGGGAACAGTAAAGCAGGCATGACTTGCAGCAGGTAGCCGCATAGCGAGGGTGCGTGTAAGACACCGCCCAAGCTGCGTTGCTTCAGGGCAAGGGCGCGCTGACCTGTTGACGTTGAAGTTCGCTTTTTTTCATGGCGATGTAACTGGCTTTGTCAGTCTCTCTGAGCTGCACCGGGTATTGCTCGGTGGCTTCAAACCACTTCTCCAGCCGCGCATTGACCTGGCTGGCAGGCGGCAGAGACAGTGATTGCAAATACGCATCAATCGCCAGGTAGTAACGCATGGTGTTGCGTTCTACCGCACCGCGTGCACCACCCACGTAAATCGGCTTGGCATTGGCAGTGTTTGAATTTGCCGTGAGAGCAGGGCTGCTAAAACCCACCTTGCCGCGCCCGGCAGTTGCCAGGTAGCCGCGCATGGCCAATTTACCCGCAAGCCCGTACTCATACGAATAACGCAAATGCATGAAGGTTTTGTTGTCTTCCAGCGGCGCGGCTTGTAATTCAATGCGGTAGTTGCTGGTACCCATGGGCCCATCTTCAGCATTGAGCTGAACCACCAGCAAACTGGCCGATGCATTGACCTGACGCATGGTGAAGTCCAGTGCAAACGATTCATCCAGCGTTTGAGGCGTTTTTTTGCCCACATGCACTTTTAAAACAGAAGGGTTGCTACCTGCAACTACTTTGCAATACTTGGTGTTGATGTGCAAGATCATCACGTCACACCAGGTGTTGGCATTGTTAAAGCTGGTTTTGACAGTTTGGAATGGCGTGTCAAGAACCGCGTAAGCGTTGCCGCTGACCAAATCACCGGATTCTGTTGACTCCAGATAAAGCGGCCTGCCATAAGCGTTGCTGGCCAGTTTTTCTTTTAGTCCATCATGCTTTTCAGTCAATCGGCTTGCCCCTGCAGCCGGTTGCGCCTCAGCTGTACCCGCCACGCTGAAGCTGATACCAATCGCCACAAGACAAATTGCTGCCTTGGCATGAGCAGATGCTGAAAACCAGCCAGATGTGTTTGACATTCAATCAGTTTGCCATGTTGCAAGTTAGCTATATACGAGACGGTGCCTAGTCCTACACAGGCCAATGAGCCTTGCCTTCGTTTGAATAATAGTTGAATTTATGTTTTACTTAACATAATATACATCGTGGAATATTTAACAAAAGTCTGGAAAACACAAAAAGTCAGTTTGGGCAAGTTTTCACCACTTGCCAGTTGCCTGTTTTTTTCGAACAGCCTTTGTCAGCAACTCGATGGCATCCGGCCGTTTGCCACGATTGGCAAAGTCCAGCGCCGTCAGGCCTTGTTGATTTTTAAGCAGCGGATCTGCGCCTTCCTCAATTAACAGTTTGACAGCCTCTGGACTGCCGTACATGCTGGCCATCATGAGTGGCGTGGTGCTGTTGGGCGATTCCGCATCGATGTAGGCATGGTTTTCAATCAGCAAGCGTATCAAGGGTACGTGGCCGTTACTGGCGGCGTAATGCAGCGGTGTCCAGCCGGTTTTATTCACGTCAGCGCCCTTTTTGACCATTTGACTGGCCAGTTCAAGCTCCCCCTTGAGCGCTGCCAGCATCAACGGGCTTTCGCCCAGTACGTTCAGGGTGTTCAAATCAATTTTGGGTGCGTCCACCAGGGTTTTGACCACTTTGGGTGACGGCTCCTTGATGGCGACCAGCAGGCCGTGCTGGCCTTGCGGATCCAGCGTGTTGGCATCGAAACCGCGGTTTAGCAGTTGCTGGACGGTGCGCACATCATCCATTTTGATGGCTTTGAAAAAATCCTCATATGAACCTGCATGACAAATATTAAAACCAATTAAAACATATAGATATATAATTTTATTAAAGTGATTTATGAGGTTTTTATACATGCTGGTCTGACATGACGCCGGTAAAAAGCTGTTCAAAATTATGACTCGTCGCCTCGGCAATGGTTTCCAGGGATTGGCCTTTTAACTCGGCTACCAGCTTGGCAACATACGGTACATACGACGGGTTGTTGGTTTTGCCGCGATAGGGCATGGGTGCCAGGTAGGGGCTGTCGGTCTCGATCAGGATACGGTCAAGCGGCACAAAACGGGCAACTTCGCGCAGGTCTGACGCGGTTTTGAAGGTCAAAATACCCGAAAAAGAGATGTAAAACCCCAGGTCAAGGGCTGCTCTGGCCACGGCTTCGCTTTCTGTAAAGCAATGAAACACACCCGTTGCGCCATGACCTGTGCCGTCACCTGAAGCGCCACCCTCCTCCTTCAGAATCGCCAGCGTATCTTCTGACGCGTTGCGAGTGTGGATGATGAGCGGCTTGCCCACCTGCCGGGCGGCGCGGATATGCACCCGAAAGCGTTCGCGCTGCCATTGCATGTCAGCAACCGAACGATCGCCCAGGCGAAAGTAGTCAAGCCCGGTCTCGCCTATGCCAACCACTTTGGGCAAGGCCGAGCGTTGCACCAGGTCGTCCACCGTGGGTTCACGTACGCCTTCGTTGTCGGGGTGCACGCCAACGCTGGACCAGAAGTTGTCATAGCCCATGGCCAGCGCATGAACGTCTTCAAACTCTTCAAGCGTGGTGCAAATGCACAAGGCACGATCCACCTGCGCCTCGGCCATGGCCTGGCGGATTTCAGTCAGTCTGGCCTTGAGTTCAGGAAAGCTCAGGTGGCAATGAGAGTCGGTAAACATGCAAAAAGGTGAAAATGGCCTGATTCAGGTATTAAAAGTGTCTGTAGCCCAATGAATTCGGGCACAACAAGCTATAAAAATAATAGCTAAACAAGGACTTTAAATCGTCTGTGTCGGGCGCTCTGAAGCCAGATGGGCACCCAAAATCTCCTCTATTTTGAGTTTCAGAAGGCGTGATTTTTCGTCGCTCGGGAAACGTATGCCAACACCTTGTGTGCGGTTGCCCGCAGCCCGCGGGGGGGTGACCCAGGCGACTTTTCCGGCGACCGGGTAGCGTTGGGTGTCATCAGGCAGTGTCAACAACACATACACGTCTGCGCCAAGCTGGTATTCACGGGTAGTGGGAATAAACACACCGCCTTCTTTAAACAGTGGAATGTAGGCGGCATACAGCGCGGCTTTTTCCTTGATGGCCAGTTGCACGACGCTGGGCCGTGCAGCAGCCGCTGCGGTGGATGCGGATGGGGCTGCGGCTACAGCACCGGCAAGGCTGACGGGAGGCTTTGTACTCATGGCGTTAGTTTATCGGTTTGACCACGCTCCGGTGTAGGTGGGCGGCTAATTTGTTACCGTCTTTGCTGCCTATTAGTTGCGCTCAGCGCGTTGCCAATGCCACCTTGGCCCGGCTGGCAAGTGACTCCAGCATCAGGCAAGGGTTGTAGGGGTGCTCAACGGTGCGTGCAGTGGCTGCCAGCTCTTTGGACCAGTTGGCCAGCGCGTACAGGGCGGTTTTAGAGGCGGTAGCTGGCAGATCGGCACTGCTGAAAAATCGTGGTTCAGCCCCCACTTTTGCGGCCAGCACGTCGTGGCAAAGCTTTTGCAGCGCATCAACCGCCTCAGACGGCAGAAAGTCGCTGAGCGCCGTCACATCGCCTTTGGCCATGGCCTTGGGCAAGGCCTGCCAGCTTTGCGCCATGGCAGCAGCGTGCCCGTTTTGAACCCAGGCCAGCGCATCAGCGGGGCGGCCACCAGCTGCGGTGAGCAGGGTTTTCAGGTCAGCGGGTGACGGCGGTTTATGGGGCTTTTTCTCATCGCCCTGCCCTTGCGCGCTGGCGGCCTGCAACCAGGCCAGCGCCTCATCAAAACCCGGCCAGGTCATGGTGTGGCCCAGGCAGCGGCTGCGGATGGTGGGTAGCAGCTGGTGCGCAGCTTCAGTTGCCAGAATGAACTTGACGGCACCGGGTGGCTCTTCAAGTGTTTTAAGCAGCGTGTTGGCCGTAATACCGTTCATGCGCTCGGCCGGGAACACCAGCACCACCTTGGTCGTGCCACGGGAGCGGGTGAACTGGGTAAACGACACGACCTCACGCGCGGCATCGACCTTGATTTCTTTGCTGGGTTTGCGCTTTTTACTGTCCAGATCATCCTGGGTTTTCTCGTCCAGCGGCCAGCCAAGTGCAAGTGACAGGGTTTCGGGCATCAGCATCGCCAGGTCAGCATGGGTATGCACGTCAACCGCGTGGCAACTGCCGCAAACCCCGCAAGCACCTTGCACTCTGGGGTCCTCGCACAGCCAGGCGCGTGCCAGGGCAAGGGCCAGTTCAAACTGGCCAAGGCCTGACGGGCCCGCCAGCAGCCAGGCGTGGCCACGCTGAGTCAGCAGGCTGGTCAGTTGGGTTTGCAGCCAGGGGGCCAGGGGCGCGTCACTCATAGCCAGCCTTTGGCCGTAAAAACGTCCATCACGGCCTGCCACACGTCTTCGCGGCTTTGCGCTGCATCAATGCGGGCAAAGCGCTGCGGCTCGGCGTGTTGCCTGCTGGCGTAGCCCTCGGCCACACGGCGGAAAAACTCGACCGGCTGGGCCTCAAACTTGTCGGGCACGCGCGCGCCCGCCAGGCGCTGGGCGGCCTCGATGGGGTTTAAGTCAAACCAGACGGTCAGGTCGGGCTGCACCAATGCGTTTCTGTCGTTGGTTTGAACCCATTTTTCAAGCGTTTTCAAAACGTCTAAATCAAAGCCGCGTCCGCCGCCCTGGTAGGCAAAGGTGGCATCGGTAAAGCGGTCGCACAACACCACGTCGCCGCGCGCCAGGGCGGGCAAGATGACGCTGGTCAAATGGTCGCGCCGGGCAGCAAATATCAAGAGTGATTCAGTCAGCGAATCCATCGCATCGTTCAGCACCATGGCGCGCAGCTTTTCAGCCAGCGGCGTACCACCGGGCTCGCGTGTCAGGGTGACGTTGCGGCCAGCGGCTTTGAAGGCGTCAGCCACGCCGCTGATGTGGGTGGACTTTCCCGCACCGTCTATGCCTTCGAAGCTGATGAATAAACCTAGCGGCCGCAGCGACGGGCCGCCCCTAGCAAGGCCAGCCCCTACTTCACGTGAAAGGGGCAGAGAATTGCTGTAGGCGTGCGAAGCGACGAGCGTGGGGGTCATATCTTCACTGGCCTCGTATGTATTTATTCACGGCCCGATTGTGCTCGTCAAGCGTAGCGCTGAACTGGCTGGTGCCGTCCCCTCGCGCTACAAAATACAGCGCTTTGGTGGGCGCGGGCTGCACGGCCGCCAGCAATGCCGCCTTGCCGGGCATGGCAATTGGCGTGGGCGGCAGGCCGCCCCGGGTGTAGGTGTTGTAGGGCGTGTCGGTTTGCAGGTCGCGTTTGCGAATGTTGCCGTCAAACTTGTCGCCCATGCCGTAAATGACGGTTGGGTCAGTTTGCAGCAACATGCCAATGCGCAGCCGGTTGGTAAAGACGCCAGCAATCTGCGCCCTGTCGGTGGGCTTGCCGGTTTCTTTTTCAACAATGCTGGCCAGTGTCAAAGCTTGTTCAGGCGACTTTAAAGGTGTGTCAGGGCTGCGCAGCGCCCAGGCGGCGTCCAGGCGCTTGTCCATGGCCTTGGCCGCACGCTTGAGCACCGCCATATCGCTTGAGCCCTTGGCATAGGTGTAGGTGTCCGGGAAAAACCGGCCTTCAGGGTGAATGCCCGGTTTTCCCAGCTTTTCCATGATTATTTCAGGCTGTAGCCCATTGGATTCGGGGGCAAGCAGCTCTGCTTTTTGTAGCGCCGCGCGAACCTGGTTAAAGTTCCAGCCCTCGACCAGGGTGATGCTTTTAAGCGTCTGGTCGCCGCGCACCAGCATGCTGAGCAGGCTGCGAGGCGTGGTGCCAGGGGTGATTTCATAGCTGCCCGCCTTGATTTTCCGGGCCTGGCCCGAGACGCGAAACCACAGTTGCAGCAGCTGCAAATTGGCCAGCGCGCCACTGGCCACAACGGTTTCAGCGACTTGCGCCGCGCGCGTGCCGGGCTCAATCTCCAGGTCAAGCACAGGGCTGCCTGCTGGCAAATTCAAAACCATGGGGTTGTGCAGCCACCAGGCGGCAGCACCCAGCGCCAAGCCGCCAGCCAGCAAGGCAAACACCAACAGTCTTGTAAAAACACGCACCACGACCCAGTTACCTTTATGAGCTCAACCGCAAGCAAACGACAGCCATGATAATTCAGCCCATGACGACACCTGCATTGACCCCGCCCCTTGAAACGATTTCAGGCATCGCGCAGCTCAGCCATCTGGGTGTGATTCGCGCTGTGGGTGACGATGCCGCCACTTTTTTGCAAGGCCAGCTGACGCAGGATGTGACTGGCATGGGCTTTGATGTCGCCAGGCTGGCTGCGTTTTGCAACGCCAAGGGGCGCATGCAGGCGAGCTTTGTGGCGTTTAAACGCAAAAATGACGCTGGGACGAACGAGATATTGCTGGTGTGTAGCGCCGACATTCTGGCGCAGACGCTCAAGCGCCTGAGCATGTTTGTGATGCGCGCCAAAGTCAAGCTGAGCGATGCGAGTGGCGATTTCACGCTTTATGGCCTGGCCGGAGACGCTACACAATTCATAGCTGCTCGCACCCGAATCCATTGGTCAAAACATGATTTTGAGGGTCAAAATGTGGTGTTTTTATACCCTGGCGCAGGTGTTGAACGGGTTTTGCTGTGTACGCCCGCTGGAACGCCGCCGCCCACAGGCCAGGCCTTGCCATTGAGCACCTGGGACTGGCTGGAAGTGCAATCAGGCATTGCCCAAATCACGCAACCGATCTTTGAGGCCTTTGTGCCGCAAATGCTCAATTACGAATCAGTAGGTGGCGTGAACTTCAAAAAAGGCTGCTACCCGGGCCAGGAAGTGGTGGCGCGCAGCCAGTTCAGGGGAACGCTCAAGCGCCGCGCATACGTGGCGCATGGCTTGGTTGAACCGCATGCGGGGCAAGAGGTTTTTCATGCATCAGATGCAGATCAGCCTTGCGGCTTGGTGGCTCTGGGGGCGTTTAACCCGGCTGGCGGGTTTGATGCGATTGTGTCCATGCAAACCGCTGCGGCGCAGGGCGGGCAACTCACGCTGGGCAGCCCGACTGGTTCTGCTTTGACCTTGCTTCCCCTGCCCTACCCCTTGCTTGAAGACATTTAGAGCTTGGGCAGATATTGCGGTGGAATCTGCTTGCGCAGCGCGTCGCGGTCTTTTTCAGGGGTGAGTTCCAGCGCACTTTTGAAGGCTGCAGCGGCTTTTACATCGTCTTTTTTCTGGTTCGCGTAAATACCGCCCAGCTTCATAAAACCATCAAGCCGACTGGCTGGCCAGCGCTCATTACGTAATTCCAGCCCTTGAATGGCCATGTTGAAATCACTTTTTCGCATGCCCAGCACAAAAGCAGCACTGACCAGGTCGTAGTCGTAAGTGCCGTCGTCCATGGACTGTTTGGCCAGATTCGCCGCCTCGGGCTCCTTGCCCGTGCGGCTCATCAAAATGACTTTGAGCGAGCGTACCGATGTTGCCTTGGGCTGCAGTTTTTCACAGCGTGCCAAATACTCCAGCGCTTTTTCATTGTTGCCAGTCTGGGCATAACCTCTGGCAATGTTGGACATGATGGCCACCACATAAGGCCTGGACAAAATGACGGATTCCCATACCCAAACCGCGTTTTTCCAGTCGCCCCATTTGGCCAGCTCATCGGCAACCATTGGCGTGATCTTGCGGTAGTGGGTGTTGATGGCAATGCCGTCTCTGGCCAGCGTGAGCAGTTCTCTTTTTGTTTTGTCCCACTTCGGGTTGTTGTAGTCACCTGACTGCGAAATGCTCAAGGCAAGCTTGACGGACGACACAATTTTGTTTTCAGTGGCTGCGGCCTGCTGGCTGATGTAGGCCGTCAGGGCCAGGCAGACCATCAAAAACACCGCCATGACCTGCGAATAAGCGGGCCTCCAGGACAAACGTGCTGCTGCCGCCCCCCTGATTTTAAGTCGCGCATCGGACGCTGCCAGCAAACCCAAGCCCAAGGCAAACAGACAGCCAGTGCTGGCCAGACGCCACGGGAAACCAATGTTGCTGACGATCAGGAAGGCCAGCAAGCTGGCCAGCGCAATCGACCGCATGGGTGCCTCTGCAAGTCCTTCTGGCGTTCTGTTTCTGAGCGTTTTCCAGGTGGCAGTCAGCAGATACCCGGCCAGGGCGAGCAGAAAAAGCAGCCCCGTCAAACCATATTCCGCCAGCAATTGCAGTACTTCGTTGTGAACGTAGTAGTCGGTTTCGAGTTGCGAGCCTTCGGCCTGGTACAGCGGCAACATGGCCTCCCATGCGCCCGCGCCCACACCTGTGAGGGGTTTGGCTTTGATCATCTCGCCCGTAGCACGCCACATGATCAGGCGAATGCTCAGGGAGCCGTCAGATGGCCCGATGGAGGCGGTACGTTTGAAAGCCCTGTCAAAAGCGTTGGTACCCAGGCCAATGGCGATCGAGTCGGCGATCAGCCGTGGGTTACCCGTATTGATCAGCCCTAAACCAACGACGCTCGACAGTAAAACACCAATAGCCAAAATCCGTTTGCCAGAATCCCATCTGAAAAAGTTAAATTGCTTGCGGTAGATGATCAGGATGGTGGGTAAAACGATGCCCAGGAAAATCCACAATGCAGATAGCGCGCCACGGGTACCCGTCATCAGCAGCGCAACAATGTTGAAGCCGAGCGTGAACGCCATCAGCGTGATGCGGGCAGAGCCCTTTGACTGTGCAAGCAGGTAGGCTGAAAACGGAATGGTGCACACCACAAACTCGGCAAAAAAGTTTCGGTTGACGAAGGTAGATGCTGGGTTCGGGCCTTGCGGAAAATACGCAAAATCAACCCAAAATTGCAAGGCTGCCCACAGCGAAGCCACCACCGCACCCCAGTGAATACCTTCAATCAGGTAGTCCATCCGGACACGAGACAAGGTGTTGAGCCCCAGCCAAAGCATCAGGCTGAAAATAAACCAGCGAATCGCCTCGACACCGCCAAGATAGGTGTGTGACCACACCATGCTGCCCAGCGCATACGCCATCAGCGACAAAGGCAGCCACATGATGCCGTGCCAGCGCAAACCATCGCGGCGGTTGCGCTGGCGCCAGAAAAACAGCAAGGCAGCACTGACGGCCATAAACGACACCACAATGGATTTGAGCGTGTCTTGCAGCATGAACTCGTTGGGCACGCCAACGGCAGGTGCCAGGAACATCATCAAGGCAAGAATCACCACCGTCCAGTCGCCGCGCTCTACCTCTACCGGCAAACTGACGGCTGCACTGCTGGCCGCCTGCGGCCGGGCACGCGTGTTTGTTACCACGTTGACTGGTTTGGGCGCATCCTGAGAATTTGCGTCCAGAAATACGTCTTCGCCGCGCTGCAATGAGCTGCCAGCATTTCCTGACTTGTTGATGTTGCTGCCGTTGCTGCCGTTGTTACCGCTGTTGGTGCTGCTGATGCGTTTTTTCTTGGCCATGAAGATATGTGGTTTCGGGTAACCGGATAAGAGGCAGTTGTGCGGCTTGGCACCGCCTGGTCATAACCCTCTATTGTCGCCTGTTCGCAGGTGCTGTTTGCCGACTTTAAAGTCTTTTGAACATTTCAATGTGTGGGATATTTACCTCATCAAAAGGTTCTCCACGCGGGGTAAAACCCGCTTTTTCATAAAACCCTTTGGCGCTGGACTGGGCATGCAGCACCACCTCGGTGTCACCACGCGCCTTGGCTGCCGCGATCAAAACGTGCAATAAGTCACGCCCCAGATGCGAGCCGCGCAAAACGCGTTTGACGGCCATGCGGCCCACCTTGGCTGTTTTGGGGGCGTGCTCAAGCAAACGTGCGGTGGCCAGGACCTGGCCCAGCGCGTTGTAGGCAACCGCATGCAGCGCACCCGCGTCGGCCTCGTCCCATTCCAGTGCCACAGGAATACCCTGCTCCTGTACAAAAACCTCATTCCGCACTTTGGCTGCATCGGCCTCTAGCTCAGCCCAGCTTGAAAGCTTGATTTTGCTGGTTGCTTGCCCGTCTTCGTAAGCCTGTAAAACCTGGCGCAACACATCGGGTACGGGTTTGGACGTTTGTGTTGCAGGATCAGCAAAGACATAAATCAACTCACAGGTAATGAGCAATTCGTCACCCCGAAAAATCGCGCCTGAAAACGTCATGGATGAATTGCCAATACGCGCGCACTTCAAAGCCACATCCAGCCGGTCATCGAAACATGCAGAGCCATGGTATTCAAGACTGGCTTTTTTGACATAAAGATCGCCGCCCATCTGGTGCATGGCCTCTTCGTATGGCAGGGCCAGGGCACGCCAGTAGTCTGTAATGGCCGTATCAAAATACATCAGATAGTGGGCGTTGAACACGATCTTTTGCATGTCCACTTCCACCCAACGCACCCTCAGGGTGTGAAAAAATCGAAAGTCTTGTCGTTTCATGTTCAGGCTTTGGGTGGTTGTTGCGCGGCTGTATCGTGGCAAGATGGTACAACGTCAACACGACACAGGAGACCCGTCAACATGGCCTTTATTTATTACGTCACACAAATTCAATTTGACTTTGGCGCCATCAAATTGCTCAAACAGGAATGCGATCGCGTCGGCATCACCCGGCCGCTGATCGTTACCGATGCAGGTGTCAAGGCAGCAGGTATTTTGCAAAAGGCACTGGACGTGTTGCACGGCATGAACGTTACGGTGTTTGACCAGACGCCGTCCAACCCAACCGAGGCTGCTGTGATGGCTGCCGCAACGCTTTACAAAGCCAGCGGCTGTGACGGCCTGATTGCGGTGGGCGGTGGCTCGGCGATTGATTGCGCCAAGGGCGTCGCAATTGCTGCCACCCACGAAGGCCCACTCACCAGCTACGCCACCATTGAAGGCGGCTCATTAAAGATCACCGACCGTGCCGCCCCTTTGATTGCAGTACCCACCACCAGCGGTACTGGCAGCGAGGTAGCGCGCGGGGCCATCCTCATCGTTGATGACCACCGCAAGCTGGGTTTTCACTCGTGGCATATCGTGCCCAAGGCGGCTATTTGTGACCCCGAACTCACGTTGGGCCTGCCCGCCAAACTGACCGCTGCCACCGGCATGGACGCGATTGCGCATTGCATGGAAACCTTTATGTCGGCGGCGTTTAACCCACCGGCTGATGGCATTGCACTGGATGGGCTGGAGCGCGGCTGGGCGCACATTGAGCGCGCCACGCGTGATGGCAGCGACAGGGAGGCGCGCTTTAACCTCATGAGCGCGTCCATGCAGGGTGCGATGGCGTTTCAAAAAGGCCTGGGCTGCGTGCATTCGCTCAGCCACAGCCTGGGCGGCGTTGACCCGCGACTACACCATGGCACGCTGAATGCGATGTTTTTACCAGCAGTGGTTGGCTTTAACGCAAGCGCTGAATCGGTGAAAAAAGACAAGCGGCTGGAGCGCATGGCGCGTGCCATGGGCCTGGACAGCGGTAGCGACATGCAGGCGGCGTTGCAAGACATGAACCAGCGGCTGGGTTTGCCCAATGGCCTGCAGTCGCTGGGTGTTGAAAGAGCAAACTTTGCCCGCATTGTGCAAGGCGCTCTGGCGGACCATTGCCATTTGACAAACCCCAAAATAGCCAGTGCCCAGGACTACGAAGCCATGCTGGTTGCCTCCATGTAGCAGCGGCCCAGCGCGGCAAGCTTATCTGGCCCAGCGCCGAACAGGCTTCTCAAAGTACTTTTCGCTAAGCAACGCCAGGCCAAAAGCCGTAACGATAATGGCAACAGAAAAGCACAAACGCCCTACAACAGGCCAGCTGTCAGGCGCTGAAATGCCCACACGTGGAAACAGCGCCAGGGTCAAACCGAAAAACAGAACCGGGTGCAGCAGATACAAACCATAGGTCGCATCCCCCAAAGTAGCTGCGATTTTCTGCATACCGTTTGCTGCCTGGAGTCGTGTGCTGATGTAGACCATGCCAAAGCACAAACAAAACAGAAGAAAACCACGCCACCCCAAAATTTCATCTCCCTGGGTGACGGTGTTAAACCCCAGCAGCAGCCCAAAACCAGCCAGCAGACAGGCCAAAACAACCACCTGGCTGATGGGGCCACCGAGTTGCTCCCGGCGCTTTGCGGCCCCCAGCAGGCAGCCCCCTACAAAGTAAGCCGCGAAAGCAGGCGCCTGATGGAAGGCGACGATGTTCTCGCCGTAGCCGCCGCTTGCACCCAGCGTGCCTTGTATCCAGACAAGCTGTAGCACCAGCAGACAACAAAAAACAGCCAGCGCCAACCCGCGTTTGTGCAGGCACCACAAAATCACGGGAAACAAGAGGTAAAAAATAACCTCAATGCCCAACGACCAGCCGCCAACCAGCACCGCATGGTTGACCGGGCTGTAAAAACCAAACAGCAAGGTGGCGTTGATGGCATACAAGCCCACCAGGTCGGTTGTCAGCCCGCTTTTTTGCAGCTTCCAGGGCAGCAAGATCAGCGTCAAGATCACATACAGGGGAGCCAAGCGCAGATAACGGGTGCGCAAAAAGCCAGTCATTGACGTTTGTCCGGATTCAAATTTGTCCAGATAGGTATAAGCCAGGCTGGCACCCGACAAAATGAAAAACATGTACACCCCGTAGCTGCCAAAGGTGTAAATAATGGCGATGTCCTGCCAAAAAAACAGGTGATGAATGGCTACCGCCAGCGCACACAGGCCACGCAGAAAATCCCAGCCCGGTACACGCGCCAAAGTGGTCATAAAAATCTAAGGTTAAACAACCTTATTGTGCATGCAGGCATCAGCGACAATAAGTCGAATACTTTTGAAGATTACTTTTGCATCTGACTGTGCTGGCTGATCAGGGGCGCAGTCAAAACCCTCGTATGTTTGTGAATGCCATGTTAACGCCGCAGTTTTTACGTTTCGTGATGGTCGGCGTCTTGAATACATGCTTTGGCTACAGTGTTTTTGCGCTTTTGGTGTGGCTGGGCGCACCGTATCAGCTGGCAACGGCTATATCTACGCTGGCTGGCATTGCTTTTAATTTTCAAACGACGGGTCGGCTGGTTTTTTCAGGCGCGCCGTGGCCTCGGCTGATTCGGTTTGCAGCAGTTTATGCACTGATTTATCTGCTGAATATTTCGGGAATTGCGCTTTTGCTGCGGCTAAATGTGAATGTCTACGCTGCCTACGCACTGTTGATTCCCCCGTTGGCTGTGCTGACGTATCTGCTGCACAAGAAATTTGTCTTTTAACTGGAAATCCGAATGGCATCTATTAACTTTATTGGTGGCGAAAAAGGCGGCGTGGGCAAGTCCGTCACCGCCCGTGCCTTGGCGCAATACTTTATTGACAAAGGCACGCCGTTTACTGGCTTTGACACCGACCGTTCGCACCATTCGTTCAACCGGTTTTACGCAGACTACGCATCACCCGTGGTGGTGGACAGCTACGAAGGCATGGACCTGATTGCAGCCAGCTTTGAAGACAATCCGCAGCAAAGCGTGATTGTTGACCTGGCTGCACAAACCTCCGCCCCATTGGCCCAATGGATCAAGGACGCCAGCCTGATGGAGTTGTTTGCAGACATGGGTGTTGCCGTCAATTTGTGGCACGTGATGGACGACGGCCGGGACGCGGTGGACCTGCTGGGGCGACTGGTTGACACCTACGGGCAAGGCCCCAATTACGTGGTGGTGCAAAACCACGGGCGCGGGTCTGATTTTGTGCTGCTACGCGACTCATATGCGCTGCAAAAAGCCCAGGCACATGGCGCGCATGTCGTTGAGCTGCCGCGCCTGCACGACGCCTGCATGCGCAAAATTGACCAGAACAACACCAGCTTCTGGAAAGCCATCCATGACAAGGACAGCAGCGAGGCGCTGGGTATGCTGGAGCGCCAGCGGGTTAAAACCTGGCTGAAAAACTGCTACGAGGTTTTTGACAAGCTGCCGGTTTAAAACTTAAACGGCCCGCAGTGCGTCTTTCAGCTGTTGGCCAATTTCGGGTTTGCCAGCAAACGGGTCCGTCGGGTTGCGGATTTGCACAATGTCTTCCAGCCGCGTTTGCACCGACTTGATGGCTTTAGGGTGGCTATAGATGTAGAACTGGTTGTTGGCTACCGCATCAAACACCAGTTGCGCCACATCTGCCGCACTGACCTTGCCGGAACTCACCGCCTTTTCGCTCATGACCTGACCAATGAGTTGGCTTTGGGTGGCTTTGCTGCCGCGCAGCTCTGATGGGCGATTGCGGTGGCTCTGGCTGATGCCAGTGGCCACAAAAAATGGGCACAGCACCGATGCGCTGATCTGGTCAGTGACCAATGACAAGTCCTGGTACAACGTCTCGCTCAGCGACACCACGGCATGCTTGCTGACGTTGTACACACCCATGTTGGGTGCATTGAGCAGCCCGGCCATACTGGCGGTGTTAACGATGTGGCCTTGCCAGGTGGCGTTCTTTTTGGCGGCTTCGAGCATCATGGGCGTGAAGATGCGCACGCCATGGGCCACGCCCATCACGTTGACACCCAGCACCCATTGCCAGTCCTTGACCGAGGTTTCCCAGATCAGGCCACCCGCGCCAACGCCTGCATTGTTAAAGACCAGATGCGGCGCACCAAAACGTGCCAGTACTGCAGCGCCCATGGCTTCCATTTGTGTAGCGCTGGACACGTCAAGTTTGAACGCGAGCACCTGTGCCCCTGCCGCCTGCATCTCCTGCGTGGCTGCGTCCAAAGCGTCTTGCTGCACATCCACCAGCACCAGGTTCATGCCCAGCCTGGCACCTATGCGGGCGCATTCCAGGCCAAAGCCTGAGCCTGCGCCTGTCAGAACGGCCGTCTTGCCTTTGAAGTCGGTAATCATGCCTCTAGCCTCTTCAAAACATAACCAATACGGGGGAAATGTACATGGACGGTGCCGGCACGCTCATCAGTGCGGCGCAGCGTGTAGTGCATGCGCGTCGCGGCAATGAGCTCGCCTTGCGTTGGCTCCAGCCCAAAGTTTTCACTTTTGATCGTGACCTGGCTGCCCAGTGCAATGCCGTGTTCGTCCTGAAAGACATCGTCATGCAGTGCTGCGGGCGTGCTGCTTGCAGCCAAGGCTATGGCATCTGCCGCACTGAATTTTTCAAACGACGAATGCCCCATGTCAGCCATGCGGTCCATCCATGCCAATACCGCTGGCGTGGCGTCCAACACACCCGCCATGGCGGGTGTGCGGGTGCGGGTGAACCACAGCGGGTGGTAGGCCGCAAAGTCGGCAATGCTGGGCGCTGAGCCCAATAAAAAGGGCCACTCGTCGAGCATGTCAGAGATCCGGCGCAGGTAGGACTTGTAGGCAGCCGTAGCATCAGCTGCAGGCATGCGCGGCATGCCTTGGCGCATGGCCTGGCGGTCGTCGGCAAATGCTTTAGCGGCCTCGGGCGGAGCACCTGCGAATACCTGGGCCACGCCTGGTGGCTGAAAGTTGTAGGCCATCGCTGTCCAGAACAGTGTGGTGTCCGCCCACTGGGCCAATGTGCGGCCCATGCCTTTGCTGGGCTCGGGGTACAGGCTGGGCTCAGGTTGCAGGTGCTCGAGCACATCTGCAATCAACGCGGTGTCGCAGTAAATGTCAGCGCCAATTTGCAGCACGGGTGTTTTGCGGTAGCCGCCCGTCAGTGCCACCACATCAGGCTTGGGCATGATCATCGGGATGATGACCGACTTCCAGGCCAGTTTTTTGTAGCCCAAAATCAGCCGAACTTTTTCGGCAAATGGTGAAGTCGGGTAGTGATGAAGAATCAGATTAGCCATGACAAAACTCCTTGAAAGTTGCCTTGAAAACTAGATCAGTTTGACGATCTGCTTGCCAAAGTTTTTGCCTTTGAGTAGGCCCAAAAACGCTTCGGGCGCCGACTCAAGCCCATGAGCGACTGACTCGCGCGGCTTGAGCTTGCCTGTGCCGACCAGCATGCCCAACTCTTTGAGTGCTTCTGGCCATACGTCCATGTGTTCGCTGACGATAAAGCCCTGAATCCGCAGGCGGCTCATCAGAATCAGTGCCGGGTAGCTCATCGGTACAGGCTTGCCGTCGTAGCCTGCAATCATGCCGCACAAGGCAATGCGGCCAAAGGCGTTCATAAGCGGCAACACGGCATCCATCACCATGCCGCCCACGTTTTCAAAATAACCGTCAATGCCGTTTGGGCATTCGGCCTGGATAGCCTTTGACAGCGACGCCGCATCGGCGTGCAATTTGTAATCAATGCAAGCGTCAAAGCCCAATTCATCCACTGCGTATTTGCATTTTTCTGGCCCGCCAGCGATGCCCACCGCGCGGCAGCCACGTGCCCTGGCCAGCGCGGCAAACGCACTGCCCACAGCGCCCGTGGCAGCACTGACGACGACCGTCTGCCCGGCTTTGGCCTCTATGATTTTGACCAGGCCGTAATAGGCCGTCACCCCTGGCATACCGACGGCGCCCAGGTAGTGCGACAGCGGCACGTGGGTGGTGTCGACCTTGCGCAGCGCACCGACCTGTTCAGCATTGACCACACTGAATTGCTGCCAGCCGCCCATACCCACCACCTTGTCGCCGACAGCAAACTTTGGGCTTTTGCTTTCAACCACCTCGCCCACCGTGCCGCCAATCATGACTTGGCCCAACGCTTGGGGCGCTGTGTAGCCTTTGGAGTCGTTCATGCGGCCACGCATGTAAGGGTCCAGGCTTAAAAAATGATGGCGCACCAAGACTTCGTTGTCGTTTAACGGCGGCGTATCGGTTGTTACCCGCTTGAAGTTGCTGGCAAGTGCCTCGCGTGTGGGGCGGTTGTCTAAAAGGATTTGCTGGTTGACTGGCATGGGGGTGTCCGTTCTGAGGTTGGGGAGTGGTTTGAAAGTCGTTATCAAAGCACTTCAAATTTAATAGCTGCTTGCGCCCGAATCTATTGGTCTACAGCACGATTTAATGCTTGAAAATGACTAAAAAGAGGTGAAAAAAGGTAAAAACAGTCCCTAATCTGTCGAAATAACGCCTTCAGGCGGTTGGGTGAGCGAGTTGATGCTTTTGGACCCTGTCATCAGGCGTTTGACATATTTGAACGTTCCAGTGGCATGCGCGCAAGCCTGGCCTTGTGCATCAAACAGCGTGGCCTCGGTAAACGCCAGCGTCACCGTGCGGTGAATCAATCGCCCTTTGGCCGTCAGCCGGCTGCCGTCACCGGGTGCGGGCCGCATAAAGCTGGTTTTCATCTCAATCGTCACCACGCCCATCTCGGGCTGCACACTGCGTGCGGCAGCAGCCAGCGTCACGTCCATCAGCGTCATGATCGCGCCGCCGTGGGTCACGGCAAAGGAGTTGAGGTGTTCAGGCTTGGGGGTGTAGCCAATTGCTGATTCGCCGTTTTCAAACCGCTCCAGGTCAAAGCCAAGGTGTGTGACAAATGGGATCTCCACCCCGAAAGGAATGCTCATCTTTAGCCGCCAGTCACGATGCTGACGCCACCATCAACTGCCAGGTATTGCCCGGTAATGTGCTTGCCTGCATCCGACGCGTACAGCACACATAAGCCCTTCAGGTCTTCATCATCACCCAGGCGCTTGAGCGGTGCGTGGTCTGCCAGTTTTTCTTCACCCAAGGCCTTGAGCGTACCCATGGTCATCTTGCTGGGGAAAAAGCCTGGGCAGATGGCGTTGACGGTGATGCCGTGAACGCCCCACTCGCCTGCGAGTGCCCGGGTGAAGTTGATCGCCGCGCCTTTGGATGTGTTGTAGGCAATGGTTTGCATACCGCTGGGGTTGCCGCCCAGACC
>JANOWR010000053.1:0-1641 GCA_031417995.1 Polaromonas sp. | reverse complement strand
TTTATCGAAGGCTATCAATTTGATTGCCAATATTTCGACAAGCTCAATATGACAATCAAATTGACTTTGAGACAGCCTCCTATATGGTATGGTTGCTTATTTAACGTCCGTATTCATCTCCGTACTGAAATTTGACCCTTCCATCGTTCAAACAAGCTTTCAAAGTCCACTGGGCCCCATGACGCTGGCCGCAACCCATGCCGGGCTGGCCGGGGTGTGGTTTGATGGCCAGCGGCACTTGCCTGATGCGTTGGCATCGCCTACAAGCTGGCCAGCCCATCCCACACACCCGGTGTTGATCAAAACTGCCCTTCAACTCACTGAATACTTTGCAGGCCAGCGGCAGGTGTTTGATGTGCCATTTGACCTGTCTGGCGGCACCGCCTTTCAACAGGCTGTGTGGCAAGCGTTGCTGACCATTGGCAAGGGCAGTACCTGCAGTTACGGCAGCATCAGCAAAAGCATAGGCAACGCCGCAGCCGTCAGGGCGGTGGGCGCAGCAGTGGGACGCAACCCCATCAGCATCATCGTGCCCTGCCACCGGGTGCTGGGCTCTGATGGCTCACTGACAGGCTATGCTGGCGGACTGGACCGTAAAACCGCGCTGCTCAGGCTGGAGGGTGCACTTGAAGAAAACCTGCTTTGACGACTGCCAAAAAACCCTGGATGGCTGATTACCTGGCGCTGGGCGCACTGTGGGGAGCTTCCTTTTTGTTCATGCGCTTTGCCACCGTGGAGTTTGGGCCATTGCCCACCGCAGCGGGCCGGGTAGGTATTGCCGCTTTATTTTTATTGCCCATTGTTTTACTGCGCGGCTTGCTGCCTGAACTGAAGCAGCACTGGCAGAAAATATTTTTTCTGGGCCTGTTTAATTCCGCCATTCCGTTTGCCTGCTTTGCGTTCTCGCTGCTGGCCATCACCACCGGACTGTCGGCCATTTTGAATGCCACCGTGCCCATGTTCGGCGCGCTGATTGCATGGATTTGGCTGAAAGACAAACCTGGCCTGTCGCGCATTGTGGGACTGCTGGTTGGTTTTGCCGGCGTAGCGCTGCTGGCCTGGGACAAAGCAACCTTCACGCTGGACCCCGCCAACCCGTCTGGCGTGGCGCCGGGCTGGGCCGTACTGGCCTGTTTGCTGGCATGCATTTGCTACGGCATTGCAGCCAGCTTTACCAAAAAATACACCGCCGGCATTTCCCCCATGGTGATTGCAGCAGGCAGCCAAATGGGCGCCACGCTGGTTTTGTGCCTGCCAGCCGCCTGGCTATGGCCTGCCCACTTGCCCGGTACCAAAGCCTGGCTGTCGCTGCTGGTTTTGGGGGTGGCTTGCACCGGTATGGCGTACATCCTGTTCTTCAGACTGATCGCCAGTGCCGGGCCACAACGCACCCTGACCGTCACGTTTTTAATCCCGGTGTTTGCCGTGTTTTATGGCGCCGTGTTTCTGCAAGAAACCATCACGCCATGGATGCTGCTGTGCGCAGTGGTGATTGTGTGCGGTACAACGCTGGCGACGGGGTTGGTGTCGTTTAAAGCAAGCCCGCGACCACATTGATACTCAATGCGAGTATCAGCATGTTGAAGCCAAACGACAGCACACTGTGCACCAGCGTCAAGTGGCGCATTTCACGCGACGTGA
>JANOWR010000052.1:0-3689 GCA_031417995.1 Polaromonas sp. | reverse complement strand
CCAGAGGCTTTGACTTTGGCGACCGTGTCGGTGGCCTGGGCAAAAGCACCCGTGGTGGCCAGCAGTGCAATTGAGAGGGCAGCGAGTTTGAATTTCATGAGAAGTCCTGAAGTGAAGGAGAATAATTTAACGTAGCATTTTAGAGAGCAGGTAACAGGGTTTGCCCCAAGGTTTACCCGAGCACCTTGCACCATGCAGTACACCTCTCAAATCCAGAGGTAACGAACTGTAGGTTTGAAGTTCATACAATGCAAATGCTGTATCTAAAACGCGTTATGCATTTTTTTTATAACTGCATAGGGTTGCTACTTAGACGCTGTTTTGACCACCGCAGTAGTGGGCTTTGGCCGGGCCTGTGACTCGAGGTAAGTCCACAGGGCCTGCGCAGAACTCTTGGCCGCTGCACTCAAGGCTGGGCGTTCGCGGTAAACACGAATGTCCATCGCCATGTCAAGTTTGTCGCCCGCACTGACGAGTTTTTTGGCACGCAGCTCTTTTTTAACCGCGCTAAACGGCAAAAACGCAATGCCATGGCCTTCGAGCGCCATCGCCTTCAGGCCCTCTGCCATGTCGGTTTCATACACCCTGTCCAGGTGAATGGCGGTGCTGGACTGCTTTAAAATCAGGTCCACCACACGGCCCAGGTACGCGCCCGGTGCGTAGCCCAAATACGGCAACGGCTGCCCCGCCCTGCCCGGCAGCTTGAACATCGGCTCGCCCTCAGCATTGGGTTTGACGTAAGGCGACAGCACCTCTTGCCCCAACGTGACCATTTCATAGCGGTTCGGGTCCAGCTGAAACGGCTGTGAGTCGTGGTGGTAGGCAATCAGCAGGTCGCAACTGCCCTCCACCAACCGCAGCACCGCATCGTGCACGTTCAACGCAATCAGGCGGCTCTTGATGGGGCCAAACTTTTCTCTCAAGCTGCTGACCCAGGCCGGGAAAAAGGTAAACGCCAGCGTGTGCGGCACCGCAAACTCAATCACGTCTTGCCCAGCCGATGTATGACCACGCAGCATGGCGCGGGTGGACTGTAGGCCTTGCAGCATTTCAAGCGACTGGCTGTACAGCGTTTCACCAGCAGGCGTGAGGCGCGTGGGGTACGAGCTGCGGTCTACCAGGTCAGTCCCGGCCCAAGCCTCCAGCGCTTGGATGCGGCGCGAAAACGCCGGTTGGGTGACATGCCGGAGCGTCGCCGAACGGCTGAAACTGCGGGTTTCAGCCAGGCTGACAAAATCTTCTAGCCATTTGGTTTCCATGCGGCGATTATGCGAGTTTGCAGGTGCTGGGTGACTACGGGAATTCCCATAGCAAGAATTTTTAAGCTACTTATTTAATAGCTGCTTGCGCCCGAATTTATTGGGATAGAACAATAAATAATGGTTATTTACTCGCTGTTTTGCTGTAAATTCCACATTTTTGAGTATTTCTGATCCAGCTCAAGCAACTCCGCATGCGTGCCGCGCTCCACAATACGTCCGTCTTCCATCACCAGAATCTCGTGCGCATCGACTACGGTGGACAAGCGATGGGCAATGACCAGCGTGGTTTTGTTTTGAGCGGCGGCGCGCAGCTCGGCCTGAATGGCGCGCTCGTTGGCTGAGTCCAGCGCTGAGGTGGCTTCGTCAAAAATCACCACGGGCGGGTTTTTCAGCAGCGTGCGGGCAATGGCTACGCGCTGCTTTTCACCGCCTGACAATTTCAGCCCACGCTCGCCCACCATGGTGCTGTAGCCCAATGGTGTGCTGGTGATGAAGTCGTGAATGCGGGCGGACTTGGCGGCCTCTTCGACCTGCTCTCTTGATGCGCCCGTTTGGCCATAGGCGAGGTTGTATTCGACCGTGTCGTTGAAGAGCACTGTGTCTTGCGGCACGATTCCGATGGCTTGGCGCACACTGGCCTGGGTGACATGTTTGATGTCTTGCCCGGCAATGGTGATGTGGCCCTGCTGCACATCGTAGAAGCGGAACAGCAACCGCGCCAGGGTTGATTTGCCTGCGCCTGATGAGCCGACGACGGCAACGGTTTTGCCCGGTGGAATCTCGAAGCTTACGTCCTTCAAAATCGGGCGAGCAGGGTCATAGGCAAAGCTGACGTTTTCAAACCTGACGGCAGGAGAGGCGTTGATCTGTATCGGCTTTGCACCAGGTTCATCGGCAATCTCCCGTTCTTTTTCCATCAGCGTGAACATCTTGTCCAGATCGGTCAGGCTTTGTTTGATTTCGCGGTAAATCACGCCCAAAAACCCGAGCGGAATGTACAACTGGATCATGAAAGCGTTGACCATGACCAGATCTCCCAGCGTCATGCGGCCATCGACCACGCCTTGTGTGGCGCGCCACAGCATGGCCACCAAGCCGACAGCAATGATGAGCTGCTGGCCGGTGTTGAGCATGCTGAGCGTGCGCTGGCTCTTGATGGCGGCCTTGCGGTAGCGCTCCAGGTTTTCGTCGTAACGGGCGGTTTCAAAGTCTTCGTTGTTGAAGTATTTGACGGTTTCGTAATTTAAAAGTGAGTCAATCGCCCGGCTGTGCGCCGTCGAGTCAAGCTCGTTCATCTGCTTGCGGAACTTGCTACGCCATTCCGTCACAGTCACAGTAAAGGTGATGTAGCAGGCCAGTGCGGCCAACGTGATCCAGGCAAACCAGACATCGAACTTGACAGCCAGAATGCTGAGCACCAGGCCCACTTCAATCAACGTCGGAATGATGCTGTACAGCGAGTACGAGATAAGAGAATGCACGCCACGTGTGCCGCGCTCGATGTCGCGCGTCATGCCGCCCGTTTGCCGCTCCAGATGAAAGCGCAGGCTCAGTGCATGCAGGTGCCGGAAGACCTGTAGCGAAATTTTCCGCGAAGCGCCCTCGGTGGCTTTGGCAAAGACCAGCTCGCGCAGCTCAGTAAAAAGCGATGTAGACAAGCGAAGCAAACCGTAGCCCAACAGCAACGCCGCAGGTACCACCAACAGCGCCTGTGTGTCACCAGGCTTGATGTTCATGGTGTCAACCAAATTTTTCAGCAGCAGGGGCACACCCACATTGCCCAGCTTGGCAAACAACATGAAGCTGAGTGCAGCCAGCACACGCCATTTGTAGTCCCACAGATAGGGGAACAGGCGTTTGAGCGTGTCCCAGTCAGAGCGGGCGGGGCTTGTAGGGCTGGTGGTTAAGGGCGATGAATCTGGGGAAGATGGAGCACCGGAAGCCATGGAACGCATAAGTCACAATCGCAATAGTTATTAATTTCACATCAGATTGTGCCTATGAACACCGAATCAAGCAGCCACTCAGGTTCTCACACCACAACACCCTTGACGGCGCCCACAGTGGCGCTGCCCGTTGACAAGGAACTGGTGCTCAAAGTCATCCCCATGCCGGCAGACTGCAATGCCAATGGGGATATTTTTGGAGGCTGGGTCATGGCCCAGGTTGACCTGGCAGGCTCTGTGGTGCCTGCCCGCTACGTTGCTGGCCGGATGGCCACGGTGGCGGTCAACCAGTTTATTTTCAAGCAGCCTGTGCGGGTCGGCGACATCTTGAGCTTTTTTGCGGAAATTACCCGCATTGGCAACACGTCTGTGACGGTACAGGTCGAGGTGTATGCCGAGCGGTATCACAGCCAGAAAAATTACGTGAAAGTGACCGAGGCCAGTTTGACCTATGTGGCGATTGACGACATGGGCCGACCGC
>JANOWR010000051.1:0-3924 GCA_031417995.1 Polaromonas sp. | reverse complement strand
AGCTCAGTTGGTAGAGCGCAACCTTGCCAAGGTTGAGGTCGAGAGTTCGAGACTCTTCTCCCGCTCCAATTTAAAGGGCAGCACTTCAAAATGCTGTCCTTTTTCATTGGGAAATTTGCTTTGGTTTTATCTCTGTTTCAGGCAGGGCGCGGTAACAAAGCGGTTATGTACCGGATTGCAAATCCGGCTAGCCCGGTTCGACTCCGGGCCGCGCCTCCAAAGTCATAGCCGGAACGTCGCAACTGGGACGTCATGAGGCCCGAGTGGTGAAATCGGTAGACACAGCGGACTTAAAATCCGCCGCTTCGTTCATAGCGGGCGTACCGGTTCGATTCCGGTCTCGGGCACCAAGGGTCAATTAATTTAGAAGCTTTTTTAGGCTGAACCGGTACGCCGCCGGCGATTTTTACAAAGCGCACCAGTGCGCGGGTTCGATTCCGGTTTCGGACACCAAACAGTTGTTTTGACATCAATCCGTAAGTGGTTAAGATATTTTCATGTCCAGCAACAATACCCCCTTTGAAATCCATGTCCACGGCGAAGTGCCTTTGCGTGACGACGTTACTTTTGAGCAGCTTCAGGATGCGCTGAAGCCACTGTGGAAATACTCGGGTGCCAAGTCATTGACGGCTGCTGCCGAAAGCGCCTACGAGGAAGAGCCCGGCATTCGTTTTGACGCAAAAGAGCACGTATTGCAAATGTGCTGGACGGTACCCGGCGACGAAGACTTTCGCCAGGCACTCGACGAAATGTGTATGGGCCTGAATGACCTGGCCGAAGCGGGTGCGCCGATTGAAGTCACGTTTTACGATGCTGACTATGACGATGAAGACGATGAAAGCAGTGAAGAAGAAGCGCGCGACGACTTTGCCATGTATTTTGTCGGCCCAACGCCAGCGGCCATCATGCAGGTGCAACGCGACTTGCTGGTGCAGGACACGATAGGCCTGATGGAGCGGCACTTTGATGGCTCTGAGTTAGGTGAGGTGGTCGATGCGATTGACCGCCTGTTTGAACGTCGTTTTGACGCACTGGTCAGTTCCATGCAACTTGGCAAGCCGCCCCGTGGCTCGGGCGGGTCTTCTGGCGGTACGGGTCATGGCGGTGGCCGCAAGCCGCGTCACTTGCACTAGTGTTTTAACGCTCCAAAGCCTCTGCAACCTGCTTATTTTTCAGCCTGGCAATGGAGCCTCCATCATGGGCCACAGCCCAGCTTCTGCTGCACACCTGAATGCACCCACATGACCTATCGTTGCCATGGCCACGTCAGCTGGCGATATGACGCGAAGCTGCGACGGTGCATTGGGCAAAACCGCCAACAATTTGTGGGTACACACCAGGCTGATCGCATCGTCATCGGTAAAGCTGAACGCCGTGATGGCAAAGCGGGCTGACCGCAAACTGGGCAAAACAAGCCAAATGGCCTGCTTACCTTCCTAAACACGCATCTACGGCAATTTGTAACAGGGTTCAGGTTAAAAATGAAATCAACAAGTTGCCTCAGGCTTACTTGTTCACACAGTCTCAGACATCAATTGCCCCAGAAGCGCACCAACCACCATGTCGTCCAGGTGACCAAAGTGGTTCATCCGCACATATCCGCTGCGGTCAATCACCACCAGGCTGGGAGTGCCGCGCAGCTTGTAGGATTGCATGGTCAGCGGGATGCTGCTGCCTGCAACCGCAAGGTCGATGCCCACCGGGTAGGGTATGCGGTACTCATGCACAAAGGCTTTGAGCGACGCCGGCCCCATGGCTGAGTGATGCTCAAAAACGGTGTGCAAGCCCAGCACCACTACATCGCTCTGGGCAAAGTGGTTGTGAATGTTGATGGCCTGCGGAATGCCATGCGACACGCAGGCTGGGCAAAGCATTTGAAAGGCATGCAGCACGACAACACGGCCACGCAGGCTTTCGAGTGACAGGCGAGTGTCAAGATTCAGCCATTGCGATACGGCCAGCTCGGGTGCCATTTGCAGTTGTTCACTCACGATATGCTCCTTGGTGGGCGGTGCAGGGCGCAAGGTTTGCACCCATCTACTTGTACGGATCTTTTAATTGCCCGCCACCTTCATCCGCTTCACCAGTATCGACCCCACGGTTTTCGCGCCGTAGTTGTAGGTGTCCACACCCGCGGCAGTGATGCCCATCAACATGTCTTTCAAATTGCCGGCGATGGCAATCTCTTTGACTGGGAAGGCAATTCTGATTGCCGAAGCTGGAAGGTATACAAAACGTTCTCAGGTGGCGCGAGCATTGCAAACAAGCGCGCTCAACCCAGCCCAACCACGCTCTCTACCAGTCGCCAAACCTTTTGCAAGTCTGTTGCGCTCACGAATTCCCCGGTACATGTTGTGCCGCGCGCCTGCCAGTCCAGGTTTTTGAAGTGATCACTTAAAACCACTCCTGAAACAGATGCCGTTTTAATGGGCACTTCAAACGGATAGCCTTTGACTTTGGAAGTGATGGGGCAAACAAAGGCGCGACCAATGCGCTGGTTGTAGGCGGTCTGAGAGATCACGAGAGCAGGGCGGCGGCCAGCTTGCTCGTGGCCGGTTCGCGGGTCGAAATCTATCCAGATGATCTCGCCTTGCTTTGGCGCTTGTGTCGGTTTCGATTTTGGCCCCGCTTTGACGCGGCTCACCATGCTTCACTGCCTTGAGGCTTGCCCCAGGAAACGTCGGCTTCATCGGGTAAATTTTCAGACGTGACTTGCGACAATAGGTCGGCCAGCTTGGGGCGTTCAAGCACAGGCCACAAGATGATGCTGCCATCTGCGCCGTCTTCAAAGCGTACCGTCTGCCCAATCTTGAGCCCCGCTTTTTTGACCAGCGGCATAGGGATGCGCAGCGCGGTGGACTTGCCCCAACTGGAGAGGGTAGCTTCTAAAGATTGCATATTTATTTATCCAGAATATTGAGATATCTTGGATATTAAACATTTTAAGTTGACAAGTCAATTCATATCGATTTGGCGTTGCCTCTGGATGCATGAGCCACAGCACTAGGGACTCATCTTTACCTTCAATATTGGATACTGGGCTGCGGCTGGCCCGCCTTGTCGCAGCTCACCCTCATAGTCATTTGAACCAGATTTCTTGACCAGTTCGACAGATACGTTTGAACGGCACGGGTTGGTGTATGACGGGTCAACTTTAAATATAAGCTTGTCACCTTCTACGGTGACCGCAATTGGGGCTTCTTTAATAGTGCAACCTGCAAAGTGCGACCAAATAGTTAACGTACCTTTCAAATTGGCTTGGTCAATCGTCGCGGAAATCGATTGACTACTTGCACCGTCCAGTGTCGTGTGCCTTCCCGAAAGCTTGCTAGGCAATGTGACTTGTGCAACAGCTATGGTTGAAACCACTGCAGACACCAATAGGGTTATTTTTGCCTTGTTGCAATACTTGCAAATCATGTTCAAAACCTTTCGATTTGGCAGATAACAAAATGGAATACTCCAAAGTGGAATCTAGCATGGCTTCATGTCTTTTTACAGCCTCCGCTATAACCTGCTCCGTGATGAGCTGGTTAAATGCCTTCTTGAGGCAGGCTTGACCCAGCGGGATCTGTCTACGATTCTTAACAAGGCGCAACCCCATATTTCGAAAGTTGAAACTGGTGAGCGTTATCTTGACGTCATTGACTTTGTCGAATGGGCGCAAGCCATTAACGCTGACCCTACAACATTGATTAAATCGTTGGCTGATGTCCATGGCTGAATAGGAGCAGCAGCAGGTGCGGGGACATGATCCCGGGCCAAGTCCCGGACGACGGGTACTTGCTATTTATTCAGGAGCTGCTTGCGCCCGTATTAACTGGCCTAAACGTCTTATTGACGCCGGAAAATGGCTCGAAAAGCGCATTTTCAGGTTCATCCTCAACTCCCAGCCACCTTCATCCGGTTCACCAAGATCGACCC
>JANOWR010000050.1:0-15944 GCA_031417995.1 Polaromonas sp. | reverse complement strand
GGCATTGAAGTGGCTGAAAAACTGGTCAAGTACTCCGACAACGGCACCTCCACCTCGTCGGTCAACTTCCCTGAAGTCGCCCTGCCCGCGCACCCCGGCAAGCACCGGCTGCTGCACATTCACCGCAACGTGCCGGGCGTGCTGCAGCAGATCAACACCGTGTTTGGTGCCAACCACATCAACATTGCCTCGCAATACCTGCAAACCCACGGCGACATTGGCTATGTGGTGATCGACATTGATGCCGCGCATTCAGATGTAGCTTTGGCCAGCCTGCATGACGTGACGGGAACCATCCGTAGCCGGGTTTTGTTTTAGCTTTTTGTTGCACCATGCGGGCGCGCCGGGCAATGCTTTGATTGCCGTCAGCCCCATTGCCACCAACCTGTGAGCCCGCGCTGCACATAGCACGTCTGAAAAATGCCTGCCAATCCAGTCTACAGGCCGCCTGCCTTTGAGCCACGTGTTGGGTTCGGTAAACCACATGGCCAGCGTCTCGTTGTCAAGCACGGGAGAGAGTTCTTGCGTTACCCTGCGCACCTCCTGCTTGATGTCCATGTTTAGGGTGTCAAACTGGAACAATGGAATCCAGTAACAGTTACGCCATTCGTAACTGACGATGTCACGCAGGGCAATGTGCCGCTCAAGGCTGACAACGTTGCCTTTGTTGCGCACTTTCAGCAGCAGAGCCAGATCATCAGCAGTGGTGATGCCTCCATTGGCGCTGTAAATGCCGATCATTTCCTCAAAGCCAGGATGGTTCATCGTGCTGTTCATTGCAGATTTCGGGGGTTGACCAATTGCCTGCATAAATCTTGCTGCCTTGCTGCGCCATGCGCTCTTGTATCAACGCGTTATGGAGTAGCCGCATGTCCCCGACACACGCCAGCACTGCTTTACAGGTTGCTGCATGGCGTTCATGCAATGGGAGGTCTTGCACATGGGTCAATGCATGGCTTACACAGGTTTCAATGCGGGTCTGTACGGCTTGAAACAGTGCATCCCAATCGGCGGGCATGATGTCAGGCTGATATGTCACCATGCCGGGCCTGGCGCTGCATGTGGAGGCGCGTAGTCAGGCAAACCACTGCGCGACTTGTGCATGACAGATTGAGTCACGTTGGCGACGCGCGGAGCGGGTAAATTGGTAAGTCGAATCATGAAGACCCTCATAAATAAACGTTTACATACAACTTGTCTTATTAAAAGGCTTGTTGATATATCAGTCTGTGCGGTTTCGCACATAGCAAAATTGAAAATCAAATTTGATGATGCTATGAAATTTGATTTTTGCTATATATTTCGTAGCTGTTTATGCCCATGTCCAAACGATTTGTGAACTAATTGATACATACCATACAAATTTTTAAGCTTTTTCTAGCTGTCAATAAAGGTTTAACCTAATATCTAATATCGAAAAATATAGCTGTTCACCTACACCAGCTAAAGATAAATATTCCATAAAACCTTGTCATTGACCTAAATTTTTGGGGGCGCAACTAAATTGCTAGCAAGAGCACCAAGCAGTTACTGCCCAGACAGCCTGAAGCGTGGACATATTCGTGAAGCACCCCTATGGCAACAGTGCTGCCGTGGAAAGTTTCAGATCGCGGGTGTAAAGGGCAGCAGGCGGTCGTATTCTTTTTTAACCACCGCATAACATTCGCAGGCGCGTTTTTCAAGGCCTGGCCTGTCCAGCACGGTGATGCGGCCACGGCTGTATTGAATGAGGCCGGCATTTTGCAATTTGGTAGCGGCCTCGGTCACGCCTTCACGGCGTACGTCCAGCATGTTGGCTATCAGCTCCTGGGTCATCTCCAGATCAGCGTCTTCCAGCCTGTCCAGGCCCATCAGCAGCCAACGGCACAACTGCTTGTCCAGCGTATGGTGGCGGTTGCAGACGGCGGCCTGTACTTTGCACCACTGCACGGCTGGGTGTGGAACTGCCGCCCATAAAAAGTGACACGCCCACCAGTCCTTCGCAGCCCACCACAGACTCGAAAAACGTCTGCGCGCTGCATGAAAAAAACTGCTATGACCTGATTTTGCTTGACCTGAGAATGCCCGAGATGGACGGGTTTGAGGTGATGAGCAGCTTGAAAAAGAACCCGGCTGACCGCTACCTGCCCGTCATTGTGCTCACCGCCGAACCTGCGCACAAACTGCGTGCCCTGGAGGCAGGTGCCAAAGACTTCATCAGCAAACCGTTTGACCTGGTGAAGGTCAAAACCCGCATCCACAACATGCTGGAAGTCCGGTTGCTGCAAAAAAAGCTGGAAAACTACAGCATGCTGCTGGAGCATGCGATGCGGCAAGGCCCAGAAGCACTTGGCGCTGTGCGTTAGCCAGTAGCCACAAACCGGTCGGCCCTGGCAGCGGCAAAAACCGCCGGAAAGTTGGCGTCCAGCATGTCCACCGGGCAACGGTTTTTAAGCCATATGTTCGGTTCTGCAAACCAGGCAGCCAGCGTCCAGTTGTCAAGCACATGCGTCAGTTCGCACAGTATTTTGCGCACACTGCCCTTCATGGACATGTCGCACGGCTCAAACTGGAACATCGGTAGCCAGAAGTGGTTGTTCCACTCAATGCTGAAGACCTCCCCCCTCACGATGCCTCTGGCAAGGCTTGAAAAATTGCCCCGACCCTTTTCTGCCAGCAACAACGCCAGGTCGTCGGCTCGCGCGGTGCCGCCTGAGCCTTTGTAAGCGGAAATCAGCTTGTCAAAGCTATCACGGTTCAGCACGTGGTTAAGTGCGCGTAACGCAGGCCCGCTACGTGCGGTCATGGCGCATGGGCAGCTGTCTTGGCCATCGGCGTGCTGGCGGGTATCGTTAAGTTCATGCTTGCACGTTTTGTGTCATTGCGCACGTCGCGCTCGTTTAAAGCGGCAAAATTGGCAATGACCAGTTGACGGCGTTGTTGCCTTTCGCGCTTGAGTGCTGCTTGCAGCAGGTACAGCGCGGCAACGCATTCCCGCACAGTATTTTCCATCTGCACAGACGGATCTTGCAATTTCAGCTTTGACGTTTTAACCACCTGCTTGCCCACACAGTTTTGAAGCCGTTCCCCAACCGCATTGAACAGGTGGTCCCAGTCGTCTGCTGGAATGTTCGCATGGTATGACAGCTCGGGCATGCCGTCTTGCGCGCCGTTCAGGCCCTTAAAGTTCATGTCCACAGCGAGTTCCTCGGGGGGGAGGGGCTGCATGGTAGAAGTAGCAAGTTGAATCATGTGTAAACCCTCTGGTTAAATTGATTTGGATTGAATTGATTTGACTTTTCAGTCAACCCATTTATAGAAGGCTGCACATGCGTCGTCTGTACGGTGTCGCACTTAGCACAGTTGGTAACTATTTTTATAGCAGCTTTTAAAGTAAGTATGCGCTATAAATATAATAGCTGCTTTCGCCCGAATATATTGGGCTACAGTCCTATTTTGCTTAATTTTTGCGTCATTGGTGCATAACTGCGTCATTGGAATCAGACGCCAATTTAACATCTGTAAATTTTGCAACGACCTATCGGTTAGCTTTTTGAAGCTGCATTGCGTTGAAGTAAATAAATGTGAGTTTGCCGCTAACGCACAAGCTACAGGCAAAGCATCAGAACTTTTCAGTGAACAGGCTTGTTCAAGACGGTTGGCGAATGGCCATTGGCTGTTATTTACCCGGAAATTTAAAGCTGACAGTGGGCACCGTGAAGTCTTCAAACGGTGCCCCCAGCGCAATTTCGCCCTCAACCAGCAGCACGCACTCTTGCCTGCGCAGCGCCACGATGGCATCACTGCCCGCAAATCGCACCCAGGTGCCGTAGCTGCTGACGTCCTCAAGATAAAACTTGCCTGCCCGCCAGGTGATTTTGGCGTGCATCCTGGACACGCGCGGGTCGTTGACAACAAACTGTGCCTCGTCCACCCTGCCGATGTGTATCGGCAACTGTGTTGATGCGAAGGTGGCCGCAACGTCTAGCCACGACAGTGCAATTGAACCTGCCTGTGGCGCGGTTTTCCCGAATGGCAGCGGCGTCAGTCCGGCGGGCATGGTGAACATGTCTGACATCACCTCGTTTTGCCATTCAACGCGGTAAACCTGGCAGGCCTCGTTGCGGCCCCGGATGTCCATCGCCCCCAGGCTGCGAAAGCGCACCAGCGTGTCTGGCGGCAGGCCATTGATGACCGCTTCAGACGCCAGAATCTGGTCCGGGCCGGACAGGTCTGACAGGCGTGAGGCCACATTGACAGCGTCACCAAAATAGTCTGCAGCCTGCTCAATCACCTCACCCCGCGCCAAGCCAACTTGCAGGTGCATTCTGAGTTTGTCTGGCCAGGTTTTGATGCGCTCGGTGTGCAGGCGCTGCAAGTCAGTCACGGCTTCGACAGCGTCGCTGTTCTGGCTGAACACCATCAGCACACCGTCGCCCAGGTTTTTAACCACCCGGCCACGCCGCGCAACGCAAACCTTGCCCATCCAGTCGGTCAGGCGGGTAATGGCTTGCGTGGCTTTGGCATTGCCCAGGGCTTCAAAAACCCCGGTGCTGCCTGTCAAATCGGCAAAAACGACGGTAACTTCTGCCATGCGTGAAGGTTAAAAACCTGTAGTTGCGTGTAACCTCAAACTGTAACTGGCTTTAATTGCAAAGATTTGAATTCCAGAAACTCTTCAAAACCATAGACCCCATTCTCACGGCCATTGCCCGACTGTTTGTAGCCGCCAAACGGTGCTTGCGCATTGAACGGCCCACCATTGATGTCAACCTGGCCTGTGCGCATGCGGCGTGCCACCGCCATGGCGGCTTCGTCTGTACCCGCCCACACCGCCCCGCCCAGGCCGTAGATGGTGCTGTTGGCAATGGCGACAGCATCCTGCTCGTCTTTGTACGGGATGACGACCAGCACCGGGCCAAAAATCTCTTCTTGCGCCAGCGTGTCGGTGGGTTTGATGCCCAAAATCGTGGGCTGTACAAAGTAGCCCGTGGCAAACGCCGGTGCCTCGGCGCCACCGGCAATCACGTCAGCGCCTTCTGCAATGCCGGTCCTGATGAAGCCCAACACCCGGTCGCGCTGCAGGGCGCTGACCAGTGGGCCCAGCTTGCTGGACTCGTCCAGGCTGGGGCCAATGCTGAATTTGGCAATCACCGCCTGGGCCAGTGCCTTGACTTCGTCGTAGCGCGCTGCGGGTACCAGCATGCGGGTGTGGGCTGAGCAGGTCTGCCCGCTGTTCATCATGCAGGCGCCCACCGTGCCTTTAACGGCGGCTTCAAAATTGGCGCTGTCCAGAATCACGCTGGCCGACTTGCCGCCCAGCTCAAGGGCAATGCGCTTGACCGACTGGCTGGCCAGCTCGCTGACCCGTTTGCCCGCGCGGGTGGAGCCGGTAAAGCTCACCATGTCGACTTCAGGATGGGTGGCCAGCACCTCACCCACCACCGGGCCCATGCCATTGACCAGGTTGAACACGCCGGGTGGAATGCCCGCCTCGTGAATGATTTCGGCCAGAATCATGGCGTTAACGGGGGCGATCTCGCTGGGTTTGAGCACCACGGTGCAGCCTGCCACCATGGCCGGGGCGATTTTTAAAGTGATCTGGCTGAGCGGAAAGTTCCACGGCGTGATGCAGCCGACCACGCCAATCGCCTCGCGCACCACCAGCGAGTTGCCGACTTTTTTCTCCCACTCAAAATGGCGCGCCACCTTGGCAAAGTTGCCCCAGTGCCAGGCCGGGCCACCGACCTGAATGGCTTTGGCCATTTTGAGCGGCATGCCGACTTCACGGGCAATGGCGGTGGCCATTTCGTCAGAACGTGCTTTCACACCAGCAGCCACTTTGTCAAGGTAGGCGGCGCGGGTTTCAACAGGCAAAGCTGACCAGCCATCAAATGCTGCACGGGCTGCCAGCACGGCAGCTTCGGCTTCCTGGGCGGTACCCGCCGGAACGGTGGCCATGACTTCTTCGGTGCTTGAGTCATGCACTGACAAGAAGTCGGCAGAACTGGCCTTGACCCACTGGCCGTTGATGTAGTGTGATGGGTAATGGGTTGTGTGGGGTTTTGTGGTTGTCATATTCAGGTGTTAAATTTACAGAAAAATTGGTAGAAATAACCAAAACGGCTAACACAAAAGCTAGAACCAACTTGACATTTGGTTACTAACTGTTTGATTCATATGTTGTTTCATGTTAACTAAGTCACGGAAACCCGGTTGCAATGTTGGCGTGACAGTTTTAATCTTGCACAAAAGTAGTTTTAAATAATATCCATTTTCAGCTCACAAGAGACGTTTTATGCGCTCCCTCCTCCCAAATTTCAGCATTCCTTCATTTGTGCCGCAGCTCAAAAACAGCTACATGGCCCTGCTAGGCCGAACTGAGCGTACGCCTGAAGCATTGAATGCCCGCACCGAAATCATTCGCCAGCTGATGCTGCACGAACTTGGCGAATACGGTGAAAAAAAATTCCCTGCCGTCACCCGCCGCGTTCGTTACGCGCCCGACATTCAGGGCTTGTGGTATGCCCGCAGCGATGTGATGGCCATCCTGGCCACCACCTACGGCGAAACCCTGGCCAGACAAAAGGTAGCTGACATCAGTGGCCGTTTTAATGGCCTGCTGCCCAAAAGCCTGACGGTCAAAGCCGGCGTGCGGGCACGTTAAGCGCGTCAATGCTGGTGCCCCCATAAAACAAATGCATCACGGCCATCAACGGCCAGTGTGACCTTCGCCCCCACGGGCAACAACACCTTGGTGGCCACATGGCCAAACGGCAAACCCGTCAGCACCCGTGCCTTGACCTGGCCCTGCAAGCGTGCCGCCACCGCGCCCAGGTTAAACCCACTGTCATAACCTGGCACCAGCTTGTAGTTGCTGAACTGGCCAAAAACGATTGCCTTTTGGTTAGCCAGCACACCCGCATGCAGCAAGTGCGTGAGGATGCGCTCTACCCGGTAAGGGTGCTCGCCCACGTCTTCAATGAACAGAATGCCGCCTTTGATGGTTTCAGGCTTCGGGAAGTACGGCGTGCCAATCAAACTGGCCAAAACGGCCAGGTTGCCACCCCAAAGCATGGCATTTTGGATACTAAATTGGCCTGTAGCCGCCTGTTTTCGGGCGCGAGCAGCTATTGATTCAGTAGCAATGGTCGGTGAAGCTTTGGGCAGTTGCCAGCCCGTGCCCTCGCCTTGCCCGCTTATCAGGTCGTCAAAACAGGCCTCCATGATGTCGTCAGGCGTGTGTGCGGTGCCAAAGTCTTCGCCAAGCGCAGGGCCGGCCCACGTCACCGCGCCCGTCTTGGCCAGCAGCGCCATTTGCAGCGCCGTAAAGTCGCTCAGGCCCACAAACTTCATGCCCTTGTCAATCGACTTGGCCACCGCTTTGTAATGGATGGCAGGCAGGATGCGCGTCAGGCCGTAGCCGCCCCGTGTGATGAGCGCCACGTCAGCCCCGCTGGCAGCAGCGCGATGGATGGCCGCCAGCCGGGTTGCGTCGTCGCCCGCAAAGCGCTGGTATTTGGCCAATGCCGCTTCGTCCACTTCAACCTCATGGCCCAGTGTCTGCAGGCGTTTGATGCCCCGCTTGAAGCTGGCCTTGTCACGCACCGCGCTGGCGGGGGAATAGATGTAGATGTGTTTTTTCACTCGCAGAGTATGCCACCGCGCCCACCCAACCCACCACCGCACCACGCCGCCAAACCAGCCCCTCAATTCGACGGCGGGTAGCGCGCAATCAGCTGGTTTTGCCTGCGGTTGAGTTGCGCCAATGCCCACACGCCAATGGGCTTGAAGCCCTTCTTGCGCATGGCGTGGCCGATGGCGAACAGGATGCGCTGCTTTTTGAAAATCATCCTGAAGCCAGCCACCACGCTGGTAGCGGGGTCCCAGGCCTGAATCGCCTCTGAGCCTGCGCCGTTGATCTCCATGATGAAAAAGGCGCGGCCTGCTGCCAGGTCTTGCAGGCTGTCAAAACGCACGTCAAACCGGCCAAAGTGAAACGATGGCATATCGCGCGCTATTGCATCAATGGCGCGGGTGAGCTGCGGCGTGATGTGGGTTCTGGCGTCACGGTACAGGCCGCCTACGCGGGTTGAGCCGATGGTGGCCAGCCGCACCACTTCCCCGGCTCTGGGGGTGTGGTTGGGGTTGTAGCTGGGTTGATGGCGGGGCGATTGCAGCGCGCGTTGCGCGCGCGGCTCCAGAGCAATCAGCTCTGCCAGGGTGTGTACGCCATCGCCCGTGATACGCGGAAAGTAACGCAGCGCCAGCCCGATGATGCGGCCCGCCTCCGCATTCGGGTCACGAATATAAAAAATGCCGGCTTCGCTTTCTTGCGGCAAGTACTGCTGTAGCACCACCGTTTCATTGGCCGGAAAAGCCTGCAGGTAGTTACGCAGCTCACCCCGGTTGGCAATCAGCCGCACACCATAGCCGCACAGGCCCAGGTCAGGCTTGGCTATCACCGGGAAGGCCAAGCCAGCGCCAAGCATCAGCTCACGCAGCTCTGCGCCTGTGTGGCGCTTGTGGTTGGGCACCGCGCAATATGCAGCTGTAGCCGACAGCGCAATCGGCCCCATGCCGTCAAAATATTCGAGCTTGCCCTCGCCCACCAGCCCACCCGCTGTGATGGCGGGGTTGGCAATGGTGGGCAGCGTCAAGCTGTGGTAGCGCAGCGCCAGCCATAGCCATTGCACTGTCAAAGGGATGCAAATCAGCCACTTGGGCATGCGCTCCAGCGTGCTGGGTGGGGTTTGATCCGCATCAACCGCCAGGTATGCATCAGCTTGCATATCAACCCGCATGTCGGCCGCCATCACATCGCCCCCGGCTTGCGCGTGACCGTCAAACCGACAGCGGCAATGCGGTCAACGTGCGCATAAACGGGTTGCTCCAGTTCCTCGCCAAACACGTCCGGGTCAATTTCTGCATACGACCAATCGAACTTGTCGCCCGTCAGCAGCGGTTGCATGTCCGCCCAAAACGCATCTACCCCACCCACCATGGCCACCCCGGTATACAGCAGCAAGCGGCCGCCGGGTAGCAGCCTGCCCAAGGCTTCTGCGGCAATCCGCACGCTCATTGCCCGGCCCAGCCCCGCGCCGCCGTGGCGGTAGGCGCGCTGGGCCACATCGTCCAGGTACGGCGGGTTAGAAATAATCAAATCAAAGTCACCCTTGACGGCACGCAGGGCATTGCCCAGGGCTGGCTTGATGGCGATGTCTGCCAGATTGGCGTTGATGGCTGTGTAACGCAGCGCCAGCGGGTTGATGTCGTTCATGCACATCTCCAGCGGCCCCAGGTGCGACAAAGCACGTGCCGCAACCACGCCCCCTGCCCCGCTGCCGCAGCCCACGTCAAGCACGCGTATCGGCTGGTTGCCGTTTGACTGCACGTGCGACACACCCTCCTGAATAAAGCGCGCAAAGCGGTAGGTGTCAGGACCAAAAAATACAGCGTCGTCCTGCGTGGTGGGGTAGGCGGAATGCACAAACAAATCGTCGCCAATGCTCGACACCCGTACGCCGCTTTGCAGTACATCGCCACGCGTGTGCAGCACACCCGCACCGCGCATGGCGGCCAGCAGCTCGCGGGTCATGGCGCCACATGTCAAAGTAAATGGCATGTTCCAGCCAAAAATATCGCGCAGTGTGGCAGCCATCTGCGAGCCACGATGTGCCAAAACCCGTTGCTGCGTGAGTGGCGTGGGGGTGGTAAAGCGGTAGCCGCTGCCCGCCAGGTGCCGCAACACCAACCCTGACGCAATGTCAGCATCGGCCGAGCCTGTCAGCACACCAGCTCCTGCATTTGCAGCTCCGTGCTGTAGCGGTCAAAGCAGCGTTTACCGCACACCAGCCGCAAGGCATGCTGCTGGCCAGGGCCGTCGATGGCCAGCCGTTCAAACCAGTCAATAAAATTGTCGGTACTGCTCTGTTGCGCAGGCAGCAGCGGCGCAACTTCCAGCCGCAACGCTTCCAGGTAGTGCCCTTCAGCCACGCGGTATTCAAATTCAGTTTCCAGGTTTGCCAACCAGCGTGTCGTAGGCATGGCTGGCGCGATACGGGCCACATTAAAGTGCGCAAGATGCTGGTGAAATGTATCGGGGTCAGTGTCCGGGTGGGCAAGCAGTTTGAGCATGTGGCTAAGAGACGTGTGAGCGGACGTTGCAACAATTCAGTGTTGTTTGCCATCAACCCAAACCCTGTGCGGGGTAGCGCACAAGCGCTGTAGGCGGTTACCACGTTTTAAGCTGAAGCATCAGGTCAGCAGCGGTGTGACAAGCGCTATATATTCAGGAGCTGGTCGCGCCCGAATCTATTGGGCTACAGGCACTTTTTATGCCTGAAAGCAGGAAATTCGAGTCTCGAATGCGTTCAAAACAGCGGCAAACGCCCCTCACGCAGCCATTAGTTGTTTCAAGCCGTAGCGCGCATCACCGCACCCACCAGACCCGCTGCCACCAGCAGCAAGGTAGGCAGCGCTGTCAGCCCAAAACCCAAAGCGCGTTTGGCCGGGTCAGCCATATAGGCACGCTGGTAAAGCGTACGACCCACCAGATACACCACGCCCACGGCAGCCACGTACACCTGCGGCCAGTACACAGCAGCCATCAGCAGCGCAGGCACAAAGCAAACCAGTTGCTCCAGCGTGTTCATCTGCACGCGCATGGCCCGCTCAAAATGCTCATTGCCCGTCATGGCCGGGGCTTTGATGCCGTATTTACCGCGCGCTTGGCCTACAAGAATGCCGAAGTAAATGAACTGGAGGATGGCTAACAGGGCGACGATGTGGACGTAGTTCATGGGGCTTTCAGGTGATTTTTGATGGTGGTTGACGGGCGCCTTCACGTTTTTCCATTCGACGCTGGCTGAAAAAATGTTTGAGCAGCGCAGCAGATTCACCCGCCAGTACGCCGCCCTGCAATGCTGTTTGATGGTTCAGTTGCGGCTGGTCAAACAGGTTGATAACGGAGCCTGCTGCGCCAGTCTTCGCATCTGCCGCGCCAAACACCACCCGCTTGAGCCGTGCGTGCAGCATGGCACCGCTGCACATGGCGCAGGGCTCCAGCGTGACGTACAGCGTGCAGTCGGGCAGGCGGTAATTTCCCAGCACTTTGGCTGCGGCGCGCAGGGCGGCTATTTCTGCATGGGCGGTTGGATCATGGCCTTCTATTGGGGCGTTGCGGCCAGTGGCAATGACCTGGCCGCCCTGCACCACCACGGCACCTACAGGCACTTCGCCCGCCTGGGCTGCCAGCGCGGCCTGGGCCAACGCGAGCTGCATGAAGTGCTCGTCTTGGGTTTCAGTGGTTTGTATTGGGCGATTCATACGCTATTTATTTTATAGCTGCTTGCGCCCGAATTTATTGGGCTACAGGCACTTTTAACGCCTAAAAAAGACTGTTTCAGGCTATTTTTCATCAGGCGAACGATCTTTTGGCGGCTGTGCTGACTGCAAAGCGGCGTCAAGGGCTTGCTTGAACTGTTGCTGAGTTTGCTGTGGCGATGCAACTGGCGCGGCCTGCCCGGCATTGGCTTGCGGTGCAGCCAACTGCTTTTTAACCACCACCCCAACGATGCCCAAGACCAGCAGCAAACTTAAAACACCAAAAATGCTGCGCATGTCCGCCTCTTACGCGTCTGACGCGCCGGCCGGGTGGAGTTTACCCATCCAGTCAGCCAGCGCACGTTCACTGTCATTGCCCTGGCTGTAAAGCGCATGCATGGCGGCCTGTGCTTCAGGCCGATGCTGGTTGAGTTTGACTTTGCATTGCATCGACAAAACCTTCAATTCAAACGCCACGATACCGCCCATCATCTTGTGCTGATAGTCCTCCCCCAGGCCGCGCCACTGGTCAGCGTAGGCGGGGTCGTGGTCAGCTATCAGGTGTTTGAGCAAGCGGTCTTTGTCTTCAAACGTCTCTATGATTTTGGCCTCGACCGTGCAGTGCACCGTCAGGTAGTTCCAGGTCGGTACGCGGGTCAGGTCAGGGTAGACGCGTGGCGTCATGTAGGCGTGTGGGCCCATGAAGGTGACCACCGCCTTGGGCCGTGCTGCCAGGTAACGCCAGTGCGGGTTGGGCTTGGCGCAGTGACCCAGCAGCAGCGTTTTATTGTTGTCAGTCAGCAAGTGCAAAGGCAGCGGCGTGACAAAAGGCAGGCCGTCGTCGTCTGTCGATATCAAACTCGCCAACGGATAAGCGCAAATCAGCGCATGGGCTGTGGCGTTGGTCGTGGCGCTGTCTTTGGCGGCAAATTGGGGTGACAGGTACATGGTACTCATATTCTGCCAGCACGGTTAATGGCATACAGGAGCGAGAGGCAAAGTGAAGTCGCGCAGGGAATCAGGCGGGGGGTCAAGACGCTTGCTGATTGGTCAGACCGACTCTGCAGTCTGAAATACCGGCCCGGTCAACTCAACGGCCGATTGCGTGATGCGCCCTGTTTTGAACTTGGCTTTTACAGTCACCTGTGCACACGGCAGTCCGCTAACCGTGTACGTGTGCAGAAAATGCACGAACCTTGCATCCGCAAAAACAATGTTTGTGTTGACGCGAACCTTGTCAAACAATTTGACAGGGTTGCTGAACTGGATCTGCTGCTCTACATTGACCATTGCACAGCGCGCACGCCGCATACGCCCCAGCAGGGCGCTACGGACGACGAAATCCAGCTGCGCAGCTTCTGCCAACTGCAGGTATTTGTCACTCTTAAGCTTGCTGATTCCGACATCAAATGGCGTGATCCAAAACGTGCAAGAACAACCCGAAGACAAGATCGACGAATCTTTCTTGAAAACCGCGATCATGAGCGTCAGTAAATTGCGCCAGAAACCTGACATCCACCCTCACTCCCACTCAATCGTCGCAGGCGGCTTGCTGCTGACGTCGTACGTCACGCGGTTGATGCCGCGCACCTCATTGATGATGCGGCCAGACACTTTTTTAAGCAGGGCGTAGGGCAACTCGGCCCAGTCTGCCGTCATGAAGTCGCTGGTTTGTACGGCGCGCAAGGCGACCACGTAGTCATAGGTACGGCCGTCGCCCATCACGCCTACGGATTTGACGGGCAAAAACACGGTGAAGGCCTGGCTGGTGAGCTGGTACCAGGTCTTGCCTGTGGCTGCATCCTTGAAGTTGTGCAGCTCTTCAATAAAGATGGCGTCAGCTTGACGAAGCAAATCAGAGTATTCTTTTTTGACTTCACCCAGAATGCGAACGCCCAGACCGGGGCCAGGGAACGGGTGGCGGTAAACCATGCCGGGCGGCAAGCCCAGCGCTACGCCGAGTTCGCGCACTTCGTCTTTAAAAAGTTCACGCAGCGGCTCCAGCAGCTTCAAGCCCAGTTGCTCGGGCAGGCCGCCGACGTTGTGGTGGCTTTTGATCACCACTGCCTTTTTGCTTTTGGCGCCGCCGGACTCAATCACGTCGGGGTAAATGGTGCCTTGGGCCAGCCACTTCGCTCCTTTTGACGATGCATCTGCGGCCTTGAGTTTGGCCGCCTCTGCCTTGAAGACTTCTACAAATTCGCGCCCGATGATCTTGCGCTTGGCTTCGGGCTCGCTCACGCCCTTGAGGTGACCGAGAAATTGCGCCTCGGCATCGACACGAATCACTTTGGCGTGCAGCTTGCCAACAAACATGTCCATCACCGCGTCGCCTTCGTTTAACCGCAGCAAGCCGTGATCGACAAACACGCAGGTCAGCTGGTCACCAATGGCGCGGTGAATCAGCGCCGCAGCGACTGACGAATCCACCCCACCGGACAGGCCCAAAATGACTTCTTCGTCACCGACCTGCTGGCGGATTTTTTCAACCGCTTCTTCAATGTAGTCGCCCATGATCCAGTCGGGCCGGGTGCCGCAAATGTCCAGCACAAATCGGTTCAATATGGCTTGCCCCTGGGTGGTGTGGGTGACTTCCGGGTGAAACTGCACGGCGTAAATCTTGCGCACTTCATCGGCCATGCCGGCAATGGCGCAACTGCTGGTCGATGCCATCAATTTAAAGCCGGGCGGCATGGCGGTGACGTTGTCACCGTGGCTCATCCAAACATTCATCATGCCGTGGCCGTCAGCCGTGGTGAAGTCGGCAATGCCGTCGAGCAACTTCGTGTGGCCATGCGCGCGCAGCTCGGCATGGCCAAACTCGCGCTTGTGGCCACCCTCGACCGTGCCGCCCAGCGCCTCGGCAATCGCGTACATGCCAAAACAGATGCCCAGCACGGGAATGCCCAGCTCAAACACCGCTTGCGGTGCGCGCAAGGTGTCGTCTTCCCACAGCGATGCATGACTGCCCGACAAAATCACGCCCTTCAGGTTGCCGTCTTTGGCGTAGTCGCGTACCCAGTCGCTGGTCACGTCGCAGGGGTGGACTTCACAAAAAACATGGGCCTCACGCACGCGGCGGGCGATGAGCTGGGTGACTTGACTTCCGAAGTCTAGGATGAGGATTTTTTGATGGTTCATTAAAGTCAAGGTGTCAACTGGTGTTGAATCAAAAATTCAACGGGTTTAACAATACGAAAAGAAAGGTTGGGGGTATTTGCCAAAACCAACAGATCCTGGTCGCCGGTCACCAAAAATTCTGCTTTGCTGGCATGCGCGAGTTCAAGAAACATTTGATCGTACGGGTCGCGACAAATGGGCAAACTGGCTTGCTGAATGATCGAAGAGACGTCGGCGATCTGTACAAAAGGCAGATAGTCAGCGAGCAAGCTTTCCTGATCAATCGAGTCAAGTTTGAATTTTTTGTTTGCAAGTAAGCCGATCAACTCTTGTATCGTTTCTTTGGACGCGTAAGGAAGAATCTTGCCGATAGTCCAAAGCGATCGAAAACGACCTAGCGTTCCGCCTGCAAAAACGAGCGCCGAAAGTAAAACATTACTGTCTAGAACAACGCGCAAAACAGGATCAGTCGCGCGGATCATGCGCGAGTGCTACGCGCCTGTTTGACTACATCGGCAACATCCTGCTCAGTGATTCCAAGCAATTCAAGTTTTCTGCGCACAGCGTCGCCGTTTTGTACCCGCACAGGCGTCAACATGATGCAGTCATTGACTGCCTCCACCTCGTAATACTCACTGGGCGGCAACTTGGAGATCACCGCTTTGGGCAGCGTGATCTGATTTTTGGACGTCATTTTTGCCAGCATGATGATTTCCTTTAAGTAAGAATTCCTTACTTTACTCGAAAAGAGATCAATCCGCCCGATAGTTAGGCGCTTCCTTCGTGATCTGCACATCATGCACATGGCTTTCGCGTATACCGGCTGAGGTGATTTCAACGAACTCGGCTTTGCTCTGCATCTCGTCAATCGTGGCGCAGCCGCAGTAGCCCATGCTGGCGCGCAAGCCGCCTGCCATCTGGAAGACGATGGACACCATGCTGCCTTTGTACGGTACGCGCCCTTCAATGCCTTCGGGGACCAGCTTGTCGGCGTTCGGGTTTCCGGTGCTGGACTCTTGAAAATACCGGTCAGCACTGCCCTGCTGCATGGCACCGATGCTGCCCATGCCGCGGTAGCTTTTGTAGCTGCGGCCCTGGTACAAGATGACTTCGCCGGGCGCTTCTTCCGTGCCTGCAAACATGCCGCCCATCATCACGGTGCTGGCGCCCGCTGCGATGGCTTTGGCGATGTCACCAGAATATCGAATGCCGCCGTCGCCAATCAAGGGCACGCCCGTGCCGCGCAAGGCGGTGGCCACACTGTCAATGGCCATGATTTGCGGCACGCCCACACCCGCCACGATACGGGTGGTGCAAATGCTGCCGGGGCCAATGCCGACTTTGACGCCGTCAGCACCCGCATCGACCAGCGCCAGTGCTGCTGCGCCAGTGGCGATGTTGCCGCCAATCACGTCGATGTGCGGGTAGTTCAATTTCACCCAGCGCACCCGGTCAATCACGCCCTTGCTGTGGCCATGTGCGGTGTCCACCACGATGGCGTCAACCCCGGCCTTGACCAG
>JANOWR010000049.1:0-1598 GCA_031417995.1 Polaromonas sp. | reverse complement strand
CCAATGCGCTGCTTGAGCTTCTCGCTAGACACCGCTTCAGCCGCAGCCATGAACCGTGCCCGGCGCTCTTCGCGCAGCTCTATGGGCAGCATGCCCGGGATATCGTTGGCAGTAGCACCCGCTCCAGCGCTGTAGGCAAAGCAGCCCGCGCGATCGATTTTTGCTTCTTGGATAAAACCCAGCAAGTGCGCAAACTCGGCTTCCGTCTCACCCGGGAAACCGGCAATAAATGTGCTGCGAATGACGATTTGCGGGCAAATCTCGCGCCAGCGGGCTAGGCGTTCCAGATTTTTTTCACCACTGGCTGGCCGCTTCATGCGCTTTAAAACATCAGGGTGGCTGTGCTGCAGCGGCACGTCCAGGTAAGGCAGCACTTTGGCAGTTGCCATCAGGGGCAAAATCTCATCGACGCTTGGATTCGGATATACTTAGTGCAAGCGGACCCACGCACCGTTGGGCTCGGCAATATCGCCCAGCGCAGCAACCAGTTCAAGCATGCGGGTTTTGATCGGCTTGCCATCATAAAACCCGGTCCGGTACTTCACGTCCACGCCATACGCTGATGTGTCCTGGCTGATCACCAGCAGTTCCTTGACACCGCCTTCAAACAGCGCTCGCGCCTCCACCAGCACATCGCCAATCGGGCGCGACACCAGGTCACCGCGCATCGACGGGATGATGCAAAACGTGCAGCGGTGGTTGCAGCCTTCGCTGATTTTCAAATACGCGTAATGGCGCGGCGTGAGCTTGATGCCGGCCACACCGAAAGAATTGGGCACCAAATCAACAAACGGATCATGCGGTTTGGGCAAATTCAGATGCACTGCATCCATGACTTCTTGCGTGGCATGCGGGCCAGTGACAGCCAGCACGCTGGGGTGCATCTGCCGCACCATGTTGCCGCCGCCCGTGCCTTCCTTGGCCCCGAGGCAACCCGTGACGATGACTTTGCCATTGACAGCCAGTGCCTCGCCAATCGTGTCGAGACTTTCTTTTACCGCATCGTCAATGAAACCGCAGGTGTTGACAATGACCAGGTCCGCGCCTTCAAACGTCTTAGACGTGACGTAGCCTTCAGCGCTGAGCTGGGTGAGAATCAACTCAGAATCGGTCAGCGCTTTAGGGCAACCAAGGCTGACAAAGCCAACGCGAGGCGCGGGCTTATGGGTAACAGGTACGGGTGCAGGTGGGGAGATAACTTCGCTCATGGCTCTATTGTCTCAGAGCCTTCTCCAGCCAGCAGCAGACTACCTTTTCAAACCAAAAGCGCTCAAGAGTTGTTCGCTCTGCCTCTTCATTTGCTCCTGCATCTGCTCCTGCATTTGGGTGAAAACGTCTTTGGACTGCTCAACGTAGCTGCCCATCATGCCCTTCATCATGGGTGATTGGGCGCTCATCAGCTGCGCCCATTTTTCAGGCGTCAATCCCTTGGATTGCTCGGCCATTTTGACTTGCAAGTCCATAAATCCCTGCACGTTTTTTTCAAGATAACTGCCCATGAAGCTTTGCATGGCGTTGCCATAAAACCGGATGATGTTAGCCAGTACCGCTTCAGTGAACATAGGCGCACCGCCTGATTCTTCTTCCAGAATAATTTG
>JANOWR010000048.1:0-2658 GCA_031417995.1 Polaromonas sp. | reverse complement strand
GGACAACGCAGCGGCATAAAGGGGGAGCCCGCAGGGCGGAGGACAGCCGCGGAGTTGTTCACGCCAAGCGCCAAGGCGTGCACAGAACAACCGTTGAAGGCACGCCAAGCGTATTCTGAGGCCTGTTTTCAGAGTGTTTTAGCCGTTGTAGGCCGCAGAACCTGCTCAACCAGCTATGCAATTGAGAGTATTGTACATTCCAAACACCCCATCCGAAGCAAGGGCTGCTAAAACCAAGCAAAGAACAATGTGACGAGCCGGGTACGTCTCGATGAAAAATATGCAGTAAGGCGCGCGTTGTTGAAGGTAGCGCACCAAAATCCAAGTGCGCGCGTGTTTGCGAAGTATTTTTCGCGAAAGAGATGCCCGGCTCGAGTCCAGCTCAGCCGGAGATACCGTTCACCTAGAGTTCAACTTATCCGACGATAACCTTGGCATAAAAAACCCCCGAAACGCGCACCTTAACCACGCTGGGAAATTGATTACTCCAACCCCAGTTCCTGAATTTTTCGGGTGATGGTATTGCGGCCAATGCCCAGCTTGACTGCCGCCTCAATGCGGCGGCCACGGGTGGTAGACAGCGCGGCAGCGATCAGCTGGCGCTCAAAACGCTGGGTCAACACGTCCCATACATCGCCACTGTCTTGTGCCAACAGAACTACAGCTTCTGCGTTGAGCTGATGCTCCCAATCCAACGCGGCTAACGTGGGCGGCGATGGTGCCAAAGCGGCAGACGCATTGGACGCCGCAGCCTGCGCAGCCCTAGCCGTTGCCGTTGCTGTTGCTGTTGCCATCTCAACAATGTCCGAGTTGGCGTGGCCAGAGGTATTGATCGGGTTCAGTGAAAGACCCATCTCTGGCGATGCATTTTTATCGCTAAAGTCGTTGTTAACCTTGGTAGAATCTGCTTGAACAGCTATTTTATTAGTAGCATGTACAGCACTTGAATGACCGGTTTCAGTCTTTGCAGACACAGCCTCTAGTTGGGTGCGTTGCACTTGCAGCACCTCGGGGGGCAAGTCTTTCTCGTCAATCACTTGCGTGGGGGCCATCACAGTCAGCCAGTGGCAGACGTTTTCTAGCTGGCGCACGTTGCCCGGAAATGCAAACTGTGCAAGCCGCTCCAGTGCCGATGGCGCAATGCGTTTGGGGTCTACGCCCAGCTGCTTGCCCGACTGCTGCAAGAAATGTTTGGTCAACGCGGGAATGTCTTCGCGCCGCTCGCGCAGCGCAGGCAGGCGCAGGCGAATCACGTTCAAACGGTGAAACAAGTCTTCGCGAAAGCTGCCGTCGCTGACCTTGCGCTCCAAATCTTGGTGGGTCGCGGCTATCACCCGCACATTGGCTTTCACCGCGCTGTGCCCGCCCACACGGTAGAAGCTACCGTCACTTAAAACGCGCAGCAAGCGGGTTTGCAGGTCAAACGGCATGTCGCCAATTTCGTCTAAAAACAGCGTACCTTCATCGGCCTGCTCAAACCGGCCACGGCGCATGGTTTGTGCGCCGGTAAACGCACCGCGCTCATGGCCAAACAGCTCGCTTTCCAGCAGGTCTTTCGGTATAGCTGCGGTATTAATAGCTACAAACGGCCCTTTGGCGCGGCTGCTGTGCTTGTGCAGCGCTTTGGCCACCAGCTCTTTGCCGCTGCCCGACTCGCCGGTAATCATCACCGTCACATTGCTTTGCGACAGCCGCCCTATGGCGCGGAACACATCTTGCATGGCCGGGGCCTGGCCCAGCATTTCAGGGGCGTTGGCCACTACCTCGTGCGCCACATCTTCGCGCTGGCTTTCTTCTACCGCACGGCGAATCAGCTCGGTGGCTTTAGAAATATCAAACGGCTTGGGCAAATATTCAAACGCACCGCGCTGAAAAGCATTCACCGCGCTGTCCAGGTCGCTGAACGCTGTCATGATGATGATCGGCAAGCCGGGGTGCTTTTCTTTCACTTTGGTAAGCAAATCCAGGCCTGAGCCGCCGGGCATGCGAATGTCGCTGACCAGTACCTGTGGTGGCAGGTTGTCGGCGTCGTGTTCGTCGGTATTGCCTAGTGCTGTTAGCAGGTCGCGCGGGTTGGTAAAGCTGCGGGTGGGCAGGTCTTCGCGCAGCAGGGCTTTCTCCAGCACAAAGCGGATGGACTGGTCATCGTCTACGATCCAAATAGGCTTCATGCGGTGTGTCCTCGGGTCCTGATCATCTTGATCTTTATCTTGCGCTTAAATTCATGGCAACGGAATCAAGATTTTGAATTCCGTACGCCCGGGCTGGCTTTCGCATTCGATCAGTCCGTCGTGCTGCTGCACAAAGGTTTGCGCCAATGTCAGCCCCAGTCCTGAGCCGCCTTCTCTGCCCGATACGAGCGGGTAAAAAATGCGGTCTTTGATGTCATCCGGTATGCCCGGCCCGTTGTCTGTAATATGCAATTCCAGTGCCAATTTATAGCGCCGCTTACCGAATGTGACTTGACGGGCAATACGGGTTTTAAAAGTGATCACAGCGTCGCCCTGCGCCATGCGTTCGCCCAGCACCTGCGCTGCGTTGTGCGCGATATTCAGCACCACTTGAATGAGCTGCTCTTTATCGCCCCGAAAATCGGGAATCGACGTGTCGTAGTCGCGCACCACGCGCAAACCCGGACGCCCCGTGTCCTTGGGTCCC
>JANOWR010000047.1:0-5656 GCA_031417995.1 Polaromonas sp. | reverse complement strand
GCCCCGCAAAGGCATCATCCTGGCTGGCGGTTCAGGCACGCGTCTGCACCCGGCCACGCTGGCCATCAGCAAGCAACTGCTGCCGGTGTACGACAAACCCATGGTGTATTACCCGCTCAGTACCTTGATGGTGGCGGGTATCCGCGAGGTGCTGATCATCAGCACGCCGCAGGACACCCCGCGCTTTGAGCAGCTTCTGGGCGATGGCTCGCAATGGGGCATGAAGCTTGAATACGCAGTGCAACCCAGCCCTGACGGACTGGCGCAGGCCTTCATCATTGGTGAAAAGTTTCTGGCAGGCGCCCCCAGCGCACTGGTTCTGGGAGACAATATTTTTTACGGGCATGACCTGCAAACGCTGCTGCGTCAGGCCGACGACAGTGAGGTGGGGGCCACGGTATTTGCCTACCATGTGCAAGACCCTGAGCGTTATGGCGTGGTTGCGTTTGATGCGCTGGGCAAGGCCAGCAGCATTGAAGAAAAGCCCGTGGCACCCAAGAGCAACTATGCCGTGACAGGCCTTTATTTTTATGACGCACAGGTGGTGGAGATTGCAAAATCCATCAAGCCGAGTGCCAGGGGCGAACTAGAAATTACAGCCGTGAATCAGGCTTATCTGGAGCGCGACCAGCTCAATGTGCAAATCATGCAGCGCGGCTATGCCTGGCTGGACACAGGCACCCATGACAGCCTGCTGGAGGCCGGGCAGTTTATTGCCACGCTGGAGCACAGGCAGGGCCTGAAAATCGCCTGCCTGGAAGAAATCGCCTGGCGCAGCGGCTTTATTGGTGATGCCCAACTGGCAAAACTGGCGGAGCCGCTGGCCAAAAACGGTTACGGCCAATATTTGTTGCGCCTGCTCAAAGAAAAAGGCCAGGCATGAAAGTCACTGCCACCGCCATTGCCGACGTTCTGATCATCGAGCCCAAAGTATTTGGCGATTCGCGTGGGTTCTTTTTTGAAAGCTTTAACCAGCGCGACTTCAATGCTGCAACGGGCACCGACTTCAGCTTTGTGCAAGACAACCACAGCCGGTCTGAAAAAGGCGTTTTGCGCGGCCTGCATTACCAGCTAGGTCAGCCGCAAGGCAAGCTGGTCAGGGTGGTGCGCGGCGCTGTTTTTGATGTGGCGGTTGATATTCGGCCCGCATCCCCGACGTTTGGCGCATGGGTGGGCGTGGAATTAAACGAACAAGACAATCGTCAGATGTGGGTGCCACCCGGTCTGGCACATGGTTTTTTGGTGCTCAGTGACAGTGCAGATTTTTTGTATAAGACCACTGATTTTTATGCGCCCGCGCAAGAGCGCTGCATTGCATGGAATGACCCGAGCATAGGCATCAAGTGGCCGCAAGGCGTTGAGCCCCTGCTGTCAGCCAAAGACCGCCTGGGTATGCGCCTGGAAGCGGCCGTGATGGATGCTTAAGCCGCATCGTCCAGATCGCAAATTGGCTTGTGCTTACAATGCGTTCAACTCTTGAACATATCAATCCAATCAATGGCGCCACAAGACCTGCCCTACTACCTGCTATGCCAGCTCACCCATGAGCCAGCCGCCAGCCAGCGTGGCTTGGCCGAACGTTTTGGTGTCAGCCTGGGCAAAGTCAACTACTGTCTGCGCGCGCTGGTTGACAAAGGTCTGGTCAAGGCCAATAACTTCAGACGCAGCGACAACAAGCTGGCTTATTCCTATGTGCTGACCCCTGCCGGGCTGGAAGAAAAAGGGCACCTGACCAAAGCATTCTTGAAGCGCAAGCTGACCGAGTTTGATCTGCTGCAACAGGAAATAGAAGTCTTGCGGCGCGAGGCCGGGCAAGCATGACTTCCCTGCAAACCAGCGCCGTGGCGATTCACCCGGTGATTCTTTGCGGCGGCAGCGGCACGCGGCTTTGGCCCTTGTCGCGCAAGGCTTTCCCCAAGCAATTTATCCCCCTGGTGGGTGACAAGTCACTGCTGCAGCTCACGCTTGAACGCGTGGCACCTTTGCTGGGTACCGCTGGCCAGAGCGTCACCTGTGTATCGTCGGAAGACCATCGGTTCTTATTGTCTGATGTGGCTGACCATGCAGGTGTAGCCGTGCGCCAAATTCTGGAGCCGCAGCCGAAAAACACCGCTGCGGCCATGGCCCTGGCCGCCCTGGCCGCGCCTCTAGACGAGCTGCTGCTGTTTTGCCCGGCTGACCACCATATTCCCGACGCGCAAGCCTTTGCCAGCATGGTGCGTGCCGCTGCTCCTGCGGCCCAAGCCGGGCAACTGGTGACCTTTGGCGTGCAGCCCAGCATGCCCAGCACCGCTTATGGCTACATTCAAAAAGGTGCACCCGCCAAAGACGGGGGCTTCAAGGTCGCCCGTTTTGTAGAAAAGCCTGCGGCAGACAAAGCCCTGATGTTTTTAAGCAGCGGTGACTATTTGTGGAATGCCGGCATATTTCTTGTGCGCGCACAAACGCTGCTCGACGCCCTGCAAACCCATGCGCCAGACATTCTTGATGTCTGCCAGCGTGCCATGCACCTGTCGCAGCAAGATGGGCTGTTTACCCGGCCAGACGCGCAGGTATTTGCCGCCTGCCGCAGCCAGTCCATTGACTATGCCGTGATGGAGCGCGCCGCCAATGTCGTGGTCTTTCCATTCAACGGCGTCTGGAGCGATGTAGGCAGCTGGAACGCTGTGGCTGATCTGGCACCCGCACAAGCCCAGGGCAACCACACTGGTGGCGACAGTAAAAACGCGCACCACTTGCATTCAAGCCAGACATACATCCACGCGGGTGGTGGCCGCCCGGTGGTGGCTTTGGGTACGCAAGATTTGTTCATCATCGACACGCCTGACGCGTTGCTGGTGGCCCATACTGGCCATTCAGAAGCGGTCAAGGAAGTGGTGGCCAAACTGGAGGCGCTCGATGCATCGCAGGCCGTACAGCACCGCCTGGTGGCCCGCCCCTGGGGTTGGTACGACAGCGTTGACGTGGGGCAAAACCATCAGGTCAAGCGCATTACCGTGCGGCCCGGTGCATCGCTGTCATTGCAAATGCACCACCACCGCGCCGAGCACTGGGTGGTCGTTAGCGGCACAGCAGAAGTCATCAATGGTGACAAACGCCTGCTGCTGACTGAAAACCAGAGCACCTATATTCCGCAAGGGCAAACGCACCGGTTGACCAACCCCGGCACCGTGCCGCTAGAGATCATTGAGGTGCAGACAGGGTCGTACCTGGGTGAGGACGATATTGTGCGGCTTGAAGATACTTATGGGCGGGGTTGAGGCTCAAGACCATAAACCCTTTAGAAAAATACAGGAGCTCCCTAATGGCCATGATTCCCTACGGTCGCCAAGACGTCAGCGCAGCCGACATCGCCGCTGTCGTCAAAGTGCTGAGTTCAGATTTTCTAACGCAAGGTCCAGTCGTTCCAGAATTTGAAAAGGCACTTGCCAGCTATTGCGGTGCGCGGCACGCAGCGGCTGTTAACAGCGCAACGAGCGCTTTGCACATTGCTTGTATGGCCTTGGGCGTGGGCCCAGGTGACCTCGTCTGGACAACACCAATCACCTTTGTTGCCAGCGCTAATTGCGCCATGTATTGCGGTGCATCGGTCGATTTTGTGGATATTGATCCGCGCACCTACAACCTCAGCGTTGATCGCCTTGCTGAAAAATTGGATAAAGCTGAGAAAGCAGGCAAACTGCCCAAGGTCGTCATCCCTGTGCATTTGTGTGGCCAGCCATGCGACATGGCTGGCATTCATGCGCTCGGTCAGCGATATGGCTTCAAAATAATCGAAGATGCCTCGCACGCTTTAGGCGGGCGCTACAAAGGTGAACCCATCGGCAACGGCCGCTACAGCGACATCACTGTTTTCAGCTTTCACCCCGTCAAGATAATCACAAGTGGAGAAGGCGGCGCTGCGGTGACCAACGACCCAGTCTTGTTTGGAAAAATGGCTCGGCTGCGAAGTCATGGCATTACTCGGGACGCCTCTGAGTTGGTTGTGCCCGCAGACGGGCCGTGGTATTACGAGCAGATTTAATTGGGCTACAACTACCGCATGACGGATTTGCATGCCGCTTTAGGTTTGAGCCAAATGCAGCGACTCGATGAATTTGTTGCAAAGAGGCATATGCTGGCGGCACGTTACGATGAAATGTTGAAGGATTTCCCGGCGAAAACGCCATGGCAGCACCCCGACAGTTATTCCGCCTTACACCTGTATGTTGTCAGGCTGCATCTGAAGGAAATAAAAGCCAGTCACCGTGAGGTGTTCGAGCGCTTGCGGGTGAATGGTATTGGTGTAAACCTCCACTACATTCCGGTTTATCGCCACCCTTACTATGCCCGTCAGGGATTCCACCCTGCAGACTTTCCAGAGGCCGAACGATATTACTCGGAAGCTATCAGCTTGCCGATCTATCCTGCGCTGACGAAAGAGCAGCAGTCAGAAGTTGTACGGCTATTGAGTACGCCAACCGGGCACCAAACAATCTTTTAGACTTTAAGAACGAGGTTAAGACCTATGTGGTGTCATTACTTCCAGTCTGTTTGCAAGGGACACTTTTAAATGAGTCGGTTGGCCTTGGGCACCGCCCAGTTTGGCATGGCCTACGGGGTATCTAATCGCGCGGGTCAAGTTGCGAGGCGGGATGTCGACCACATGTTGCGACTAGCTGAAAGTAGTGGAATCGACGTACTCGACACTGCGATAGCTTATGGCGAAAGTGAGACTTGTCTGGGCGAAGTTGGTATCCAAAATTTCAAGGTAGTCACTAAGCTGCCAACGATACCTGGTGACTGTGCCGACGTTAGCGCTTGGGTTCAACTGCAAGTTGCTGGCTCATGCGCTCGACTCGGTGTATCCACCCTATATGGCTTATTACTGCATCACTCCAAAATGTTGCTTGGCGCTAATGGCGAAGAGCTCTATCAAGCCATTCAGAATTTGAAGAAGAGCGGACAAATAAAGAAAATGGGAGTCTCTATTTACGCCCCCAGTGAGCTTGATGCCATTTATAGCCGCTTCCATCTCGACTTGGTGCAAGCACCGTTTAATATTCTTGACAGACGTCTGCATACCAGTGGCTGGCTTCAAAAGTTAAACGAAAATGGCGTTGAAATTCATACCCGCTCTGTGTTTCTTCAGGGTTTGCTATTGATGTCACAAGCCGATATGCCAGACAAGTTTTCCCCTTGGCGAGAACTCTGGGTCCAATGGTTCGATTGGCTATCAAGTCATGACGCATCTGCAGCAGAGGCCTGCCTGGCATTTCCTTTGTCGTTTCCGGAGATTGATCGTGTCGTTGTAGGCGCCGTCAGCCTTGACGAACTGACGCAAATTATTAATGCTGCCAATCTTGAGCAATTAAAGAATTTTCCGGATTTCCTTTGTAACGACGAAAAACTGATTAATCCTGCCAATTGGTCCCAGCTATGAATGTTGTCGCTCTCGTTCAAGCCCGCATGGGATCAACCCGCCTGCCCAATAAGGTTATGAAACCGATTCAGGGTGTTCCCATCATTGAGCTGTTGCTTTCGCGTTTGTCTCTGGCCAACGAGGTTGACAAAATTGTTGTTGCAACGTCAGTCAACGCAAACAATCAGCCTCTTGTCAAGCATGTAGAAAAGCTGGGCTACGCTTGCGAACAGGGAAGTGAAAACGATGTTTTGG
>JANOWR010000046.1:0-27393 GCA_031417995.1 Polaromonas sp. | reverse complement strand
CCGAGTTGTTTGGACCGCCGCCGGAATTGAGCAGCGCAGGTTGCCCGTAGCGAAGCGTAGGGACTCAGACTGCGGGTCGCCTTTCTTTTCCTTAGGTTTCTTTGGCGAAGCAAAGAAAAGTAAGTCGCCCGCCGGGGCGAGACCCGGCATGCTCGCACGGCGCACCGACTCCAACCACAGCGCAATCTGAGAAATAAATGAACCTCTCAGAACCCTTCGTCCGCCGCCCAGTAGCCACAGTGCTGCTAACCGTTGGCTTGGCGCTATCAGGCATAGGCGCGTTCTTCGTCCTGCCCGTGTCGCCATTGCCGCAAGTTGACTTCCCCGTTATCACCGTCAGCGCCGCCATCCCGGGTGCCAGCCCTGACACCATGGCCAGCAGTGTGGCCACGCCGCTGGAGCGCCGCCTGGGCGTGATCTCGGGTGTGAATGAGATGACCTCGTCCAGCAGCAACGGCCAGACGCGCATCAATTTGCAGTTCGACCTGAACCGCAAAATTGACGCGGCCGCACGTGAAGTGCAGGGCGCCATCAACGCCAGCCGGGTGGACTTGCCAGCGGCGCTGCGTAGCAACCCGACCTACCGCAAAGCCAACCCGGCGGCAGCGCCGATCATGATTTTGGCGCTCACATCCAAGACCAGAACGCCGGGGCAAATTTACGATGATGTGTCTACTTTGTTGCAGCAAAAAATTGCGCAAGTGCCGGGCGTGGGTGATGTGGAACTGGGCGGTGGCTCACTGCCTGCGGTGCGGGTAGAGCTGAACCCGTTTGCACTGAACCGCTATGGCATCAGCATGGAAGATGTGCGCGCAGCCTTGCAGGCATCCAACGCCAACCGGCCCAAAGGTGCGATTGAAGACAACAGTGACGGTCCTAATGGGTCAAAAGGTCAGCGCCTGCAAATTTACGCTGTGGGCAACACCGCCACAGGTGGGCGGCTGGCCGCGGATTACCAGGGCCTGGTGGTGGCCTGGCGCAACGGCTCTGCGGTGCGGCTGCAAGATGTGGCCGAGGTACGTGACGGCACAGAAAACACCAACACGCTTGGGCTGTTCAACGGCGATGCGGCCGTCATCGTCCTGATACGCCGACAACCAGATGCCAACGTGATCGCTACTGTGGATGGCATTCGTGCCCTGCTGCCTGAACTGCAAGCGCAGTTGCCCAAAGACGTGAAGCTGTTTGTTGCGTCTGACAGTACCAACTCGATTCGCTCGTCGCTGCGTGAGGTTGAAATCACGCTGCTTATTTCCATCGCTCTGGTGGTGTTGGTGGTCAGCGCTTTTTTGCGCAGCGCGCGCGCCACATTCATTCCAGCGGTAGCTACCGTGGTGTCGCTGTTGGGCACATTTGGCGTGATGTATTTGCTGGGCTTCAGTTTGAACAACCTGAGCCTGATGGCACTCACAGTAGCCACCGGTTTTGTCGTGGATGACGCCATCGTGGTGCTGGAAAACACCAGCCGCCATATTGAAGCCGGCATGGACCGCTTCAAGGCAGCGCTGCTGGGCGCGCGTGAGGTTGGCTTTACCGTGTTGTCCATCAGCCTGTCGCTGGTCGCGGTGTTTATCCCGCTGCTCTTCATGGGCGGGCAGGTGGGACGGCTGTTCCGTGAATTTGCCGTGACCTTGTCGGTCGCGGTGATGATCTCGCTGGTCATCTCCCTGACCACCACGCCGATGATGTGTGCCTGGCTGCTTAAACCGCATGCCCAAACCAGACAAGGACGCATCGCGCGCTGGTTTGACCATGGCTTCAAACTCGTTTTGCGTGGTTACGAAATCAGCCTGGACTGGGCGCTGCACATGCGCTGGCTGGTCATGCTGGTGCTGGTGGCGGTCATCAGCATGAACGTTTATCTGTTCATCAAAATCCCCAAGGGGTTTTTTCCGCAGCAAGACACCGGGCAAATCAACGGTGGCTTGCGGGCTGACCAAAGCATTTCATTCCAGGCCTTGCAGGGCAAGCTTAAAGAGCTGGCCGACATTGTGCGTGCAGACCCTGCGGTGGACACGGTGGTGGCGTTTACTGGGGGTGGCAGGGCAGGTGGCGGTTTCATGTTTATCAACCTCAAGCCACTGGCGCAGCGCCCTGATGCGGTGGGCGGCCAAGCCGTCATAGCCCGGCTGCGACCACAGTTGGCGCGGGTCACTGGCATCAGTCTGTTTTTGGGCACCGTGCAAGACTTGCGTGGCGGCGGGCGCAGCAGCAACTCGACTTACCAGTACACACTGAAGAGTGACAACATTGCCGACCTGCGTAAATGGGCGTCGCGCCTGTCTGACCAGATGAAGAGCCAGGCCGCGCTGACAGATGTGGACACGGACCAGCAGGAAAATGGTGTCGAGACGATGGTGACGGTTGACAAGGACACCGCATCGCGCCTGGGCGTCACATCGCGTGATGTCGACAATGCGCTGTACAACGGCTTTGGTCAGCGCCAGGTGGCCACGATTTACAGCGACATCAACCAGTACAAAGTCATCATGGAAGTGGCCCCGCGCTTCAGGCAAAGCCCCGAGGCGCTGAAAGACATTTACGTGCCTGCGCGCGCAACAGGCGTGGGAACCAGTGTGGCGACCCTGGTGAACCCCGCGCTGCGAGACCCATCAACAGGCCAGGCCCTGAGCAACACGGGCAGCACGATGGTGCCGCTGTCAGCGATTGCCAGGTTTTCTGAAAGCGCCAAGGCGTCGAGTGTGAACCACCAGGATGGCGAACTGGCCACCACCGTGTCGTACAACCTGGCCGAAGGCGCTACTTTGCAGCAGGGCCAGGCAGCGGTGAAGCAGGCCGAAGCTGAAATCGGCTTGCCCAACAATGTGCGCGGCAGTTTTGAAGGTACGGCTCGCACCGCACAAGAGTCGCAGGGCCAGCAGCCTCTTTTGATTCTTGCGGCGCTGATTGTGATCTACATCGTGCTGGGCGTTTTGTATGAAAGCCTGGTGCATCCCATCACTGTGCTGTCAACCCTGCCGTCGGCGGGTGTCGGTGCGGTGTTGGCGTTGATGATTTTCAAGCTTGATTTTTCAATCATCGCGCTGATTGGTGTTTTCTTGCTGATTGGCATTGTCAAGAAAAATGCAATTTTGATCATTGACTTTGCGATTGATGCCGAGCGTGCGCGCGGCTTGAGCGCGCTTGATGCCGTACGTGAGGCGTGCCTGCTGCGCTTTCGCCCCATCCTCATGACCACGCTGGCCGCCATACTCGGTGCGCTGCCGCTGGCGATTGGTTTTGGCGAAGGTGCCGAGCTGCGCCGCCCCTTGGGCATTGCGATCATCGGCGGGCTGATTGCCAGCCAGCTGCTGACGCTGCTCACAACCCCTGTCGTTTATGTGCTGCTGGACAAGCTGCGCAGGCGCGGTGTGCATGAGCTGCATCTGGCGCGGGCAACTTCTTGAAATGGTGACTATGCTAACCTGCTCTTTAAAACCAATTTTCCCTGTCGCTTTGGCCTTGCTGGTCACAGGCTGCGCCGTTGGCCCAACGTACCAGCGTCCCGTCACGCCAGAAGTCAGTGCCTACAAGGAAGCCGGTGACTGGGTCACCGCTGCGCCCGCTGACGCACTGGAGCGCGGGCCGTGGTGGCTGTTGTTCAACGACCCGGTACTCAATGATCTGGCGGCGCGGGTTGAGGTGTCAAACCAGAACGTGGCCGCTGCGGTGGCCGCGTACGCGCAGGCGCGTGCGCTGGTGGCCGAGCAGCGCGCTGCCTTGTTTCCTTCCGTCACATTGAATGGTGGCGCAAGCCGCTCAGGTAACGGCGGCGGTACCGCTAACGCCAATGTGGCTGCGGGCAACCGTACCAGCAGTAATTACCAGGCCAGCCTGGGGGCCGCGTGGGAGCCCGATGTGTGGGGCCGCTTGCAAAGTGTGGCCAATGGTGCCGCTGCCACGGCGGCCGCCAGCGCCGCCGACCTGGCCACGGCCAGGCTGTCAGCGCAGGGTGAGCTGGCGGTTAATTATTTGTCGCTGCGACAGCAAGATGCGCAAAAGGCTTTGCTCGCCAGCACGCTGGCAGGCTATGCACGTGCACTTGACATCACGCAAAACCGCTACACCGCAGGCATTGCCGCCAAGACCGATGTGCTGCAAGCGCAAACCCAATTGGCCAATGCCAAGGCCGACGATGCAGGCTTGCAGCGCACGCGCGCGCAACTGGAGCACGCCATTGCCGTGCTGGTGGGGCTCGCCCCCGGCAACTTCACGCTGGCGGCCGTGCCCGAGTGGAAGGCCACCGTGCCAGACGTACCCGTGGGCGTGCCATCCACCCTGCTTCAGCGCAGGCCAGACATTGCCGCTGCAGAGCGCCGCATGGCCAGTGCCAACGAGCAGATTGGTGTGGCCAAAGCAGCCTATTACCCCAGCTTGAGCCTGAATGCCTCCGTCGGCACGGCGGCCAGCCGCGTGGCTGATTTGTTCAGCGCCCCGGCGGCCTTGTGGTCACTGGGTCTGTCGGCAGCGCAAGTGCTGTTCAAGGGTGGTGCGCTCGACGCTCGCCTTGACGGCGCAAACGCGGCCTACGATCAGACCGTGGCGCGCTATCGTCAAGTGGTACTGACTGCCTTTCAAAATGTAGAAGACCAGTTGTCGGCCAGTCGGGTTTTGCAAGTGCAGCAAGCCCTGCGCGCACAAGCATCCAGCGCCGCCGATCAGGTCGAGCAGCAAGTGCTGAACCGTTACCGCAGCGGGCAAGTGAGCTACACCGAAGTCATCACCGCACAAACCACCGCACTTAATGCCCGGCGTGCGCTGGTACAAAGCACGGCTGATCGCCAGACAACGGCCGTGGCGCTGATTCAGTCATTGGGTGGTGGTTGGAGCAGCGCAGCAGCCAGATAAGCTTGCGATGCGTTAAAAGCGAATTTTTACGCATTCTTAAGCCATTTCCAGGCATTAAAAGTGCCTGTAACCCAATAGATTCGGGCGAAAACAGCTCCTGAAAATATAGCAAATATTTTTAAGCTGCACTGCGCCCATGCAGCGCCGCCACAAAAAACCGGGCCGCTTCGCTTAATGGCCGGTCACGCCGGGTGATGGTACCGAAGGCTTCCATTTTGTGCTTGATGACGCAAGGCAAAATTTTGAGCAACCCGTGTTGCGCGTAGTTGTCGGCAATCGACTGCGGCACCACACCAATCATGTCGGTCTCGGCCATCAAGCAGGTGGTGGTGACGACAGAGGCGGTTTCAATCAAACCCTGGGGCGGTAGCGCCTGCTGCAAGCGAAATTCTTGCTCCAGTACCTCGCGCATCGGGCTGCCGGGTGGTTGCAATATCCAGGGGTAGGCCAGCAGTTGCGCAAACTTCACGCTCTTGTGTTTGGCAAGCGGGTGGTGCACGCCCGCAACGACGGCCAGCGCTTCGTTTTCAAGCGGTTCAAAGTTGTAGTCTGCCCGGTGCGCATCGCGGATGCGGCCAATCGCCAGGTCGAGTGTGCCTTCGCGCAGCAGCTCCAGCAGGCGATCGCTGGTGTCCAGTGTCACGTCAACGGACAGCAGCGGGAAGGCTTTTTTCACCACAATGATGGCGCGCGTCAGCAAGTTGGGCGACGGTGCCATGATGCTGCCCACCGACACCCGGCCAGCGCTGCCCAGTTGCAGCTCGGCCAGCTCGCGCGACATGGCTTCAAACGAGCCGCGCATGCCTGAAAAATAGCGCAGCACGCTGGTGCCTGCTGGCGTGAGTTTCTGGCCCCGGCCCACGCGTTCAAACAGGCGCTGGCCCAGGGCCGACTCCAGCTCCTGAATCATCTTGGTGGCGGCGGGCTGTGTCATGCCCAGCTCGGCGGACGCTTTGCGCAGCGTGCCGTGCTCGCCCACGGCCAGTATTAGTGCCACCTGGCGCATGCGCAGTCGGTTTAAAAGTTGCGGAATCAGCAGGGGCGTAAACATAAAAGTGAAGCCTAGGGTTAGCGATAGGTTTGGTTTAAATGATAACCACAGATTATCAAACAATCATTTATTTTCAATTTACGTTAAGTTTTAACAGCTCTACGATTCGCACATCAACACAGCAAGATGTTGACGACAACCTTGAGAGACAAACCCATGAAATTAATATCTACGTTGCTGGTAGCTGCCTGTGCTTTGAGCTGCCACAGCTTGGCCCTGGCGCAAGTGAGCACACAAGACTGGCCAACCAAGCCTGTGCGCATTCTGGTCGGCTCAGCCCCCGGCGGCGGTACGGATGCGATGGCGCGGGCGGTGGCCGACAGGTTGGGGCCATTGCTCAAACAGCCTGTGGTGGCTGAAAACCGTCCTGGTGTGTCCAACACGCTGGCCGCCGACGTCACAGCCAAGTCCACCGATGGCCACACCATGGTGATGGGCGTGTCTACCGCGCATGCCATTGCGCCGCATTTGCTGAAGCTGGGTTATGACAACAACAAAGACCTGGTGCCCGTTGTTTTTGTCGGTGCGGTGCCGAACGTACTGGTGGTCAACAACACGCTGCCGGTTGATTCAGTCGCCTCGCTCATCAGATTAGCCAAAGAAAAACCGGGCCAGCTCAACTACGCCACCAGCGGCTCGGGCAGCACGCAGCACATTGCAGCTGAAATGTTCAAAGACCAGGCGGGTGTGTTCATCACACACATTCCGTACCGTGGCAGCGGCCCAGCGCTGGTCGATTTGGTGGGTGGCCAGGTGCAACTGAGTTTTGACACCATGCCGTCGGTGATTGGCCAGGTCAAGGCCGGGCGTATCAAGGCACTTGCCGTAGCCAGCGCCAAACGTAACCCGCAATTACCCAACGTACCGACCATGGCCGAGGCTGGGCTGAAGGGCGTTGAGATGAACGCCTGGTACGGTATTTACATGCCCGCATCCACACCCAAAGCAGTGCAGGACCGCGTGTACGCCGAGGTGAGCAAGGTGCTGGCCATGCCCGAAACGCAAACCCGACTGGGTGCGATAGGCGCAGACCTGACCCCAATGACGCAGGCGCAGTTTGCCGCCTTTCATGCGTCTGAGAACAAACGCTACAGCGACTTGATTGCCAAGAAAAATATCAAGCTGGATTGAATATGACTGACACGAAGTTGCCCGTCGTGGCACTGACCTTGGGCGATGCCGCAGGCATTGGCCCCGAGTTGATTGCACGGCTATTGAACCAGAGTGGCATCACCGCAAACGCCAACGTTGTTTTGCTGGGTGATGCATGGCTTTGGCAAGACGGCCAGGACATTGCCAAAACGAAAGTAGCCACGCAGGCCGTGCAAAGCCTGGCTGAAGTACGCGCGCGGCCTGACACCCGACTGCCGGCATATTTGACCGTCAACACCATCGCCAAAGAACAGGTACAGCGCAGCCAGCCCTTGGCTGCATGTGGTGCTTCGGTACTTAAAGTGCTGAACCTGTGCATGGACGGCACCAAGCGTGGCGAGGTTGATGCCATCTGCTTTGCGCCGCTGAATAAATTTGCCATGAAGCAAGGCGGGTTGAAGCATGAGGACGAGCTGCACCACTTTGCCGAATACTTGGGCGTGACGGGTTATTTTTGCGAGTTCAACACGCTGGGCGATTTGTGGACATCACGCGTGTCGTCGCACATCCCGCTTAAAGATGCAGCCGCCATGCTGACGACAGAGCGCATCGTTGATGCCGCGCGTTTGATTTACAAATCATTGCAAGCCAGCGGTACGGCACAGCCCAAAGTTGCCATTGCGGCGTTTAACCCGCACGGTGGTGACGGCGGCAGTTGCGGGCGTGAAGAGATTGACATCATTGCGCCAGCGGTGGTCGAGTTGCGGGGCAGCGGTTTTCCGGTCGATGGGCCTTTTCCGGCGGACACTATTTTCCTCAAGGCGCGTGACGGTCAATACCAGGCCATCGTCACCATGTACCACGACCAGGGGCAGATTGCCATCAAGCTGATGGGCTTTAGCAAGGGCGTGACCGTGCAAGGCGGCTTGCCGGTGCCGATTACCACGCCAGCCCACGGCACGGCATTTGACATTGCAGGCAAGGGCCAAGCAGATGTCAACGCCATGCTCAATGCTTTCAATATAGCCAGCCGCATGGGTGCGGCACGGCTTTAACTTCAAAGAGACTTCAAAAATGAAAATCAAATCAGTTCGCGCCCGGGTGTTTGAATGGAAGGGCAAGACCGTTCCACCACAAGGCAATTTTTGCTCCAACGCCATGGACCTGGTCTATTCCAAAACTGAGTCCATGAGCACCTTCAGGTTTCACTCTTGGACGGTGGTTGAAATTGAAACCGACGACGGCATCATCGGCCTGGGCAACGTCGCGTTAGCCCCAGCCATTGCTAAAGCCATCATTGACCAATACCTCGCGCCGCTGGTCATCGGCCAAGACCCGTGGGACTACGAATACCTGTGGCAACGCATGTACCGCAGCACACACGCCTGGGGGCGCAAGGGCGTGACGATGGCGGCCATTTCAGCAATTGACCTGGCCATCTGGGACATTCTGGGCAAGTCAGTCAACAAGCCGGTCTTCAAGCTGCTGGGTGGCCGCACCAAAGAGAAAATCCCGGTGTATTACTCCAAGCTCTACCGCACCGACATCAAGGCCATGCAGGACGAGGCACAAAAGTACATGGACGAGGGCTTCACCATGTTCAAGTCGCGCTTTGGTTACGGCCCGGCGCACGGTATCAAAGGCGTGGCTGAAAACCTGAAGGCGGTTGAAGCGATTCGTGAAGTCATTGGCTACGACAACGACCTGATGATGGAATGCTACATGGGCTGGAACCTCGAATACGCCAAGCGCATGTTGCCCAAGCTGGAGAAGTTTCAACCCCGCTGGGTAGAAGAGCCGGTGATTGCCGACGACATTGACGGCTATGCTGAGCTGAACCAGCTCACCAGCATTCCCATTTCTGGCGGCGAGCATGAATTCAGTCTTTACGGTTTCAAGCAACTGCTCGACAAAAAAGCCGTCAGCGTGGTGCAGTACGACACCAACCGCGTCGGCGGCATCACCGCTGCGCACAAAATCAATGCGCTGTGCGAGGCCTACAGCGTGCCCGTGATTCCGCACGCCGGGCAAATGCACAACTACCATCTGACGATGAGCACCATTGCCTCGCCGTTGGCGGAATACTTTCCGATGTTTGATGTGGAAGTGGGCAACGAGTTGTTCTATTACATTTTTGACGGTGAACCCGTGGCCAAGGACGGTTTCATTCAGCTGGACGACAACAAGCCCGGCCTGGGCTTGACGATGAAAACCGAGTTTTTGGACCAGTTCAACATCGTGGAGTAATAGCTGTGCAAGCAAGATACAAGGGTGTATTCCCCGTCGTACCCACCACCTTCAACGATGCGGGTGACCTGGACTTGCCGAGCCAGTTGCGCTGTGTTGACTTCATGATTGACGCGGGCTCGACAGGCCTGTGCATTCTGGCTAACTTTTCTGAGCAGTTTGTGCTGTCTGACGACGAGCGCGAGGTATTGACTGCGGCCATCCTGAAGCACGTCAATGGTCGCGTTCCCGTGATTGTGACCACCACACATTTCGGTACCAAGGTCTGCGCAGAGCGCAGCCGCCGCGCACAAGACCTGGGTGCAGCCATGGTAATGGTGATGCCTCCCTATCACGGCGCAACCATTCGCGTGACGGAAGAAAAAATTTGTGAGTTTTACGCTGCGCTGTCTGATGCGATTGACATCCCCATCATGATTCAGGACGCGCCTGTCAGCGGCACGGCACTATCGGCGGCATTTTTAGCGCGGATGGCCAAAGAGATTAAAAACGTCTGCTACTTCAAGATTGAAACCGCAGGCGCTGCCAGCAAACTGCGTGAGCTGATTCGCGTGGGCGGCGATGCTATTGAAGGCCCATGGGACGGCGAAGAAGCCATTACCCTGCTGCCAGACCTGGAGGCGGGGGCCACAGGTGCGATGACAGGCGGTGCCTACCCTGACGGCATACGCAAAATCATGGATGCCTGGGCTGCGGGTCACCGCGAAGACGCGACGCTTGAATACACCCGCTGGCTGCCACTGATCAACTACGAAAACCGCCAGGGCGGCATCCTCACAGCCAAAGCGTTGATGAAAGCAGGCGGCATCATTGCCTGCGAAGTACCACGCCACCCGTTTCCGGCCATGCACCCCGAAGTGCGCAAGGGCTTGATTGAAACTGCAAGACGCCTAGACCCCCTTGTATTACGCTGGACTAAATAAGCTGCCCATGACAACAACAAAAGTGACGACGCACAGCAACCTTATCAACGGCGAATGGGTCTCTAGCAGTTCCACAAGCGCCAACATCAACCCTTCCAATCTCGCCGACGTGATCGACGACTACGCACAGGCCGATGCGGCCGGTTTGGATGCTGCTGTATTGGCAGCCCAAGCGGCTTTCCCGGCCTGGTCTACATCTGGCATTCAGGCTAGGGCCGATGCGCTCGACAAAATCGGCACCGAGATTCTGGCGCGCCGTGAAGAGCTGGGTACTTTGCTGTCGCGTGAAGAGGGTAAAACCAAACCGGAAGGTATTGGCGAGGCCACACGTGCTGGTCATATCTTCAAATTTTTTGCTGGCGAATGCCTGCGCCTGGGCGGCGAAACCCTGCCATCGGTGCGCCCCGGCATTGGGGTTGAAATCACGCGTGAACCTGTGGGCGTGGTCGGTTTGATCACGCCGTGGAACTTCCCGATCGCCATTCCGGCCTGGAAGGTCGCGCCAGCTTTGGCTTTTGGCAATTGCGTGATTTTGAAGCCTGCAGACCTGGTGCCCGGCAGTGCCTGGGCGCTGGCAGAAATCATTTCACGCTCGGGTATTCCAGCAGGTGTGTTTAACCTGGTCATGGGGCCAGGCCGCGTGATTGGCGACGCGATGGTCAACCACGCAGGCATAAACGCCCTCAGCTTTACCGGCTCTGTGGGTGTGGGTGGCCGCATCGCAGAAGCCTGCGCAAAAAACCTGAAAAAAGTGCAGCTGGAGATGGGCGGTAAAAACCCGCAGGTTGTGCTGGACGATGCTGACTTGACGCAAGCGGTAGAACTTTCAGCGCAAAGCGCTTTTTACTCGACCGGCCAGCGCTGCACGGCATCAAGCCGCCTGATCGTCACCGACAAAATCTACCCGTCATTCGTCAAAGCACTGACTGAGCGCATGGCACGCATCAAGGTAGGTGACGCGTTGGCTGCGGGTACGGACATTGGCCCGGTGTCGTCACAAGCGCAGCTGGAGCAAGACCTGAGCTACATTGAAATTGGCAAGGCTGAAGGGGCTGTGCTGGCGATGGGGGGTGAACGAATTGCTTGCCATACCGGTAGCGGCGCTGCGGGCTACTTCATGTCCCCCGCATTGTTCAGCGAAAGCAGCGCCAGCATGCGCATCAGCCGTGAAGAAATTTTTGGCCCGGTGGCCAATATCTTGCGCGTCAAAAACTACGAAGAAGCGCTGGCTACCGCGAACGACACGCCGTTCGGCTTGTCAGCAGGCATAGCCACCACCAGCCTCAAATACGCCACCCACTTCAAACGCCACAGCCAGGCCGGCATGGTGATGGTGAACCTGCCCACTGCTGGCGTTGACTACCACGTGCCGTTTGGCGGGCGCAAAGGTTCCAGCTACGGCCCGCGTGAGCAGGGCAAGTACGCGCAGGAGTTTTTCACGACAGTGAAGACCGCTTACACGCTGGCTTGAAACGACTTGCCCATGATCGACATCTTCGACCCCCGCTTAAAGCCTGTTGTGCAGGGCGCAAGCCTTGAGCGGCTGTGCACGGGCGCGGTGTGGAGCGAAGGCCCGGTGTGGCTGCGTGAAGATGATTCCGTGCTGTGGAGCGACATACCAAATAACCGCATGCTGCGCTGGTCTGAGCTGGATGGTATGACGGTGTGGCGCGAAGGCGTTGAGTTCACCAACGGCCACACACGCGACTTGAATGGCGATTTGTTGCATTGCTCGCACGGGTTGCGCGGCATAGTTTGTACGCCGCTGCAAGATGGCCGTATTTCTGCCGCTACACCAGATGTGCTAGTGGTTGACAGTTATCAGCGCAAGCGCCTGAATTCACCGAACGACATCATCGTCAAGCGTGACGGCACGATCTGGTTTACCGATCCGCCCTACGGAATTTTGAGCAACCGCGAAGGGCACCAGGCAGCGTCTGAGCAGCCTGCCAATCACGTGTTTTGTTTTGACCCTGCAAGCCATATGTTGACGGCGGCAAGCGCCTGGGTACGTGAACCCAACGGCCTGGCTTTTTCACCTGACGAACGTTTGCTGTATGTGTCTGATACGTCGGAAGCGTTTGATAAAAACGGCAACCACCATATCGTCAAATTTGATGTTGCCAGCAACACACTAACCAACCCGCGCGTCTTTGCCGTCGTCAACCCTGGCTTGCCGGATGGTTTTCGGGTAGACAGCCGGGGCTGGGTCTACACCAGCAGCCTGGACAGTGTTCAAATTTACCATCCCGACGGGGTATTGCTTGGCAAGATACACGTGCCTGAAAAAGTAGGCAACCTCTGCTTTGGTGGCCCCCAGGGCAACCAGCTTTTCATTGCGGCCAGCACCTCACTGTACCGCGTCACACTTCATACCCAGGGCCTGTAAAAATGACACAAGAAATTCTGTTGCTGGTTGAAAAATGCAGCCACTGCTTTAGCTACTACAGCATTGAAACGGGTGAGCGCTTGCACAGCATTGCGCTGCCTGATTTCCCGCATGAGTTTGTGGTCGATTCGCAGCAGCGCTATGCCTATGTGGGCCACTACGGCGTTGAAACCTCGGGCCATTTAGGGCTGGGCGGCACAAAGATATTTCAGATTGACATTGCCGCGCGTAGCCTGGTACGAACCATCGACATTGCGCCGTTTAACCGCCTGCACGGCATGCAGATTGACGACCAGGACAGACTGTATGCCCTGAGTGAAGACCGTGCCCAACTGGTGGTGATAGACAAACCAGAGGTTGACACAGCGCCGCGCCGCGCTGTGACCACGGGCGGCATCAAGTCGCATTTGTTTGCCCTCACACGTGACGGGCAAACGGCTTACGCCATGAATTTGCTGTCGCATACGGTGACCAAAATCAAACCGCATGACGCCACTGTTCTGCCGATTGCTTGCGCGCCAGGCGAGAAGCCCGAAGGCTACGCGCTGAGCGATGACGAAAAAACGCTGTACGTGACCTGCCGCTGGAGCAATACGCTTGTCGCCATCGACACCGCCACCATGCGCGTGAAATACAGCGCCCCTTCCAGAGACGATGCCACCCGCTTGTACTTGTACCGTGACGACCGCTTGGTGGTGACCAACTACGGCGAGCGCAGCATCAGCGTGGTAGACCCGACGACGTTAAAAGAAATCGCACATATCCCGATGCAGGCACGCGCCATTGCGCTCAGCTACCACCCCACCAAGCCGCTGGCGTTTGTGAGCCAGGACAACGACAAACTGGGTTACTTCAACATGGATACTTTGAAGTTTGACCGTTTCATCAGCACCCAGCGCGAACCCGATGTGTCAAGGGTCGTGCTGCTATGAACCTGTTGCAAAGCGATTGGCTTGCTTGGTTGCTGCTGCCCTTGAGCGGCAATAGCGTCCACGAGCTGTCGTTTTGGGTTTCCTGGCATGGCCGCATCATGGTGTTGTGCTGGGGTGTGCTACTGCCACTAGGTGTGCTGGCTGCACGGTTTTTTAAAGTGATGCCCTCGCAAAACTGGCCGACCGCGCTGGACAACAAAACCTGGTGGAAGGCGCATTTGCATGGCCAAAGCGCAGCCATCCTATTGGCTTGCGTTGGGGTTGCGCTGATCTGGAACAGTGCGAGCGGTGCAACGTCACTGGCGCGCTGGCATGGCTACATGGGCTGGGCGGTGATGACACTTGGCGTGCTTCAGGCTGCGGCTGGCTTTGCGCGTGGCAGCAAGGGCGGGCCGCTAGAGCCTGTTATCCGTGGTGACCATTACGACATGACAAAGCGTCGCAACATTTTCGAGCATGCCCACAAGTCGCTGGGTTACGCAGCACTGCTCCTGGCGTTGAGCACTGTTTTTATGGGCTTGGTGGTAGCCGACGCACCGCGCTGGATGTTGCTGGCCATCAGCCTGTGGTACTCGGCTTTGATCGCAGGGTTTATTTGGTTGCAAAAACGAGGCCGTTGCATCGATACCTACCAAGCCATCTGGGGGTCTGATGCGGCGCACCCGGGCAACTGCATCGCACCGATTGGCTGGGGCATCAGGCGCTACACCGCTGCCAGCTTTGCAAAGCAATTTAGAAAAACGAAAGAGACTCCATGAATTCAACGACAACTGGTCTGCAACTGCAAGGTGTGGGCAAGCGCTTTGGTGACGTGCGTGTGGTGCAAGAGCTGGACTTGACGGTGCATCAGGGTGAGTTTGTCGTGCTGTTGGGCGAGTCAGGTTGCGGCAAGTCCACCACGCTGCGCATGATTGCGGGCCTGGAAGAAGTCAGTGAAGGCCGCATTTTCATCAATGGCAAAGACGTGACGCTGGCGCCGCCCAAAGCGCGCGACATTGCCATGGTGTTTCAAAACTATGCGTTGTACCCGCATATGGACGTTGCGCAAAACATGAGCTTTGCACTTGAGCTGGCGGGCACGTCCAAAACCGAGATTGAACGCCGCGTAGGCGATGCCGCGCGTATTTTGAACATCGCGCATTTGCTGCAGCGCAAGCCCAAAGAGCTGTCGGGCGGGCAGCGCCAGCGGGTGGCGATTGGCCGCTCGATCGTGCGCGAGCCAGCAGTATTTTTGTTTGACGAACCACTGTCTAACCTTGATGCCAAGCTGCGTGGTCACATGCGCACTGAGCTGGCGCTGCTGCACGAACGCCTGGGCAAGACCACCGTGTACGTGACGCATGACCAGGTCGAGGCCATGACACTGGCGTCACGGATTGTGATTTTTGACAAAGGTCGTATTCAGCAAGTCGGCACACCGTCAGAGGTGTTTAACCAGCCTGCTAATTTGTTTGTTGCCGCGTTTATTGGCATGCCCAGCATGAATTTGCTGGAAGGTCATGTCGAAGATCAGGCAGGCAAGGAGGTACTCAAAGGTGCGGGCTTTGTATTGCCTTTGTCTTCTGCGTTGTCTGCCAGCAGCAAGCTACCCATACACATGGCGGCAGGCATACGCCCTCAGTCGCTGCGCTTGGTCGACAACGGCCCATTGAAGCTACAGGTTGATTTTGTCGAATACCTGGGCACGGAGTCAGTCCTGGTGGGCAAGCTGGTGGGCGGTACCGACACACGCATCACGGCTGTGGTGCCCGGCCACCGCACCGATTTGCTGCGCAGCACGGTAGCGCTAGATGTGGACCTAGCGGCAGTGCATTGGTTTGACAAAACCACAGGGCAAAGAGTTCCGATTTAGTGAGTTATCGGTTTTGAGTTTGAAGTTTGAGTGCCAAGTTTGAGTATTTAGTTTTATAACCATTGGAGACAAAAATGAATAGAAGACAACTGATTCAATCTGCTGGCGGTGGCGCCTTGGGTCTGCTGGGTGCGGGCTTGCCGCTGGTTGGCCATGCGCAAGACCGCTATGCCAAATACAAGGGCCAGACGGTGGTGATGAGTATCCCGGCGCACCCGCATTACGACGCCATGCTCAAGCTGTTGCCTGAGTTCACCAAGCAGACCGGCATCAAGGTCGAGACGGATCGCCTGGCCGTGCCCCGCATGAAAGACAAGCAACTGCTTGAGATGGCCAAGCCCACGGGCGATTACGATTTGATTTGCTACGTGGTGATGTGGAAAGGCGAGTACGTCAAGAAAAACCTGATCCGTGAATTGGACCCGTACTTTAAAAACGCCGCGCTTGCCGACCCAGACTACGACTTTAAAGACGTGGTGCCGCGCTATGTTGAAAACATGGGCTTGGTCGGTGGTCCCAAGGGTTATCTGGCAGGCCCCGGTGCCAAGCTGTACGGCATGCCCTATGGCGCTGAAACGTCGGTCATGGCGTACCGCCGCGACCTGTTTTCAAAACACGACCTGAAGCCGCCTGAAAGTTATGACGAGTTTGCAAAAATGCTGCCTATCGTCAAAGAAAAAACGGGCCTGGGTGCCATGACTTCACGCGGGCAAGCCGGCCACCAGTGTGTGCACGCCTGGCTGCTGCACTTAAACCCGCTGGGTGGCAAGATTTTTGACGACAAATGGAAGCCTGTGTTTAACAACGAGGCGGGCGTCAAAGCGCTAAAAATGCTCAAGCTGATTTCAGACACGGGCCCAGTCGGTATTCCTGCTTATGGTCAAGGCGAAATGCTGACGTCCTTTCTGCAAGGCCAGGCGGCCATGTATCTTGACTCGTCTCTTATTTTTGGCCAGGTCACCAACCCTGCGGTGTCTAAAGTAGACAAGCTGGTGAGCTACGTGGTGCACCCAAAAGGCGTTCGCTACTCATCGCAATCAGGCGGGTTGGGCCTGGCGATTCCGAAGAACGCGAAAAATGCAGATGCCGGCTTTTTGCTGATGCAATGGCTGACGGCCAAAGCGCAAGACAAGGCCGTGTGCAAACTTGGTGGTGTGCCCACCCGCAATTCCACATTGGAAGACCGTGAGATGGTGCTGCGCAACCCCGAGTACATCACCCTGCGCCAGCAGCTTACCTACTCAGACCCGGACTGGCGCCCCATCATTGCCGAGTGGGATGAGATCAACATCCAGGCGCTAGGCGTCGCGGTGTCTGAAGCCCTGACCGGCAAGAAGACCCCTGAAGATGCCCTGAACGGCATGGTGCCCAAGGTGACGGACATCATGAAGCGTGGTGGTTACCTGAAGTCGTAAGCAGCGTTGCTATGAATAAAGAAGCTGCTTGCGCCCGTATTTATTGGCCCGGCAGCTTATTTAATAGTTATTTTTCGTGTTTTTAGCACTGGATTGACATGCGCATGCCTTCCTGGGTTCCATGGGTGTACTTAGGCCCTGCTGTGGCCGTGATGGCAGTGGCTTGCCTGTACCCGCTGCTGTCAGCACTGCAGCTTGGCTTTTATGACTGGAGTATGGGTACGCCCTGGACGGACGCCAAGTGGGTAGGGCTGGACGCCTTTACCGCCGCATTCAAAGACGCTGCTGTCTGGCGATCACTTTGGACGACGCTGATGTTCGCCTTTGTTTGCGTTACGGCTGAAATGGCACTCGGCATTGCATTGGCTTTGTCACTTGAAGGCAGCGTGCGCGGCATGGCGTTTTTCCGCACGCTGTTTATTTTGCCCATGATGATTGCGCCGATTGCGGTTGGTTTGATCTGGCGCTATCTGTTTGATGCGCAGTTCGGTTTGCTCAATGCCATTCTTGCGGTGTTTGGCGCCGCTCCCGTGGGCTGGCTGGCGCAGGAAAACACCGCCTTCATCGCCATCGTGATTGCGGACATCTGGCAGTGGACACCTTTCGTTTTCATCATGATGATTGCAGCGCTTGCCAATGTCGATGGTGCCGTGCTGGAGGCCGCGCGCATGGATGGCGCCAACTGGTGGCAAAGCACCTTTCGTGTCAAGCTGCCGATGGTGATGCATGTGATTGTCATCACGCTGCTGATGCGGCTGATTGATGCTTTCAGGGTGTTGGAAGTGATTTATATTTTGACCTTTGGCGGGCCGGGCGACAGCACTGAGATTTTGTCGCTGCACATTTATAAAACCGCTTTTGTCAGCCAGCGCCTGGGCAGTGCGGCGGCCATATCGGTGCTGCTGCTGGTGGTAGTGGCGGCTCTGTCGTGGTTTGCATTGCGGCTGTCGAATCCACTCAAAGATGAGGAGCGCACATGAGCACCCCAGCAACAAGTCTTAAGCGCCACCCCGCCTTGGTCGCATCGCACTATGGTGCACTGATCTTCCTCGCCATCGTTTGCGTTGCGCCGATTATTTTGATGTTCGCCACGTCACTGAAGCTGCAAACGCAAATCTTCAATACCGGCATCAACTTCATCTTTACGCCAACGCTTGAAAACTACCGTGAGGTGCTGGGTGAAGGCAGCTTTACCCGCTACCTGACCAACAGCCTGATTGTGGGCGTGGTGTCTACCGTCATCACGCTGGTGCTGGGTTGCATGGCGGCTTATGGGCTGGCGCGCTTTCGCTTTATGGGCCGTAAAACGCTGGCTTACACCACGCTGCTGCTACGCACCGTGCCGCTGGCGGTGTTGGCTGTGCCGGTGTTTATGGTGTGGAGCCAGGCCGGGCTGATCAATTCCCTCTGGGGCTTGATTTTGCTTTACGTGGCGGTTAATTTGCCGTTTGCCATCTGGCTGCTGTACGGTTTTATTTTGCAGGTACCGCAAGAGCTGGAAGAAGCCGCTGCCATTGATGGCTGCGGGCCGATTCAGGTGTTTTACAAAGTCGTGTTGCCACTCATCAAGCCCGGCCTTGCGGCGGCATCGATCTTCACCTTTCGCATTGCGTGGAACGAGTTTATTTTGGCCTTGGTGCTGACCGACCGCGCCACCCGCACGCTGCCTGTGGCTGCATCGCTGTATATCACTGACATTGGCGTGGACTGGGGCAAGATCATGGCTTTGGGCAGTTTGATCGCCATACCACCCTTGATCTTTACCTTTATTGCAGCGCGACAAATCATTACCGGGCTTACGGCGGGCGCAGTGAAGGGGTAGCGAGATGGTTAGCGCGTCATCCCGGACTTGATCAGGGATCCATGCCTTCTGCGGTGCTGGCAGGGAACAGGGACATGGATGGCGGGTCACGCCCGCAATGACAACCGAATCAATTACTTTCCGTTAATGGCCAGCAACTCAATCTCAAACACCAGCGTGGCATTCGGCGGTATCACGCCGCCTGCGCCGCGCTGGCCGTAGGCAATCGCTGAGGGGCAGGTCAGCTTGGCTTTGCCGCCGGTTTTCATCAGTTGCACGCCTTCTGTCCAGCATGGGATGACACCATTTAAGGGGAACTCGGTGGGCTCGTTGCGCTTGTAAGAGCTGTCAAATTCTTTGCCGTCCGGGAAGGTGCCCTTGTAATGCACTTTGACACGGTCAGTGGCGGCTGGACTGCTGCCTGTGCCGTCTTTCAGTGAGCGGTAAACCAGGCCACTTTTCGTGACCTGTGCGCCGGCCTCTTTGACGGCGGCGGCAATGGCTGCATCAGACTGGGCCCAGCTGGTGGAAGCAGCCCATAAAGTCAGGGCGGTGGCGATTAGCGTCAAGCGCATAAAAAGTCCTTTTGAGTTTGTCATGCTGGGGCATACGGTTCAGAGTTATGGTGCAAAGTTGACTTTGTACCCTGTATTTTCGCAGTTGCACGCTGTACAGGCGATTCTCCTACAAACCGCTTCGTCCTATAGCTACGCCCGTTGCATGGGGCTGTGTTATTTTGAATGATGCTCAGTATGGAGTCAACGAACTATAAAGTCACCATGGCACTCATCACCTATCTTGTTGAAGACAGCGCAACCATCAGGGAGAACCTGATTTCTACACTGGAAGAAATTGCGCCTGTAAAAATTGTAGGTTTTGCCGAAACTGAAACCGAGGCCAGCCGCTGGCTATCAGCCAACAACGGTGACTGGCAGCTTGCGATTGTTGACTTGTTTTTAAAGGAAGGCAGCGGCTTGGGGGTGCTCAAAGGCTGCCAAAACCGCAGCTCGGACCAGAGGGTGGTGGTGCTGACCAACTACGCCACCAAAGACATTCGCAGTCGTTGCGCAGAGCTGGGGTCTGACGCGGTATTTGACAAGTCCAACGAGCTCGATGAGCTGCTTGAATACTGCATGGATGCCACGCAACGAAACAATCTTCATTGATTCCTTCTCCCGATCGTCCCTGTCGTCGGGTTTGTTATTGAACGCGTTGTAACGGCCCATAACAGGCCGTCAGTGATTCAGTCTTGCAAACAAGCAAACGGTCTTTTGCAGGGCTTAGCTGAATGAATTTTTCGGCGTCTGTGCCCGCCTCGTCCACCACATCGCCAGAGCAGTCTTTTTTACCGTTTTGCCTGACTGATGTTTCCGTCACTTTATAAAAGCCTTTTGTGCCAGGCGATGCGCTGAGCGTGTAGCGCCATTCGGTCACCGCATCACCACTGGTACTTAACATCGCGCCGTCGGCGCGGTACTGCAACGTCTCAAGGCATTTGCCGGCAAAAAGCTGCCAGCTCCAGGTGCCGACGATGGGGTGGGGTGGCGCAGTGTCCGCAGCGCTGGCTGGTAATGTAAACGATGCAAAACCCAAAGCTATGCACGCTAGTTTTGACCATGCTGCCATGTGTTGCGGTGGGACGTTTAAAGGGGTCATGGTTGTCGTTCGGTGTAAAGTGAATGCTACTGTTTTAGTAGCTGCTTGCGCCCGAATCTATTGGGCGAACAGCTAATTTTTCAGGTAAAAATGCTGGTTTTTGGGCATTTTCAGGCCTTTTGGGGTCTTTGGTGAGCCCAGCAGGTCTGTTATGAGCCACGAGCCGCTCAACCTGCCACCAGTTGGGCAACAGGCGCCTGACGTCTGCCCGCGTGAAGCGGTCGTCCATCAAATAAATCACGCCTTCATCCTGTTGGGTGCGTATCACGCGGCCGGCGGCCTGCACCACCTTTTGCAAGCCGGGGTACAGGTAGGTGTAGTTGTAGGCTTTGCTGTCGCGCTCGCCCGGTGCCCTGTCTGCATCTTTATTTTGATCAGCATCCTGGCTATCAAAATAAGCCGCCATGCGGGTTTTGATTTCCTCATTGATGGGGTTAACTTGCGGCAACCCCAGCGTGGCAATAAAAGCGCCTATCAGACGGCGGCCGGGCAGGTCGATGCCTTCGGCAAACGCACCGCCCAGCACGGCAAAGCCAATGCCGCTGGATGCGGTGGTGAAGCGGCCAAGAAACTGCTCGCGCCCGGCTTCGTCCATCTGGCGAGTTTGCGCCCAGGTGGGGATTTGCGGGTGGCGCTGGTTGAAAACCTGGGCCAGCTTTTGCAGGTAGTCGTAGCTGCTGGTAAAGGCCAGGTAGTTGCCTGGCGCTGCGTCATATTGCTGTGCCATCAGGTTAGCAACGGGGACGAGTGACTGGTCGCGGTGCTGGTAGCGGGTGGAGATATTGTTAACCGCCACGACCCGCAGCTGGGTGTGTGAAAACGGTGACTGCACATCGATCCACGCGGTGCTGAGTGGCAGGCCCAGCGTGTCTTTATAAAACTGCGGTGGGCTGAGCGTGGCTGAAAACAGCGCAACCGAATGGGCAGCGGTAAAACGCGGGTTTAAAAACGGTGCCGGCACCACGTTGCGGATGTTCAACGTCGCGAAGCCCTGGCTGCCCTGTATCAGGCTGCCTTCTGCCTCAGGCGTGTCATTGAGTGTGATGTCAAACATCGAATGCGCACCAAAGCTATCGGCCATGCGTGCAAAGTGCAGCGCCTCAAAATAAAACGCCTGCAAATCACCGTCAACCCGCGTCGGGTTGGCCACCAGAAAATCAGTGATGGTGGTGATGGCCAACTGCAAGGTCTTTAAAAAATCAACCGGCAGTTCTTGCACCACCAGGAAGGCATCGACCTGCGTCTTGTACACGTCGCTGAAGGCGCGGTTGAGTTTGTCAAGCACCGCGCGCACCGCCTTGGGTGCTGCGGCATGCACAGCTTGCAGTTGGGCCTGGCTCAGTGCCGCCGAGTACATGCTGCGCGCCCGTTCAATCATGTTGTGCGCCTCATCGACCAGCACGCTCACGCGCCACTGGTTTTTCAGGGTCAAGGCGTGCAGCAGGGCACTTAGATCAAAGTAATAGTTGTAGTCACCCACCAACACATCGGCCCAGGACACCATCTCTTGCGCCAGGTAGTAGGGGCACACGCGGTGGCTCAGGGCAACGCCTCGCAGGGCAGTTTTGCAAAGGGCGCCTTCGCTGGCAGATTGCACGGCCGCGTAACGCGCTTGCGGCAATCGGTCATAAAAGCCCTTGGCCAGCGGACATGAATCACCGTGGCAGGCTTTGTCCGGGTGCTCGCATGACTTGTCTCGGGCCACAAGCTCAAGCACGCGCAGCGGCAGGCTGGTGGTGCCGCTGCTGACCAGCGCCAGGGCATCCAGCGCCAGTTTGCGGCCCGGTGTTTTGGCGGCTAAAAAAAACAGTTTGTCCAGGCGCTGCTTGGGCATGGCCTTGAGCAGCGGGAACACCGTGCCTATCGTCTTACCAATGCCCGTCGTGGCCTGGGCCATCAGGCATTTGCCATTGCTGGCGGTTTTATAAACCGCCTCGGCCAGTTCGCGCTGGCCGGGCCTGAAGGTGGCGTGCGGGAAGGCCAGGGCGTCCAGTGCCAGGTCTCGCGCAGTGCGGTGCGCCAGTTCACGCTCAGCCCAGGCTAAAAACAGCTCGCACTGCGTTTCAAAATATTCTTTTAATGTCGCAGCGCTGAAGTGTTCAACCAGCGATGTTTCTTGCGTGCTGGCAATGTCAAAGTACACCAGCGCCAGGTTGATGTCGTTTAAGCCCTTAACTTTGCATAAAAGCCAGCCATAAATTTTGACCTGCGCCCAATGCAAATGGCGTTTGTTGTCGGCCATGTTGTGCAGGTCGCCGCGATAGGTTTTGACTTCTTCCAGCTGGTTGTTGGCAGGGTCATAGCCATCGGCACGGCCGCGTACGCAAAGCGTTTTGTAGTCACCTTCCAGGCCTACTTCAGACTGGTAAATGGCGTCCCGGCGCGACGCCACGAGCGCGTGGCCCGTCATGCCTTCTTGCGCAGAAGGCGAGGGCGTAAAGCGCAAGTCGAGGTCGCCGTGCTTGGCGGTGAAGTTGCACAGGGCGCGAACGCTCACCTGGTATTTCAAGTTCAAGTGGGGCTTTTTGGCGACATCATCCCATTATCGCAACCGCCCGGCTTGACGTGCTTCAAGAGGCTCAGGGTCTGTTCAATGCGCTGGCAAATTCGTCCAGCGACAGCGCACCGTCTTTGTTGATGTCGGCAGCATCATAGTATTTGGCAACGTTGCGAAAGCCCGAGGCTTCCTCGCGGGAGATTTTGCTGTCTTTGTTGGCATCAATAAAACCAAAAGCACGCTCGATGTCTTTGGCGCTGTACCTTGGTGCAGCTTTCGCAGGCGATGGTGCTGAAGATGCTGCTACAGGTGCTTCGGCCGCGTCGGATGCGGTAGCCGCTGGCACGGGTGATGTGGATAACGTGGGTTTGGCGCCTGGAACGGTTTGTGCACGTGCTGCGCAAGCACCTATCAGTATGGCGGCGCAGGCAGCAGCAAGAAGTACGCCGCCCGCGTAAAACAAATAGGCGGCCAGAGTTGAAGGTGTTTTTTCAAACCCTGAGGTTTTTGTCGTGGCGGTGGTCATGTTTTCCCTTGATATTGTTATGGCTGTTACTTCGCGGCTTCACGGCTTTTAGTTCATGATTTCAACCCACCCAGCGCTTTTGTGCCAGCGACTTTGCAGGACTTTTCACGCGTTTACATAGCCTATACGAACCGATGCTTGTCGTTACGTTTGGTGTTAACCAGCACATTGGTAGCAGCCTGACCCAAACCACCCCCCCCGGGTTAGCTGATCAGCGAAAACCGAAGTAAGACAGAATTACGCCAATGATGACCACCAGACCGACGATGTAAATGATGCTGTTCATGATTTTTTCTTTCAAAGTGGGAAGGCAATAGAAATGCACCAGTAAATATGCCTTGCGTGGTGTGCTGGCGCTGTAGGCTGGTGGGACAGGTGGGTGTGGGAAAAACGACCTTGCCCAAGTCAATGATGGGCATGGTGCGCATCAAAACCGGTACGATTGAATTTGATGGCAAAAAACCAGTGCATTGGCCTGGCCTGCAAGAGTGCAGGTACGCCTGTTGGAGACAATCTCATGGCCAAAGGATAAAAAAAACCGTCAAATCTTCTTGACGGTTTTTTCTGCATAGCTCCATCTGTGGCGTTCATCACGCCCGCATAGCGGAGTTTTAAGCAGATCTGCTGGCGATTATTTTGCCGGGATCACAATGATGGCGTCCGAGCTGGTTTGCGGTTGAATGTTGATCACCTCAGTGCTTTTGGGCACCACCACGGTTTCCACTTGTGTGATGACGCCCCCACCGGCTACGCTGCCCTGTGGGCTGCCATAACCAGCTACGCGGGCTTCGCAAGCTATCTTGTCTTCGCCTTGCAATACATTGCAACGCTGCATGGCATTTGCGCCAAACTGCCCACCTGCGTTGTCAATCTGGCCAGCGCGTTTGGCTGCGTTGGCGTTGCGCACTTCTGTGATGCAGGTTTCACGGCTTTGCTGCGTGGTGCCGTTGTTACAGGCAGCCATTTCGCTGGCGGCATTACCGGTGGCATCAATGCCCGTGGTGCCAGATGCTATTTGTGCTGTTGCTGACATCGCCAGCAACGCGGTGAAGGCCAACATTGCAGCGCTTTTGCTGAGACGGCTCAGCTTGAATGGGGTAGGTGCGTTCATGTTCAAACTCCTGAATTCGGTTGCGCCACTCCTTGCAAAATAAACAAACAATCAAAATTGAGTGGACCGATAAATCAAGTCTAGAAACGCATTTGCCCTTGTGGTGACAGTCAAAGTTACCAGCGCAGTGTTTGGCTTGGCCTTAAAGCTGTAGGACAGCGCCTGCCGTACCGTTTATGTTGACCAGATGCGCGGGCTTGCTGTGTCAAGTTGCCATAAGTGCCTGCGCCAGGCCAGCCACACAGCGCGCAACAGCGCCATGGCGGGCTCGACCACGGGGGCCAGCACCCGCACCAGCACCACCTGGCCGTCCGGGCTGGTAGCGCCTGCAGTTGCACAAAGGGAGTGCTTCTGGATCACACTGCGCGCCACGTCGAGGGCATCTTGTCTGCGCTGTCGGTCAAGTCTGCTGCCCGACATAAAAAACAGGGTGGCAAAGCAGCGATACCCGGCCAGGCCCACCGGGCTGTTCAGCAGCAGGTCATCACGCGCCTGGATGTTGGCTCGCTCCAGCCACACACCAGGCATTTCAAGGTGCTGGCAAAAGTGGCCCGAATCAAATGGTTTGTCGGCAGCCGGCAGACCGAGTGCGGTCACGTCCCAGCCCAGCAGTTCGGCACCCGGTGCCAAAGTCAGCCTCAAACGGTTTTCAGCCAGGCAGCCGCTGTAGGCAATGGCCTCCAGTGGCAACCACTCCATGCGCGCATCGGTTGCCAGGTCGATGCTTGTACGTTGCAATGCCGTCTCACCCTCTGATCGGTAAAAGCGGGTTGCGCCGGGTGTTGTCAACAAACCATGCGCACGGGGTGCAACCTGAATTTTCAAATTCAGCGTGTCGCCACCCACCAGACCGCCCGGCGGATGCACCAGCACGTTATGACATATCGCGTCGCCTTCCGGGTACAGGCTTTGCAAAATGCGCAGTGGGCCGGTGTGTAAGTGCCGGGCTACCGTGCGACCTGCTTCAAGTCGGTAATCAAGGTCAAGTTTGGCGTGCCATGACATGCGACTGATTCAGACTGCTTTTTACTCGTTGTTCGAGCTGCGGTGCGCCCACTGCGTGGTGTGCTTTTCAATGTAGCTGAACAGCTCATACATCACCATGGCCATGGCGCCGACCACCACCAGGCCGCTAAAGGCCAGGCCCATCTGCATGGCTGACCCGGCGGAGATCAGCAGGTAACCAATGCCTTCGTTGGCGGCGGTCATTTCACTCACGGTGGTGCCGACAAATGCCAGCGTGATGGCGACCTTCAAGGAACCATAAAAATACGGCATGGAGCGCGGCAGGCCGACCTTGACCAGCACGTCCCATCGCTTGGCACCCAGCACGCGCAGCACGTCTTCCAGCTCAGGCTCCAGCGTGGCCAGGCCGGTGGCAATGTTGACCATGATGGGGAAAAACGAGATCAAAAAGGCCGTCAGGATGGCCGGGCCAATGCCGATGCCAAACCAGACCACCAAAATGGGTACAAAGGCGGCTTTGGGCAGCGCGTTGAAAGCCGTCATCAGCGGGTAGACCGCTGCGTAAGCCAGGCGCGACGAGCCAACCACAAAGCCCAGCAGCACACCCACCAGAATGGCAATGCCAAACCCGGCCATGGTGACCCAGTAAGTGCGCCAGGCGTGGCCCAGAATCACTTCCTTGTATTCCCAGGTCTGGGTGGCAATGCGCAGCGGGCTGGGGAAGATGAACTCCGACACCTTGAACGCTGTGCAAATGATTTGCCACAGCGCGATGATGAAAACCAGCAGCACCCACGGCGCCCAGAATTGAAGTTTTTTACTGTTCATAACGTTGCTCAATCAGGCCACGGCCGCTGTTTTGCGAATCGCACCAATGTGCCCACGCAGCTCATGCACGATGTCTGAAAACTCTTTGGTGTAAGTGATCTCCAGGTCGCGTGGGCGGGGCAGGTCGATTTCTTTTTTGACGACAAAGCGGCCCGGGCTTTTGCTCATCACATAGACCGTGTCGGCCAAAAAGACCGACTCGCGCAGGTCGTGCGTGACCAGAATCACATTGAATTTTTGCACCGCCCAAAGATCGCGCAAAATGCACCACAGCTCTTCACGGGTGAAGGCATCGAGTGCGCCGAATGGCTCGTCAAGCAGCAGCATTTTGGGCTCATGCACCAGCGCCCGGCAAATGCTGGCACGTTGCTGCATGCCACCCGACAACTGCCACGGAAACTTGTCGCCATAGCCCGCCAGCCCCACGCTTTCAAGCAGCTTGAGCGCACGCTCCTCGTACTCTTTGCGTTTGGCTTTGAAGTTGCTACGGTACGGCTCCACAATCTCAAGCGGCAGCAGCACGTTGTCAAGCGTGGTGCGCCACGGCAGCAGCGACGGTGCCTGAAACGCCATGCCCGAGATTTTGAGTGGCCCGGTCACAGGCTGACCATCGATCAGGATTTTGCCAATCGACGGCATTTTCAGGCCCGTGGCCAGCTTCATGAAGGTGGACTTGCCGCAACCCGACGGCCCGACGATGGCAATGAACTCGCCCTGCTTGACCTGCAAGTCAATCGCCTCGACCGCAAACTGCTTTTTGGCCAAAAACTCCTCGTTGTAGGCCAGCCAGACGTTGGAGAAGTCTACAAAGTTGTTTTCAGTGGCAGTTTGGGTCATTTTGAGCCGAATTTAGCTATAAAAAGTGGCTCTGGCCCAATGGATTCGGGCGAAAGCAGCTATCAAATAAATAGCGATTTGATTTACTTCCTGGGCAACACGTTCAGCTCAGCCACTGAGGGCAAAAATGAACCATTCCATACCGCATCTGCGTTTACACGTGACTTGGTGGCAAATGCATCTGAGACCTGCGATGCCATCAGCGACAGGCGCGGGCCCTTGAGCTGGCCAAAACCTTCGGCGCGTGCGTCCGGGCTGTTGATGACGGTGTCAATGGCAAGTTGCAGGCGGCGGGTTTCAAGCGCCACGTTGATGATGCCGTCACGCGCTTTCACGTCATTGATGGCGGCTGCCGGATTGGCCATCACGTCTTTTGCGCCTTTGGTAAAGGCCAGCAAAAACGCCTTGATGGCGGCCGGGTT